>CAZNJT010000022.1:0-20619 GCA_964573475.1 uncultured Candidatus Bathyarchaeia archaeon | reverse complement strand
AAACCCTAAATCTTACACGCCTAATTCACTTCAGCAGACTCTTTATCCAAAACAACAACAAAAAACAATGGAGAACGCACCAAATGACACGACAAACCAACTGGCTAAGCCTTCTCATCCAATGCAAAAACAACATACAAAAACAAATCACTCCCCTCCTAAAAACACTAAAACAACCACAACCAAACCTAGGCATAGGAGCAGGCGGCGATCCAATAAAACAAATAGACCTAGCAGCAGAAAACGCCATAATAAACACGCTGAAAAAACATAAAATCTCATTCACACTCATAAGCGAAGAATCAGGCGTAAAAGAATATGGCAAGACTCCTTACAAGCATTATGTGACAGCAGACCCAATAGACGGCACAACAAACCTCACAAGAGGCATACCCTTCTACGCAACATCCATCGCAGTATCAACAAAACCAACACTAAACACAATACACACAGCCCTAGTGGCAGACCTATACCATGACGTAACATACACTGCACAAAAAGGAGAAGGAGCCAACCGCAACAACAAAAAAATAGCCCCATCAAAAGAAGAATCACTTGAAGAAGCAGTGATAGGCATAGACATAAACACCATCAAAATCCAACAAATAATCCCAAAATTAACAAACCTAATCCAAAAAACAAAACACATACGCCACCTCGGAGCCAACGCCCTAGAACTATGCTACGTGGCAGACGGAACAACAGACGCCTTCATAGACATACGTGGAAAACTCCGCACAACAGACATGGCAGCCGCATGGCTAATAATACAAGAGGCAGGAGCAAAAATAACAACACCAGAAGGAAAAACACTAACCATCAACTTAGACCCAAAACAAAACGTAACCTTCATAGCAGCCGCCAACCAAAAAATCCACAAAACCATACTCACCCTGATAAAAACCAAAAAGGAAACAAAATGAAAACTTCACTAAAGCTACTTACACCAAATCCTGCTGCACTAATAAGAACACAGAAAACACGAACAATAGTAATAGCTGACTTGCACATAGGATGGGAAATAGCCCTTTCACAAAAGGGCATACATGTTCCAACACAAACGCCAAAACTCTTAAAAAAACTAATAACTCTCATATCCACACACAAACCTGAAAAATTACTGATTTTGGGCGACGTAAAACATACGGTTGCCACGGCAGAAATAGGCGAATGGCAAGACATACCCGACTTCTTCAACGAGCTAAAAAAGCAAACAAAAGAAATTCTCATAATCCGAGGCAACCACGACGGAAACCTTGAACCATTACTACCAGAAAACATAAAAATCTTGCCCTCCACTGGCATGGCAATAGGCGAAGTTGGCTTTTTCCATGGACACAGGTGGCCGTCACCGTCTCTTCTGAAATGCAAAACTTTGGTGATGGGGCATGTTCATCCAGTTGTAGCCTTCCGCGACCCAGCAGGTTTCAGAATAACAAAGCAAGTGTGGGTAAAAGCAAACTGCAATAGAACAAAACTGACTCAAGTCCTATTGCAGAAACATAAAATAAAAATCGAAAAAAATCCTGAAGAAACACTATTAAAACATTACAAGACTAAGCCGAAAACCTCGCAGCTTTTCATAATGCCTTCCTTCAACGACTTCTTGGGAGGTAGACCGCTAAACGGAAGGAAATTTGCTGGGAAAGCAGAAAGTGAAAGAATTGTTGGTCCAGTTCTCCGTTCAGAATCAGTCGACATGGAAAACGCGGAAACTTGTCTTCTTGATGGAACTTTTCTTGGGACTTTAAATCAACTCAAAAACTTGAGCTAACAGTTTTTTCAGCATAAGGTTTATAGATGATAGCTTTCTTCACAATAACAAGGTGGAATAAAATGTCATCAGATGAAGATTACCCAGACTGGATTAGAAAGAGGCGCTATCCTTTCTTTAGAGGAGGCTGGGATTTCGAGGACATTGACAAAATGTTTCGTGAAATGGAAAAAACGATGGAAGAAGAATTCAAAACGTTCACTTCGCGAGTCCCAAAGGACTATGTTAGAGAACGCAAACTTCCAGACGGCTCCACAGTACGGGAATTGGGCCCATTCGTATACGGCTACAGCGTAAAAATAGGGCCTGACGGAAAACCTGAAATCCGCGAATTCGGAAACGTTAAGCCAAGTCGATTAGGGCCTCAGGTGAAGGAAGAACGTGAACCACTTGTGGACATAATTGAAACGAACGGAGAAATCCATATTGTGGTGGAGCTACCAGGCGTAGAGAAAAATGACGTAAAGGTGCATGGAACGGAAGAGGCGCTCACAATATCAGTTGATACTCAACAGCGCAAATACTACAAGGACATCGCATTGCCTGCAAAAGTGAAAGTGAAAGAAGCCAAAACAGAATATAAAAATGGAGTTTTAGAAATTACACTGCCCAAAACCAAAGAAGAAAAGAAACCGAAAGGCGAACCAATAAACATAGAATAACGTTCCACATTTTTTAAATCGTAGTTAACTCTTTTCCGAAATAGCCTGTGCCCATATGGACAAAAACTCAGAGATCGATATACTAAACGTCATATGCAAAGAAGCAAAGGCAGAGGGCAAATTAACAGGTAAAAATTTGACAAAACTTTACGAAATTTTTGGTCAGCGGTTCCCTAGAGCTTTTGAAGCCTTAAGAGAAAATCGTGTGAAAAAGTATGTTTTTAAGCCAAGCGGCAAGACTATCTGGATTGTTGTTGGAAAAGAACGAGACTACCTAATAATGCCTGAAGCTGAATTCTGCACATGCGACGACTTTTACTTTCGCGTCTTGGACAAGCAAGTGCACCTGTGCTACCATCTTATTGCACAGAAACTAGCCAAAAATTTGGAATGGTATGAAACTATAGAGGACCATGACGAAATTTACGATTCTCTCATGGCTGAGTGGAAAAAACCAACTCCTTAAATATTTAAACTCAGAAGTAAAGGGGTAAAGGAGAATGTTTCCATGGACATAGGTGCATACTTTGAAATACTCAAATATGTCCTTATGACCGCGACATTCGTTGCGTTGGTTTTAATATTTCTATATGCGTATTATGGTAAAGAGGAGAAGGCAAGCTAAAAAGCCTAAGCGTTTGCCTTCGCTATTTCTCTGCGTAATATTAGAAACATTATGATGCTTAAAACTGCAAGGATTATAGCAAATATAATCATCCAAGTGGCTTCTGGACCCGCACCGAAAACTATCGGGATAAACCATATAAATATAACACCGCCAAAATTTGCTGAACCCTCGCTGTAAAGCATTGTAGCAACCATCAGAATTATGATGCCTAGAAAAATTATGAAAAATCCTATAATGAGTAATATCAGGAATTTTTGGGGTCTACTTGACTTATCGTTTGCATACTTTCCAATTTTTTCGCAGTTTCCCATCCAAGGACTCACCTAAACACTAAGTAGAATATGACCATTACTATTATGAGAAGTATCGTAAGCGTTAATGAAAGCAGCAAAACCGTTTTAACTGATTCCTTGTCTGTTCCAAAAATTATTGGAAAAGGCCCAATGATGATAGCTCCGCCACCCCTGACTTTTCCCTCCCCTTTAATGCTTGAGAGGAAGAGCAAAAAGATTGCAACTAAGATGACAAGCATTCCAGCGAATATTAAGACGATGCCTAAACCTTGAAGCGTCCCCGCATCCATGTATGTATTAGGCGCCTCTCGACTCATTTAATACACGATAACAGTTTTTAATAAGCTTTATAGCATCCATTATCCTCACCTTCAGCGGTATCGAAGCTGAAATGTCGGCTGAAAAAATAATTGAGCAGATACTTTCGAGGCGTCCGGAAATTTCAAGAGAAGAAATTTTAGAGAAGTTGGAGATGGAGAAAAGGAAAACGGGCGGTTTCATTTCAGACGCGGTTCTTTTGCGGATGATTGCTGCAGAGTTTAGCGTGGAAATTCCACAAGATGTAGCTTTAACTCCTACGCTTTCTATAGTGGATTTGATTCTAAGTTTAAATGATGTTACCCTGATTGGGCGGGTTGTTGCGGTTTTTCCTCCTAAAGCTTTTAAGGGAGATAAAAGTGGGAAAGTTGCGAGTTTGCTTGTTGCTGACCAGAGCGACATATTGCGAGTTGTTTTGTGGGATGATAAAACAAACTTCATAGAATCTGGCGAGATAAAGGTTGGACAGGTAATACGTTTTTCTCACGGGTACACAAGAGAAGACTGGAGTGGAAGAGTTGAATTACACATTGGAGAAAAGAGTGAAATTGAAATCAACCCACGGGACGTGGAAGCAAAAGATTACCCTGCCATCGGCAAATTTACAATAAAAATCGGAGAAATAACTCGAGCCCACAAAAACAAAAGAGTAAGCATTAAAGGCACGGTTAAAGAGTTGTTTTCAGCATCCGCTTTTAAAAGGCAGGATTCAAGCTCTGGAAAAGTCATGCGATTCACATTGGCTGACGAGACAGGCGAAATACCAGTTGTTGTTTGGAACGAGAAAGCGAATGAACTTGAGAACGTAATAAAGAAAGATGTCAAGTTGCAAGTAGTGAATGCGAAGGTGAAAAAGGCGATAAATGAAGGCTTAGAAATTCATGTTGATGCAGGAACATACGTGGAAACACTCGCACCAGAAGAAGAATTTTTAAAAATTGCCGGTCTAAGAGAAGGTTCGAACAGTGTTAATGTTGAAGGAGAAGTTGTCACTAAACCCATTCTTAGGGACGTAAAAACATCTAAGGGAGAGCTTGTGAAACTCGCCACTTTTGAATTGAAGGATGAAACTGGCAGAACATGGGTTTCAGCATGGCGAATGCACGCAGACTCTGTAAAGGACTTGAAAGTAGGCGATAAAATCATCATGAAGAATGTTTACGTGAAAAAGGGATTTGGCGATCAGCTTGAAATATCAACAAGAAACACGACATCGATAGTTAAACAAGGAATCAAAAGCCAAAACTAAGATTAGCGGAGCCATGGTCAAATTGCGCTTGCAAAATATCAAAGCCGTACTTTTCGATTTAGATGGTACGCTGGTAGATTCTTCTGAGGCGATAATAGACACTGTTGAAAAAGTTCTAGAATCAAAAGGGCTGAAATGTAACAGAGCTGACGTGGCTGGAATGATAGGTTTACCTCTTGAGAACATTTTTGGCGTTCTGGTACCAAATCTTTCGAAGGAAGAGATATGGCAGCTTGTCTATGAGTACAGAGAATATTACATAGTGCATCATCTTGAAAAAACAGCAATCCATCCGTCAGCTAAGATGATCCTTGGAGAATTGAAAGCAAGAGGCTTTAAACTTGGAATAATAACGGCCAAATATAGGGAACCTGTAACGGATGTGCTTGCTCACTTCGGAATTCTAGAGTTATTTGATGTGGTTGTGACTGGATACGAAGTGAAGAGGCATAAACCTGCTCCAGACATAGTGCTTGAGGCAGCAAAGAGGCTAGGGATAAGCCCTAAACAATGTGTCGTTGTGGGCGACAGTCCCTTGGATGTTCAGGCTGGAAAGCAAGCGGGCTCTTTCACCATTGGTGTGGTATCCAAAACATATGTTAAAAAGCAGCTTAAAAGCGCAAAACCAACGGCTATTATTGAAAAACTTGAGGCAATTCGAGAAATTCTTTAGTGCCAGAGGGGAATTCGAACCTGCAGCCTCTGGACTGGACGCTTTGCGTCCTATTCTTAGATTGCGGGGCTATCGCCATAATCAGACTTGAAGACACAGGAATTTTATTTTGCTTTACTGGCTGCCTTTGCTACATCTCGCCCAAGTGTTCTTGCCAGCTCAAGTGCATGTGAATCCTCTGAAACCGGAACCTTTCCATGCACACCTCTAAACGGCCATTTCTTTATAGTCACAGGCTTCATTTGCAGCCACAGAAGGAATTTTTCCAGATGTTCTTGTAAGGGTATGGCACTGTAGGCATCTGAATACGAAGTGGTAAGGATGCCGAATGGTTTATCTATCAAGGGAGAAAGTATTGAAGGATTTTCGCTTCGAGTCATATAGTTAACACAGTAAAGCCTCTCAATTAACGCTTGCAACTTCGAAGGAACAATAAAATAGCGAGGAGAAGCAATCAAAATACCGTCAGCAAGCTTCATTTCATCAAAAACCATTTGAAGATCATCTTTCAAGATGCATTTAAATGGTTCTTTTCCACAAGTACCCGCGGGACCGCACACAGCAATGCACGGCTCGATTTTCAACCCAGCCAACTCTACTATCTTGGTCTCAGCGGCTGGCTCCACTTCTTTTACGCCATTCATTGATTCTTCAAGCAATTTGTACGAATTTTGACCCTTCCTATGAGAACCTGAAATCCCCAAGATTTTCATAAATGTAAAAAGGAAAGTTAACACTTAAAAGAGTTGCTTTGGTGCCGGGGGTGGGATTACAGCACCAATTTACTAGTAAAGACATGATATATATGCTTGGAGAGAGTTCGAATCTCTCCCGGGCTACCAATGAACCCTAGTTAGGCAACCTTTTGAACTCTCGCAAGTATTATCTAGCACAGAGGTAATTCAAAGGGATTCGTGAAAAGAAGTGAGACCAATCTTAGACTTGACTAGTTTTCTAACCATCATACCTCAGTCTAGGTTTTGGGAAGCGTATGTTCAAGGGCGTAGAGCCATCCACGTGGAATATGGAAATCTCGAATCAGTGATGCCGCAGTTAAAGCTTACACCGATTAACAGATGGGGAGCACGTATAACTGCCTTTGACAGAAAAGAAAGATTTATCATCGAGGGTAATTGCAACTCGAAGACGAAAAAGGTGCATGGAAAGATTCTGGTTAGAACTTCGCCTTGTGATTCTCCTCCTCCCACAGAAGTACAAACTCTACAAGAAGAAGTGAGACCAGAGATAGATCCTGAAGCGATCTCATCGGAAGAGTTATGGCAGCAAATTCTCACCCGCTTAGAATGGATCATTGCTATGTTAAGAGAAGAAAAGTTTCAGGTCAAAATTTGGTGTGGCTGGGAATCCCGAGCATACTACAACTCGCTCGGATCTGCAATGACGAGTGTCTTTCCATTGAGCAAGTTGAAAATTAGCGTCCGCTTGACCGGAACTGCGCTAATCAAGAGAGCAGGAGCGAGAGAAGGAGTGGAGTTTTTCGACGAACCTCAGTCGGCGCTAATTGAAGATTTCTTGCAAGATGTGCAGCATGCTAGGGCTGCCAAGAAAGAGGAGGCAATTCCAAAAGTGTTGATTCTGGATCCTGAGGCTATGGCCATGTTCGTCCATGAAGCCCTAGGGCATAGCAGTGAAGGAGATCATGTCCTAGCAAATAACAGTTATCTGCCTGCACTCTTGGGACACCAAATAGCTCCCTCAAATGTAACAATTGTAGATTCCCCAAAGGATTTCTCTAGCCTTGGGAGTTACCCCTTTGATGACGAGGGGAGTTCAGTTCAGACCACACCCGTGGTTAAGGAGGGAATTGTCAGCGGGTATCTCACAGATCGCAGCACCGGCGCCAAATTGAAGGTGAAGTCTACAGGCAATTCTCGATCCTTTTGGTATGACGCCACTCCAAAAGTGAGGATAAGTAACTTCGCCATGTTGCCGGGCGAGAGAAATTTCGAAGCCATTCTTCGTGAGACAAAAAATGGACTGTTAGTCAAAGGCATGAAAGAGGGGAGGAGCAACGACAGAACAGGAGATTTTAGTTTCAAGCCAAACATTGCTTTCAGAATAAGAAATGGCGAATTGAAAGAACCAGTGCTAATTTCGAAGATAGAAGGTAATGCCCTTGACTATTTGAAAGCTATTACCGACATCTCGAGCATCTGGTCACTTTGCGTCGCAGGATGCGGCAAACCGACACCCCAAAGTGACTATGCTTGGGTCGGATACGGTGCACCATTCGTCAAATTCGAATTCCAGCACTAACCGGTGATATTTGACGGACCAAACCAAGAACGCTGCACATCAGCGATTCGAACCCGCGTTTTTCTGATAACTTCATCAAAGTCACTGATTTTGCTAAGTTTAAAAAGCTCATTCCTTTAGATAATCAATTATGGAAGACAGACATCGTCAATTGAAGAAGATTGCTGAGAAGGAAATGGAATGGGCCAGTCCTGCCCATGACATTAACCATGTAATGAGAGTCTACAACTTGTGCCTAAAACTGGCCAAGTATGAACCAAATGTTGATTTAGATATCTTGAGAACGGCTGCCTTACTTCATGATATCGCAAGAACCAAAGAAGACGAATACGTACAAACAGGTGTACTGAATGTTGACCATGCCATTCTTGGGGCTGAGATGAGTGACAAAATCTTAAGGGAGTTAGGTTATCCGGGGGAAAAGATAGAACGTATCAAACACTGCATCGCTTCGCATAGGTTCAGAGGAGAAAATCCGCCAAGAACAATCGAAGCAAAGATACTGTCTGATGCGGATAAGCTAGACGTTTTGGGGGCAACGGGAATTGCAAGATCGTTCACGATTGGAGGTGAAAATGGCCAGAAAATCTATTCGGACACTCCGATAGATGAGTACGTCAAAGAAAACCTTGTTGGTGGCAAAGCTAATGGGAGAATAATTGATCCTTCAAAGCACGCGTCAAACCTTGAATTCGAAACGAAATTCAAGCAAATTCCAGACAGACTGTACACTCAAAAAGCGAGAGAAATTGCCAGAGAAAGACTGGAATATATGAGACAGTTCTTCGAGAGATTGAAAAGAGAAATTGATGGGCAATTATAGATTTGGGTAATGAAGTCTTAAGGAATCAGTAGTTAGGATCCCAAGATTTGATGCGTAAACTATTATTTCGAATCCGCATTGCTTGGTTTAGGGGTTGTTATATTTGGAGGACAAGTTTGAAATGTTTAAGCTTTTCGACGAAAAGGCACCAGTGAAGCATCCAGTCTTTCAGGCGGCAAAGATAGCTGAAGAAACTGGAGAAGCAATAAACCTGGCTTTTAAACTAACAGGACTTAGAAGGGAAAGCTATGATATCGGTGAGATCAAAGGAAAACTGGACGATGAGCTCGCAGATATCGTGATTACCACTTTTACCTGCGCCAACGTCTGTGGAGTTGACTTATGGAAAGCGGTTGAAAGAAAATCGGACGCTGAAATTGGAAGATGGGAAAAATTCGAAAACAGTCATCAATAGGTTTTCTTGGCTCACATATTAGCGAGAGTCTTCCTTGAGAAGGTCAATTAACGATTTCGGAGACAAGACACCATTTATCAAGTCCATCACCGGCGGGTCATCCACGGGATGCATGACATAAATTGGTTTATTCCTTGCATAGGCGTACCCAATGTCAACAGACACGCTCTTGCCAATGTAGCCTTCTGGGTTAACAATGTAGACAACATCTGCGTCATCGATTTTCTTCAGGCATCCCAAAATCCTGCGAGTGTTCATTTTCTTTGATATCTGATACTCGATGTTCTCCTCCTTGAGCTCACGTTCCAACTTCTCTATCTCACGCGTGAACCTAAAACTTCCACAAACATACAACCTCTTCACAGCATCCCTCCAAATTACAGTCGGAGTGCCCTAGCCTCACAAAATCTTTTGATACGACTTACTGCTATTATTCTTTCTTGTGTGACGAATGAACAAGGAAATAATGGTCTCAACAGAAGAAGAGCTTAAACTGAGAAAGTCTTTTGAGTTTGGAGCTTACCTATTGATCACTCATTATCTTGCGAAAAACTATGGCATAAATGAGCTTGAAAGGTTTGCAAGGTTCTGGGTAGAAACCGCTGCTTCGCCAGACAGAAAAAGCCTAGTCGCAAAATCTAAACAGGAATTTCTTGAATTTGAGGCTAAAATAGAAAAAGTATGGGTAGGAAGAAAAACCGAGAAATTGGACGTTGATGGATACGTCGGCGTCGTGGAGAAGTGTCCAATCAGATCGATGAGTAATAAACACCGTGAAGATTTACCCTCTGATTACTTCTGCGATCACATTTGCTCTATCATCTATCCTCATGCCTACAAACTGCTCGGGTTTAAGAGCAGCATAGAAAAACTAGACGAAGGTTGTCGATTGGTCATACAATGTTGACTGTGGTGTGTAGCGTTGGACGCTCAAATGGAAGAAACATTGAAGAATCTTCTGGCAAACAATTTTGAAGCCAAACTTGCAGAAAACAGGGATGCAGTGAAGCAGATTGTTTTGAGTTCAATTTCAAAGGATGTAATTGTAGGCGTTGGAGACTCGGCCACAGTCCGCCAACTCGAGATTGTAGAAGAGTTCGAAAAGAAAGGAATCAAGGTTTTGAACCCGTTCTCAAGAGAGTTGACCACTGATCCTGCGAAGACCATGGTTCGTGATAACATCTCAAGGCGAATTTTCTCTTGCGATGTGCTCGTGAGTGGAACTAACGCTGTTACAAGGGACGGAAAACTCGTCAACATAGATGCTGTTGGAAATAGGGTTGCTTCTATGATTTTTGGTCCAAGAAGGGTTTTCATAATCGCAGGCAAAAACAAAATCGTGAAAGATGTTGACGAAGCTCTGTATCGAATCAAGAATGTCATTGCACCTTTTCATGCAAGAACCAAAGGATTTGCAACTCCATGTGCGCAGACTGGAAAATGCAGTGACTGCAGCGCACCCAAGAGAATCTGCAGTATAGTCTCGATCATCGAAAAAAGACCTTGGCGCACCGAAATATCAGTCATTCTGGTGAATGAAGACTTGGGACTGAGTTGGGATGAAACGTGGCCTGAAGATCGCATCCGCAGAATAAAATCGAATTATGAAAAAGTGACTTGGGTATTCGCAAGCGCTGAGACAACGTAGCACGCGCGCTACTTTAAGGAACCATGTATTGGACCCACCAGAAATACTTCGCCTCATGAACTTTCAGGTCTGACGTTCTGGGCGACAAGAGGCGCCTTAAAGTGTCAGTGCTATAATAATTCTTGAGTACCTCATACTCCGATCCGTCTGATGCCTTACGCAACTTAAACGTATCCTCAATTCCTACCTTTGTAACCAGCTGCCCTCCGATTCCGGGTACGTAGACATTATCAGCCATGAATACCACAGCGGTCTTTCCCAGTTTTTTATGAAAACCATGCAGAAATTCATCGATCCTCGCTTTTGGAACATGGGAGAACCAGAAGTTAGCCAGCCCAGCGTTGAATTCGTCGGAAACTTCTGCCAACGCATATGCATCGCCGCGGCGGTACTCTACGTTAGCGCTTCGCACTTTTCTCTTTCGGGCGATTGTAAGCATTTTTTCAGAGACATCAATCGCAACGACATGCCTAGCAACTTTGGCAACAATCTCGGTCCAGAAGCCCGTGCCACAAGCAACCTCTAAGACCCTGCGACCAGATAATGCCTTTGCCATCGCATCAGTTACAGCTTCAAGTTCCCTTCTCCACTCAGGCTCCCTTCTCATGTACATGTCATCATATACATTTGCCTGCTCATCGTAGTATCTACGCAGTGCTTCATCAAATTGAGCCATAGCTTGCCATATTTCGTGTTCGCAGATGTTTGAAATAAACTTTGTCCGCGTTCTATAACATGACCGTGAAAAACGTCGAACTCTCGGGTCAATAGCTAAAATGCTAGCAAAACCTAGTCGTTTCAACCGCAATCAAGCTAATTTTCACTCGCAAAATGACGTACCCAGAAAAAGTTTGAACCGAGAGTTTGAAGCTATCCCGGGCTACAATTCGCGTTGCATTATTATTTTAGGATGGAACCTTTTTTCCATAGCTAGAGTAATCAACGCTTCTCACGGCAGTCATGAAATCCTTGAAAGGTAGAGTCACTATAAGCTTGTCTGGAGACCATTTGTGTCTCGTTCTTTCGAATATCGAGATGAGATTTACGTCTGGCTTTCCTTTTGCTAGGGTGTTGTTGATGGTGGAACATACGGTACTGGCTGGATAGTGCATGAAGGGTTCGGCTCCTTCAAAGCATGCCAAACCAAGGATTCTGTCTGCTTGTGCAGGGTTCACGAAAAAAAGAACCATGTCGGGATCTGTTTCGAACTTATCAAGAGGGCCTAAAATAAGAAATCTGCCTCTATATACTGGTTGGAGTTGCTTGCCCACCGAAGCCTCTGCAACTTTTTTTGACTCATAAACATTGGCTGCTAGAAAAAGGTCTGCAAATTCTTCCAAAGAAAGAGCCTGCCAACCTGCAATGTGACTGCCACCACGGCAAACGCAATTCTCCTTTGAAAGGTTGATTACCACATTCTCTCGTCTGACAACATCAAGAGCTTCGCAAATCCTCAGTCGTCTTTCGACGCCTCGTGTATCAGGACGTTCAGAGAAACTTACTCCGATTGGCATGCTCTGCAATTCCAAAATCTGAACTATCTTCTTGATCTGTTCTTCAAACCTAGGCATTTTTCTTCCTCAACTGAGTGCTTGTTCGCAACTATATAGGTTTTCTTGAATACCTAATGACGTAATTCAACTCCGTCGATTGTTGATTCGATAACGACGGCTCTGCCTAAACAGCAGCTAACGATGCGAACCCTCGCATCTGCAGTGAGAACACGAGTAAGAACTGATCGCTTCTATCATGGTTAAGCTATTTCTTACCTGCAAACCGATAGTGTTTAGGAGAAGTTTGAACCGAGTTTGAAGGCTTCACTTTCAACTTGTATTCTTAACGCCCAAATCGAACTTCTTTGTCCAAAATAGCCAAGAAACAGGCTTTAACTGGTAAAATGGTGCCGGGGGCGGGATTCGAGCCCGCGACCTCTGGACATTGGGCGTTTGCCCCTTTTTGTTCTCCAGATTATGAGTCTGGCGCCCAAACCAAGCTAGGCTACCCCGGCAATGACTCTGTGGTATTTTGTTGAAGAAAGTTTGAATTAAGCCTATCGATTTCTTATACGAAAACTCGGAGTACCTATTCTTTTCTCTGTTCCTTCTTCTTCAGCGAGGCAATGTATTCTTGCATCGTCTTTTCAATATTCCATTCAAAACTAGATTTTCCAATGGTTAAGTTCCACCAGTTGATGAATCTTTCAAGCGTAATTCTGATGAATGCAAGAAAAACTGCAGTGGGGATTATTGCAGTTAAAACTATATTCGCCGGAAACGGAAACATCAACAGCAAGAACATGCTTAGGAAGAACTCAAAATCATAAAAATTGGCACAAGAATGCTCCAAAAAACCCCTGAAGCATCTTCAAGAAAACTTGTTCTAGGGATTTTCAAAACTAACCTATAATACCAAGGCAACTTAGTTTTATCGATTTTCTTCAAATCGCTCTCGCTTATCGACAATCACGAAGTTTAAACGCTAGAAATTAAATAAGCTTTTACATTGGCGAGAAAGCTTAGGCTGTTCTCATCTTCCTCTTTCCATTTTTTCTACCGTGTAACGCTTTCCAACATAAACGGTATCTGCCATTTCGATAAAAAGCCCTGTTTCAACTATACCTGAAATCTTCTTCAGTTTATTTTCAACGTCTATAGGTTTTTTTATAAGACCGAAATCTACATCTATAAGTAGATTGCCGTTATCTGTGACGACAGGCCCGACTTTTTCCATTCTTTCTCTTAATCTTGGTTTTCCGCCAATTTCTTCTAATTTACGCATTACAAGTGTTGCTGCGAAAGGTAAGGCTTCAATCGGCACTGGGTGATTGTTTTCGCCTAGAACCTTAACTTTCTTACTTTCATCCGCAACAATAACGAGTTTTTCTGAAGCGGAAGCCACAATTTTTTCTCTGGTTAGGGCTCCTCCCATGCCTTTAATTAAGTTTAATTTTTCATCTATTTGGTCTGCTCCGTCTATTGCTAAATCCAGTTTTGGATGCTCTTCCAGAGTTGTCAGTGGAATTCCACATCTAACAGCAAGCATAACAGATTGATAAGAAGTTGGAACACCTAAAACACGCAACCCCTCACGCTTTATTCTATCCCCTATTTCTTCTATTGCATAAGCGGCTGTGCTCCCGCTTCCTAAACCAACAATAAAGCCATCCTTAACGTGTTTAACCGCTTCTAGGGCTGCATTTTTCTTTTCTTTTTCAATCCAATCATTTTCATGTTTCAATTTCCATCTGCCCCAATCTTTCTAAAACCTTTTCCACTTCAGCCCTAATTTCCTCTATTCTTTTTTCCGCCTCTGTTCTTAGGCTTGGCTTAGCTGACGGTGGTTTTCTTTTCCGTTTTGCCTTTCCTTCACCCTCGGGTTTTTCTTCCGGTCTTGGAGTTGGCTGCGCTTTTGCCATTGGTATGGTTATTTCTTTTATTATTTTTGCTTCCACTTTTGAGCGTAGTTCTTCCGTTTTTGTGCTTAGTTCGTCGAAGCGTTCGCTGAAAAGTTTTATTAGGTCTTCTTGCATGGCTTCGAGTTCATGTAAAGCAACTAGAGATTCATCTTTTGAAATGGCCTCTTTCACCGTCATCATTCGAGACTTATATGTTTGCGCCAGTCTTTCTCTTTCTTCCTCTGTTATTTTTCCTTCTGCATGAGCCTCATAAAGTCGTCGAATGGCATCGCTTAAAATTTCCCTTTCTAAATCCAATATTCTAAGCTGTTCTCTTGCACGGGCAGCATCCTCCGGAGATACACTTTTAACGATTTTAAATGGTAAACCCCTAGACTCCACCTTTAATTTTTCTTCCTCCAAAAGTTTTTCTTTTTTGCTACGCTTTTTCATGGCGTAAATAACTATTGAACACGCGATAATTGCCCCTATCACAATTATTGCGTATATTAGGGATTCGTCAAAGGGCAAGAGCGTGTTCGCCTCTCTCTATTTTCATTGTTCTTTATGGATATATAAATTATAACAATCGGATTTTTATGGATGATTCTGCATGGTGGCAACAAAAATTCTTGCTGAACGTCCTGAACATTCGCAGCAAATTCCAGGCAATTTCTCAACTTTAACCTCTGAAAAGTACTTTCTAGCCACTTTATAGATGTTTTCTGGCTTAAAACCTAAATGCACATCGCCCATTTCCGTTTTAAACTCTTCAAATCCATGCTCACAGAGGTCGACAACGATGGCTTTTCCCCTCTTTTTCAAAGCTTGTTTGAGACTTTTGAAGACTTTTTCTGGTTGGGTGCTGTGGTGAAGCATTAGAGTGGAGAAGATTGCATCAAACTTGAATGGGATGTTGAAGAGTTTTTTTGCCTCTTTTATACTGCTCTCAATATTTTCCGCTATGCCTATGAAAGGCGTTATGTTACCCTTCTTCTCTGCTAATGAAAGCAGCATTGCCGGAGTTAGGTCCATAGCGTATACAGAAACCGTGGGGAATTCGGCATGTAGTTTCTCGGCGATTCTAACTGTGAAAAAACCCGAGCCAGCGCCCACATCCAGCACTTTTGCTTTTGCTGGAAGCTTTGGCGATGCGAAAAGAATTTTTGTAATAGTGCTAACTATTCGGTTTACTCCATTCTCTCCGAAATAGTTGATTACAATTTTATCTCTTTTTTCGGCTTCTTTGGTTGTGAAATGTTCTATTTCTTTGGCGAGAATTTCTGGGTTGGAAGCGCCAAGCTTCCTAAATAACTGTTCAAGCTGAAGATTCTTCAAGTACTTTTCTAGGCTGATTGATATTCTAACCCCATCCTGCATGTGTTTGTTAGCGTAAGAGCCTCGGGCGGGATTTGAACCCGCGACCGCCGCCTTACCAAGGCGATGCCCCACCAGGCTAGGCTACCGAGGCATGAACTTTCTTTGAGAAAAGAGCTTTCATTAATAGATTTAGAGCTTTCGATTGCTTAAACGAAGGTATTGTTTGATTGTATTGAGTTAGGGTAAAAAAGTTAAAGGTTAAATCTAGAATCTAACACAAATACTAGTAGATGTGTGGAGAGAATGGTGAAAAGATAATTTTTTCCCTCCTTTCTCCCCTCATGAAAGCACGTACCATTCTCCCCATGAATAGAATTTTTCCCAGAGAGAATTTTGGTTACAGGCGTTAATGTTAATATTGGTTCTAAGGATTCACTTTAGCTTTGAAGGGTAAGTAAATATAAAAGAGAATGCAATTCAACTTTGAATCCGATAGTCGCGGGGGTGTCCGAGTCTGGTCAAAGGAGGCAGGCTTAGGACCTGCTGCCGTAGGGCTGCATGGGTTCAAACCCCATCCCCCGCATTGTGAAAGAGAAAGGGCGAAAGCCTATCCTAGCTTGTGTCATAAGCCAACAGACGGACTTTTCAATGAATTAGAAGGTCTGGTTACGTCTTAGAAATATATAAGTTCCAGTTGACCCCGATTTTTCACATTCATGCCTTGCTTCGAGGCAATCACAATGAAGATGTGTAGAATTATTGGTAGTTCCAGGAAAAATGGAAACGTGGATGTGATTGAGGATATTAGACTATTAGACTATAAGCAAGAGTAGGATAGATGCGCATTAGAGGGGATCACGTGTCGCCACTCAAATGTTTAAACTGCGGAAATACATTCGAAAAAACCGCTTTGACTACGTACGGGGGCACTGGGGCAAGCGGATCCAGTTTAGGCGTTGGAAAGACGTTAGTGGTATGGCCTCTTACGCTGAGAGTATTTGCAGAATGCCCTGTCTGCAAACAAAAAGGTTGGATCAAGGCTCTCAGTCCTTGGAGCAAAAAATAAAGATACGTCAAATGCGTAGCTCTAATTGATCAGAGGAAGCAAACAATGGAAATCGAAAAAGGTAAGATAGTTTACCGTCGCGCTACGATCGATGACATTCCGATTCTGGTTGAACATAGGATGCGATTTATAAATGAGCTTTGCAGTCATCCGGAAGACGGTGAAACTGCAGTAGTTAGGAAGTCTCTTCTGGAATACTTCATTAAAACAATTCCCTCCGATGAATTCATCGCATGGGTCGCCGAATATGATGGAAAAATAATCGCAACAAGCGGGATGGTTGTGTGGCAAAAACCAGCCACATATGGAGGAGTTGAATCTGGAAAACTCGGCTATCTTCTGAATTTTTACACAATCCCAGAAGCAAGAAGAAAAGGGATCGCAACCAGATTGTTGAGCGAGTTGATCAAAGAAGCCAAATCAATAGGGCTTAAGTATCTTCATCTTCACGCGTCCAAAGACGGCATCAGCATCTACAAGAAAGCTGGATTTGTCAGACCTGAGCAGCCGGAGCTGGAATTGAGACTTCAATAAATCTGAATAAGGCCGGAGGTTTCAGCGAGCGTCGTCTTGCCCTATAATAAAGTGCAGAGGAAAGGTTAGGCATTTAAGTTGCAGAACTTTATGCTGTTATGTCTGATGTGACGATATGACTGGGCATACAGAAAAGTGGATTACGCGTTTGATAGCTGGGCTGGATGAGCATGTCGATGAGACAACAAGGGCTGCTATATTAGAGCAGTGTGGACGACAATGCCAGTCACCAGCCTTCATCAAAAAAGCCAAAGACATCTACAAAAAATCAAGTAACATTGATGACTTCTTGCACAGGTTTGAACAAGTCTATAAGAATCTTCGCAGAGAAGGAAGCGATGTTTACATCGTTTATCCCAAGTGCTATTGTCCCCAAGTGAACAAGATACCAAAGGGAAAGCTTTCCGGAACGTATTGCAACTGCTCACGTGGATGGGCAAAAGCCCTTTTTGAAGGAGCTTTAGATAGGCCTGTTGAGGTTGTCATGGAAGAATCAATAATCAAAGGAGACAAACAATGCAGATTCAGAGTAATTATCTAGAGTATGGCGTTTATTGTTTGCGCTCGCGCTTTTGCGCTTCTAACAGTCGAACATAGTCCTCTATCGCTTCTGCAACGTCCCACTTTTTGACAGTTTGTGTCATCGTGCTTACAATATTTAGAAACCTTTCCAATTGGACTCTGACGAATATTACTAAGATGAATGTTGGGATAATGCCTGTGGCAATAATGTTTACTGGGAAGGGAAAACACAAGAGCAAATAAAAGCTGACAACGAACTCCACTGCCAAAAGAAGAGGCAAAACAATAGCCCAATACACGCCTTCGTACTCGCCGAAAACCGTCGCCGCACGCACAAACGGAATCTTGAGAACAAATCTATAGAACCAAGGCAGCTCGTCTTTCTCTCCCGCACTCGTGTCCATGCCAAAGCCTATGGCAACTAGAGACATGGGCTATAAAAGAATTCTGGAGCAGAAATATTGAAAACTCATTCACATTTCTCAATTTTACACCCTCTAAATGTGGATAAATGCTTCAATAGAAGCTTTGCCATTCAATACAATTTTGTCAAAAAGCATGTTTGGATGAAGCAAAACCTCAATAATGAGTAAGCTATGGAAGTAATCATAGTGATCAATTTTGGTCAATAGATCCAGAATAAAGCTTATGTTTATCCTAGGACTCATAATAACGGTTTTACTCATCGCCGTGTTTGCGGTAGTATATCTCGATACCTCAGCAACTCGGCATAGTGGTTTGGCGCGATCGTTAGAAACTTTTCAGCTTTATTCCGTGTCTATTGCAAACGAAACTGTGGTTCCGCCTTCAATTGACTTGAACGTATCCTTTTTCATGAGGAGCTTGGCTGATTTTACAATAACCGTAGACTCGATTAGCATTTTAATGTACATAAACAATAAGGCGATTGGAACAGTTGCTCCAATTGGCAAGGGCTTGACGTTTGTCGTACGTCCTAAGGAAAACGTTACTCTGTATTCCATTCCTCACATAATCAACAGCGAGATAATTGACGACATAAGAAAACCTCCATATATCTTCAGTGCTAACGGTACCATAAGTGCATATGCGCAGTATCTTTTTGTAACAGAGTCTGACACTCGTGTGATTAGTATTTCCCAAATTGTGCAACCTTGATTTCGGGCCAAAGCTTAAATCTATTCTTGAAGAACAACTAACTGAGGATGAAATATAATGTTATTGAAAGGTTTAGGCGCAGCAATGGCTATCTACATCGCTGTGATGCTTGCCTCTAGCGTGTATTCCTTTAACAGATACTCAGCCTTAAACCAAGCAACCACACCGCCGACACTGACAACAATACGATTTAACCCCACAACAGTGACAGTGCCAGTAGGAAAAACCTTCACAATAAGCATCGAGTTGACTGATCTCAAAGAAGAGCTTTGGGGCTTCGAAATCGGCGTAGAATATGACAAGACGCTTATAGAGTATGTGGGAGCCGAGCTTCCAAGTTGGCGGTTTGTTTGGGGTCAAACAGAATCGCTTTTCTGGGTGGCAGGTATCGAGCCTCAGAAGGGAGACCAAACATTATTAACTCTCACGTTCAAGAGCAAAGGAGTTGGTGAAAGCACACTAAGCTTCTACTCACACAAACTTGCAACCATCAAATATTGGGATGCCCCCCACGACTACATAGGCTGGCCAATCACGCACGAAGTTGCAACAAGTATTGTCAACACGTCGCCCTAGTTTCTCGACGCCATCTGCTTTGTGACCTTCGAAATGACAGGGAAGGCAACCGACAGGTTCTTCCACTTCCTCTTTTTTCCATCATTTGCTTTGGCAGCTTAATCATTATGTTCAGAACCTAAATGGTTGCGTTTTCTGACGGTATTGAAGCTTGCGTTTGGTCCGAATGTAGGAAAGAGCCTGTTTATACAAGCGGAAGCAGCTCAAGTGAGTTTGAAAGTTTCGCCTTCGCGCAATAATAAGACTCTAGCCTTTGAGTTTGTTTCGACTTTGTTCTTGAACTCTTCCGGATTTGTATCCCATCGATGCATGGGTATAACATTTTTAGGGTTCATCGCTATCGCAGCTTCAGCAGCCTCTGCATTATCCATCGTGTAAGTGCCTCCGCTGGGAAGCAAAGCCACATCTACAGAACCAAGCTGCCTCATTTCAGGGATAAAATCCGTGTCTCCTGCATGGTAAATTGTCCTACCATCTACCATTATCAAGTAGCCGACTCCAAACCCTTTGGGATGAAAAGGATTCCCCAGAGACCTAAAGCGCTTGTAGTTATACGCCTCGACAGCTTTGACCCGTATGGTGCCAACACTTGTCTCTTGTCCAGGCTTAAGCGTCTTAACGCTTCCACCGATCTTCTGAACACAATCTTCAGGAGCAATTATCACTGTGTCTTTCTTCCGAACATTTTTTATTTTCTCGGGATCACAGTGGTCCGTGTGAGAGTGCGTCACCAATATCAAATCTGCCTTTTCAGTTGCTTCGCCATGTTTCTCCAAGTCAACGTAGATGATTTTTCCATTCGCCTTAATTTGGAAGCCGGCGTGCGCCAACCATTTCACTGAGACACCCATTTTATTCACTGCTTTTTTTATGATTCGTTGATGCATATTAATCTTAAGTAAATAATCAGCCTAGACTCGCTTCTTTCATGTTTTTGGATCATGCAATGTTCACTCTGGAACTCGTGCGTTTGGAATGGAATCAGCCTTTGGAATGTAGGGTTTGATGTCAATTATCGGTGAGCCTTCAAAAGCGTCAAGATCCTTCACTGTTAAAACACACTTTTCAATTTTCAACAGTTCTACTACGCATAAACCTATTGGGTTTGGGCGGGGTGGACTTCTACAGGCAAAAACACCCGTTTCCACATTCACCGCATGCCGCCGCGGAAAAACCAGCAGGGTTCGCCTTTCCTTTTCATTGTCACGCAAGTGAATCCAGTATAAAATAATTAGATGAGAAAAATCCTCTATGCCCTTGAGTCCAGCGCAGAATTCAGGGAAAATGCGTACTTTAGCCTCTTGTTCCCC
>CAZNJT010000021.1:0-20741 GCA_964573475.1 uncultured Candidatus Bathyarchaeia archaeon | reverse complement strand
GTTATTTCTTGATAAACTCCTTGTATTTGCCGAAATCTTGTTTCCAATAGCGCGCGCTCGTGAGCTCGAAGAGCTCTCTAAGAATGGATGGTGCACAACTACTGAGACTACTTCTTTAGGCGTTTTTCCTTGTGCTTTTTTCTTTTCTCTTCTCTTTCCTTTTTAGTCATTGGTTTCTTCTTTGCACTTCCCATACTCAACAGAATCACCACAATCAAATAGTCAGAATAGGGAATTAAATTTTTGTGCACGCAGAGAACTAGAGGGTTTCAAAGAACTAGAGGTTTAGGAAGCGCGCGCTAGATGTCGACTGTTCCGTCATGGCGCGCACATCTCTTTTAGGTTTGAGGGTAAAGTTTTATAGTTTTGAAAAGCTTCTGAATCTTTTGGCGGTGGGTCTTAGGCGGGGGGATAGGGGTCCCCTGTACCGTAAACCCTCTATATGACGGGCTGACAGCTGAGGATGAGGCGTCTAAGGCCGCTGAGACCCCCATTTCCGAAGCCATGACTATCCGTCCCTTGGGGCTGGCGGTCGCTGGGCAGCTTCCGTAGGGAAGCCGTCTTCAATGTTTACCAGGCGAATCCGGCTAGGCCCGGGAGGGAGCAACCTAAGTCTGGACGTTCAGCGCTCAGGGGGGTGCGGGTACGAGTGTAGGGCTTGAGGGTTCTGGCGGAGTCTGGATGTCGAACCTCTGTGACTCACCGCCTTTTCTACTAAGATGAAGTTACTGTCCCCGGCACTGTTCGAAGCTCAAGTCGGTTGGCGCATGCTTATATGACGGAAAGCTAATATTAGTGAGCCGAGCATTTCGCTGAATAGCGCGTTAAAGGTGATGCTAGAGGTCGAGGTTAAACAACTTTTGGAATATAATGAACTCATAAGGCATAGGTATTTCGAGGCTCTTGCCCAGCTCCCTTGGAGCGAGTTTGTCAAGAACCGAGAAGCAAGCTTTCACTCACTCAGAAACATATTCATTCATACTCTAGGCGCGATAGACTATTGGCTCGACTTCTTGCAAAAGGAAGACTCTCACTCTCACAAGAAATTTGATGATTACCGAACCATGCAGGAGGTAAAAACCTACATGGAGCATGTCGAGAATAGAATGCACAGGTATCTTGACTCATTGCCCCGAAGGGGCTCTACAAGAAGTACGAAGTCAAGCATGACACTGGCGAAACAGAGGAGGTCATAGCTGAAGATATATTGATCCACGTGTTTGAAGAGGAAGTCCATCACAGGGGTGAGATTATTGCGCTCCTTTGGCAGATGGGCATAGAACCACCGGCCATGGGATGGGAACGGCTCTAAAGACAGCTTGTCAACTCAACCACTTATTTCCACTAGTTCACGGCCAAGAATAAAACGCTCAGTTCTTCCAAAATTGAATTCTACCTATTTATGAAAGCTACTTAACTCCTGGAGAATCCACAAACGAGTGTAGGAAACTACGGAACTTCCGTTTTTGGTCTCTTCTTTCATTCTTTTTACACCTCTCTCTTCAGAGGAGCATCGACACGATTATGAACAGTTTTGCCATTATGTTTTTGTATTTCTTGCATTGTGCAATTTGTTGCCATTATTCCGAAAGTGTAATTGTTATAAACTTTTGTTGCTAAACTTAATTGTATGCTGAGCATTTTCATTGGTTTCGGTGGCACAAAAGCGGAGGAAGTTGCAAAGAAACTCGAAAGTTTTCTAAGAAACGAAACAAAGATGGAAACCTTTCTTGCCAGTCCACTATCTAGGACCTTGTCCGCATCGTCCGCAGATTATGGAGCCAAAATTACCCAAAGTCTCATAGATTGTCACGTAGCCGTTTTCGTTTGTCACAAGTACAGTCCGCGTTCCGAACCTTTGAAGAATGAAATAGATCTACTTTTTTCAAGAAACTTTGAGAACAAAATCATTTTATTTTCAGCAAGCGACAATTGCATTCCCAGCAAATTTAGAGCGAAATTATGGCATCCTCTTCATTTTCCACCCGAAAAACCAGAGGAGAGTTTTTGCCGTCTGGTTAATGAGATTTATCGATGTTACATTGAACGTCAAGAATCAGCAAGAATAGTAACAGAAGACACGGAGTTGATTGAACAATGACGCATTCTTTGACAAGGGAGCAGAAGATCGAGAGAAGCGAGCAACTTGTTCGCGAATCCTATTACAAAAATAGTGTTATAGACCAATTGGTTAACGTTAGAGATTCAAATCCCAATGACCAAGTCTTTCTCAAACTCGGCAGAGGCATCTATATCCCTGAAGATTGGTACACTCGAGGCGATATTTATTATGACATGGCTCTTCAACAATTGGGAGAAAATATAGCATTCTCAGAAAAGAAGTATGTTATTGAAGAAATCCTTAAAGATGAGAGAATTAACCGCGTAACTTCACCTGAAATAAACTTAACCAGTTTGAAAGAGCAAAGTCATCGTCTACATGATTCAAGATTCAGACCTACGGTGTTATTTGCTCCAATAGATTACTTCGTCAAACTTACTCTTGATTGGCCAAGGGAAGATTCTGCTTTTCGGCTGGAAAAATTCGACAAAATAATGATTTCAGGACAAGCCTACAAAGTCTTCTGGTCCAACAAATATATTCCCTTTAAAGAGTTCATCTTTGTAAACAAGGGTTATGGCGAATGGGTGGCAAAGCCTACCTTTCACGATCGATTTTACGTCAAAATATCTGAGAGCGATAAAGCAGGCAAACTAAGTTTGGTTATGTACACACTTCTAAAATTCTCAATACTTGAACCGAGTAGAATAACAATTCTTCAACAAAGTAGGCGAGAGACGACGGGAGAATAATTATAGGAGCGAGAACTGCCCCATTTATAAGGGGGCTAGGGACTCGCACATAAAAAGAGTTTTTGGAAAATGCTAAATGCCATGTACATTAATCTAGTGTTAACTGGATGTTTAGCTATGGGCTTTAACGAAGTTCGCAAAGATTATTTGCTTGACCGCTGGGTTGTCATAGCCACCGAACGCGGACGCCGACCCACAGACTTTGCCAAACAGCAAAGACAAAAAGCCAAAATTAGTACTTGCCCCATGTGCCCAGGCAACGAACACATGACACCACCAGCAGTCTTAGTCTATCTCAAATCAGACAAAGGCATTAGAAGAACCAAAGATAAAAACGGCTTTAGACACAAAAACTGGTTAATTCGTTGCATGCCAAACCTTTATCCAGCCTTTGCCCCACCAAAAGAGAAGATTAGCCGAAAGAAAATCATGAAATGCAGCGATTTAGTTGCGGCTGTTGGGCACCACGAGGTTCTGGTTGAATCGCCAAATCATGATGAACACCCTGCAAATGCGAGAATTTCGCAACTAGCGCATGTCATTAATGCCTACGTTGATAGACTTCGCGAACTTTCAGCAAAACCATACGTGCAGTACGTCTCCATTTTCCGCAACCACGGCATAGAAGCTGGAGCCTCACTTTCTCACGCTCACAGCCAGATAATTGCAACACCCTTCATCCCAAAGATTGTTGAAGATGAGCTTAAAGCAAGCAGAAAATTCTGGAAACAAAACGAGAAGTGTGTTTTCTGCGACATTCTGGAAAAAGAGCGTAAAGGACCACGACTTATTCTTGAAAACTCAAAGTTTGTAGTTTTCGCTCCGTATGCAAGTGTCCACCCCTTAGAATTCTGGATCCTTCCCAAGGAGCATAAAGCTACATTGCTTGACATGTCACAAAACGAAGTGAAAACCTTTGCAGAAACACTGAAAACATGCCTTAATGGATTAAACCGATTGGCAAACGACCCGCCTTACAACTTTGGTTTTCACCTAACCATAAACAAAGATGCCAGCGAATACTATCATTGGCATTTGGAAGTTTATCCCAAACTTGCGATTTGGGCTGGATTCGAAAAAAGCACAGGCATGTACATAAATACAGTCACTCCAGAAGTTGCGGCAGAAAATCTCAGAAAAACAATTTCATCTTAAGCCTTGTAAAAGTTCCCTTTCATGTTTTGGTCTAGCTTGCATAACGTCTTCTACATAGGCTCTGAAGAGTTCCGCTATGCTCCACGCTTGGGCTACGCATCCTCTAGGCGTATGCGGCGGTTCTCCGTCGAAAATTTCGCTTATGGTTCCAAGCCCAGCCTTAAAAATTTGCTCAGCAAACGAAGGTAAAAGAAAATTCTTTAGAGCATATTCACGCCTATATTCCGCATAACCTTTGGTTTTTAGAAACGCTATTGTGAAGGCGCCTAGCAGCCAAGGCCACACTGTGCCATTATGGTAGGCTTTGTCTCTGTTTCTCCTATCTCCAGCATAAACTCCAATGTATCGTGGGTCATTTCTTGCAAGTGTTCTTAAACCGTAAGGCGTTAAAAGCTCACGATGCACAGTATCGACGATCTTTTCATTTTTAACATTGTCCAACATGGGGAAATCTAAAGCAACCACAATAATTTGATTAGGCCTCAGAGAGTCATCCTTGCCATGTTCGCTTACAACATCGAATAAACAGTTCTTTTCCGGGTTCCAGAATTCCTCAATAAAGCTTTTCATTGCTTTTTCAGCCAACTGAAAGTATTTTTCAGCTTCACTTTTTTCCTTGAACTTGTTTGCCAGAAGTTCCATGGTTTTTAATGCGTTATACCATAATGCTTGAACTTCAACGGCCTTCCCAGCTCTTGGAGTTATTGGTTGACCGTCTACGATTGCATCCATCCATGTTAATTGTAAACCGTGAGAAAGCAAGCCGTCGCCGTCCATGTGTATGTTGAACGCTGTTCCTTTCACGTGGTTTTCAATGATTGTTTTTAGGGTTTCCCAAAGTTGCTCTTGAACGAATTTGAAGTCATCTGTATATTTCAAGTATTGCAGCACCGCATTCACAAACCACAAAGTTGCGTCAACAGCGTTATAGGCTGGCTGCCCCAATTGGTCTGGAATAAAGTTGGGAATTAAACCTTGCTTACAATGTTTTTTGAAGGTTAAGAAAACTTTCCTTGCATCTTCAAATCTTCCAGTTACAAGCATCAATCCGGGTAGAGAAATGAATGTGTCCCTTCCCCAAGCCTCAAACCAATGATAACCAGCAATAACAGACTTTTGCACATCATCTGTTCCTTTAACTATAAACATGTCTGTAGCCAAAATAATCCAGTTTAACCAATCACTTATAGGAATGGTTTCATGATCTCCATAAAATTTCGCCAATAAATTTTCTCGACTCTTCATTTCTCGCTCGTGTAAGGCTTCTATGTCATACATGGTAACAGGCATTTCAGCCAGAATTTTTAGTGCACCTGTCTCGTTTTTATCTGCAACAGCTATTATTGCAAAATTTTCATTTTTGTTCGCTTCTACATTCACCTCAAAGTATCCAAGCTGATAACAGTCATCTAGGCAATTTTCTCCACGCATGGCCTCCTCGCGATAGTATATTCTCTCAATCCACCTCCAAGCATCATAATAACGCCCGTCTGTCGTTTTCATTATTAGCAAAGATTGAGGAATGCCTAGGAAGCTTACGTTCACTTCGTTGTCTGCCCGCTTTTGGACAAGCTGCCACGGATTTTTAGATCTATCCGTAACTGAGTGAATATGTCTACAGTTTATTAGTGGAAAAACTCGAATTTTAACATCAAAAATATTTTCATTTAAAATTTTATAAATAATTACAGCGGCATTTTTCTCATGCGGCATGAAAATGGTTTTTTGAACTTTAACATTTTGCACTGCATAAACGTATTTTGGGAAGGGTGAAATTGAAAATTCTTTTAGGAATTCATGTCCTTTCGGGAAGACCCCGTTTTGGAACTCGTTGGCGCCAAGCGGATAAATGTTTTTTCCTATGAGTATTTCTTCATCCAGTTTTGCTAAGCATATCCTGCGGTCTCCTGGTGGATGATAAGCAGCTACGAGCAATCCATGATATTTTCTTGTGTTTATGCCCAAAACCGTGGAGGAGGCATAACCGCCTAAACCGTTTGTTATGATCCACTCTTGTTTGATTGCATATTCAAAGTGAGAGAGTGACTCTCGATTGAGGGTTATGGATGGCAAAAACATCTACGGCATCAGCTTTGCAACATTTTTTTCTCTTGAAGCACCAAAAAAGTTTGCCACGGGATTACATTTAATTCTAAAAAGTAAGGCATGAGGCTTTGTTAGTCTAGATTCTGTTAGGGTTTCTGCATAGCCCATGCCCTTAGTAAAAACGATATCAACAGAATTGTAAACATCAAGGAATTCTGCTGAAACCTCTTTCAAAGGCAACCCAACGGCGTCTGTTCCCGTAGTTATTATTTTGTCCGCAATCTTGCTCATTCCGGAAACTTCCGCATCTTCTAAGGTGGCGTCGTTAATTACTGGCCCGCCTTTAACACTCACAATTACATTTAAACCCATATTTCTTAATTGTTCCACAAGCAACGTGTCAAAGACAATTTCCCCAGCATTGTCCGCCAGATAAAGAATGGTGTGCGCCTTTTTTGCTAATTCATAAATCTTGTTGGTATCATTTATGACTAAATCTTTTCCAGCCTCTCGGAGGTTTTTTCTTAAACTATTAAATGTGAAATTGTGGCCTATTATGTCAAATTCTATTGTGTTGCCGACTATGGCGCATAAGCATGCTTTTTTAAACCTATCTTGCTGAGAATAGCCTTCTTCAACTAGTTTCCTTGCGTACGGCAAAAGTTTCAAGGCTTTTTCGTTGCTTATCCTTTTACTCCTTTTGTAAGGGTCATCGTTGCCCGTTATTCTCTTTATTAGGCGGTCTCTTTTTGTGCCCAAGTCTGCAGGAACCGCTGATGGTCTAAACTCTTTATTTAATAATCGTAAAAGTTCAGCTATTGCCCTGAATCGTAATGCGGGATTTGTCGTAGCTTCTATGGCTTCGGCTGCAGCTCTGCTAATTATGCATGCGGCGCATTCTGCTTCAACTTTCAATGTTTTTGACTCGCCTACTGTTTTGTTGCTTTTGCAAATTCACGTAAAACCCTATATTGGTCTTTCGCCTTAACAATGCCACTTGCAACCAATACCCCCTGAGTGCCAAGCCTTAACGCTACTGCAACATCGTCTCCACGGCTTATTCCAGCTCCGCATAGTATAGTGACTGTAGGGTTAACTTTCCTAACAAGCTTAATGGTGTCCGTAACTACTTCTGGCTTCGCCTTTGAAACGGGAATTCCGGTGCCTATAAGCTCTGGCGGCTCAATAGCTATGATGTCTGGCTTGAGCGTTGCCACCGCTACACTTATGTTCGGGTTATTGGCGCAAACAACAGAGATTAAACCATTTTCGCGTGCTAAGCCGATTACTTCACTAATATCTGAAAGCTTAAGCTGTCTTTCAGAATGATTAATCAGCGTTCCCACAGCCCCTGCTTCCTTCATGGATTCAGCAAGCACATGCCCCGTATAGCTGCCCGGTTTAATTGGGTCTATATGTTGAGCGAAAACTGGAATGCCCACGGCCTTAGCAACTATCGCTATATCTGCAAATTGAGGAGCTACCCCTATGAAAACGCATGTTTCATTGCTTGCCTTTTCGGCTTTTTTGGCAAGTTCAACCGCTTTCCTGCCTGTTGCTTCAGAATACGCTTTGAAGTTGACAATTATCATCGGTGTTTGAAACTTTTGAGGCAAGAGTCTCTTCACCCATTTTAGCGTTAATTCTAATTGTTAATATTGTTTTGGAATAAAAAAGTAGATAGTTATTGTAGAAGTCATTATCAACGCGTTAGCGTCTTTTTCCTGGAAGGAAAACTGCTGCTGCAAGGGCTGTAGTACATAAACCGTTTTTGTCGCCGGTTGCTGATTGTGTTATGTTAGTGGTTTTGATTATTACTCCACTTGTCTTGAAAAATTGTTTTCTTTCGTCCCAAGCGGTTTCTGTGTCAAACTGGATTCCCATCGTTGTGGCAAGCATTGTCGCGGCCAAATCTTCCGCATAGTCTCCCGCTTTGTCGTCTGGCTGTCCATAGGAATGGTGTTCAGAAAGGTAGCCATAATTATTTTTGCCTGAAGGAATAGCCACCCCTATTGATGCAGCGATTAGCCTATGCGGTTCGTTCGTTGAATTTCTAGCTAGAACAATGAACGTTATTTCACCCGGCTTTACCATTTTTAAGCCTCGTTCTCTCGAGATGAGCTTGCAGCCTGGTGGCACTATGCTTGAGACTTTCACTATGTTGCAATGTTGGATGCCTGCGTCTCTTAAGGCTAACTCGAAAGATTGCAATTGTTCCTTGTGTTTGCCAACGCCGTTGGTTAAGAAGAAATATTTTGGAATCATTTTGCTATTTCGCAATAGAATTAATAAAATGCGCTTATTAGTCTTTTGTTCTTTTAGTTCTATAAATTCACTGGCTGGCACAATAATTCTAGCGCGCGTTACCTTCTTTCAATCAGTTCTATCAGAACCCCATCTGGGTCTTCAATAAAGGCTATCAGCGGTCCAGCCGGACCAAGCCTAAAAGGCTCGTCTGTGATTGTGACTTTCTCCTTTCGCATCATAGAAATTGTCTGTTCCATGTTTTCTACTTCAAACGCGATGTGATCGAACAGCCGCTCCTCGTAATCAGCCTGAATAAACTTCTTCTGTTTTCGGTAGAAAGTCAGCTCAAGCTTTGCACCTTTTCCCTCTGGATCTTGAAGGAAAGCGATCTCGGCATTGTTCTGCGGTATCTCGCGGCGACTTAGGAGTTTGAGACCCGCCAACCTTGTGTAGAAGTCAATTGATTTATCAATATTGCTCGTTCGAATACTTGTATGAATAAATGCCACATTTTTCACCTATTCTTATTGTTCATATCTTCCGTATATAGGAACAGTGGTTCTTAGAGGGGTTCATTTATAATCTTTAACAGGTTTTGAACAGCCTTCTTTTCCTCACTTTCCAATGGCAATGCTGGCTTACGAGGGTAGCCACCTGGTAATCCTTGCAATCTCATCGCTTCTTTGATGGCTGAGAGCTGATTATACCTCTTCACAAGTACCTCGTTAGCAAACGATATGCGCTTTTGCAGCATTTTTGCCTTCTCGTATTTGCCATTTTTGAAAGTTTCATACAACTGGCTACAGAGTTTGGGAAACACGTTCGCAACGGCGATTACAGCGCCTTTGCCTCCGAGCAAAAATGTCGGTAGCGCTACATCTGCCGTGCCGGCTAACACTGAAATCTTGTCGCCAACCAATCTTATGATTTCTGTTATCGCGCCGATGTTTCCGCTGCTGTCTTTCAATCCAATTATTTTTTCATTTTCAGACACAAGTTGATGAATGAAGGCAGTTTCCAAAGAAAATCCAGTAAACTTTGGAACGTTGTAAACAACTATTGGAAGATCGACGGTTTCCAAGATAGTTCTGTAGTGCTCGTGCATTTCTCTGTTTGTCGGTTTGAAATAGAAGGGCGTAACTATGAGCGCAGCATCCACACCCAAGTCTTTCGCGTCCTTGGTGAACGTGATTGTTTCTTTAGTGCTCATGCTTCCTGTTCCTGCAATCACTGGAATTTTTCCATTAACCTCATCCATAACGGTCTCGATAACCTTTCTTCGTTCTTGTCGAGAAAGATATGGGGCTTCACCGTTGCTTCCACAAGGCACTAACCCGGAAACTCCGCTTTCCAGCCAGAACCTTACACAAGCTCTAAGCGCTTTGAGGTCGAGGTCGCCTTCACGTGTGAAAGGTGTTACGTGAGGCACAAATGTCCCGTTTAAAACTAACCTCGGCATGTCTTTACACTCAAGATTTTAAGGTGCAAGCATGGTATATAAGCATGCAATTTCGAACGTTTCCTTGTTTAAGATTAGTTGCGTGAGGGAAAAGAATAACAAAGCTTCGCGTATAATTTATTTGGGGTTAGTTAAGTGCCACAGTACCGAAGCGTATTCAAGGACGAAACAAAACTGGATATTACCTACATTCCTAACAGGCTTCCCCACAGAGATATGGAACTGCGCTTACTAATGGAGTTTTTCAGTTTTATATTGCAGTTTCCAGCGAAAATGGCTCAAAGGGTTATTATATTCGGCGATGTTGGCACGGGTAAAACCGTGCTTTCTCAACGTTTCGGAGTTGACATCACTCACGAAGCTAATAAGCTTGGGATAAATCTCCGCTACGTTCATGTTAATTGCCGCGAATACCGTGGAAGCCTCTTCCTCATACTATATCACATAGTTTCTGTGTTCCATCCAACTTTTCCGAGACGCGGCTACTCTGCTGAGGAGCTTTTACGCATTCTCTTACAAATTTTAGACGAGGAAAACGCGTATGTAATCTTGGCTCTAGACGAGTTTGAAAGCCTCGTTGAGAGGGAGAACTCGGAAGCTGTTTATAAGCTTACGCGGTTACAGGAAATAAGACAGGATAAGCCTCAAAGACTTTCGCTTATATGCATTTTGCGAGACCTAAAAGCAATTGAGCGGTTAGATGCTAGCACAAGAAGCACCTTACAATCTAACATCATAAGTCTTGTGAAATATTCAAAACACCATCTTATAGACATCCTTAACGACCGTGTTTCACTTGCCTTCAAGTCCTTAACTGTGCCGGAAGACACTATAAGCCTAACCGCTGAAATTGCCTTTTCTGAAGGTGGAAACGCTCGTTTCGGCATTGAGTTGCTATGGCGGGCTGGAAAATATGCGGACGCTGAGGATTTAGAGGTTGTTACGCCGGAATGTGTTCGAAAAGCTGTTTCAAGCATAATTCCAACGATACGGAAAAGCGATTTAGCCTCCCTAAGTTTTCATGAAAAACTTTTCTTACTTGGAATAGCCAGAATTTTCAAGGAAGGTCAAAAGGCTTACATTTCTCTCACAGATGCTGAACAAGTCTATGCTGTTGTATGTGAAGAATTTAATATGAAACCACACAGCCACACACAACTATGGAAATACTTACAGACTCTTTCAGATGTCGGTATTGTAGAAACTGAGGTTTCAGCGGCTGGCAATCGTGGAAGGTCAACGCTTATTTATTTGTCCAGAATTCCAATTCACGAATTGGAGAAGGAATTAACTGTCCTCTTAGAAAAGGAAGAGGTGTGAAAATGTTATGGATGTGGAGGATGTTTTCTCTTCAAAGCTAAGAATAAAAATTCTAAAAATCTTAATGCAGGTGGGCGAACTTAACGTTTCTGAAATTGCCCGCAGACTTGGTGTTAACTACAATACAACAAGTAAGCACTTGAAAGTTTTGGAAGATGAAGGCATCCTTCAGCACAAAGTGTTTGGGAGAATCCGCTTATACAGGCTTAATGAACATTCACCTAAGGCTAAGGGTGTGCAAAATCTCATGGAAGCTTGGGAACACGCAAATAAGCAATAGGCTGTACTAGTTTCTTTATACGTGGTGCGAAGTTTTGATTAAAGAGGAGTTTGACGAGAAAATAGGTGATTTTGAAGAGGTTTTGCAGAAGGTTGCAAGCGACATAGCCAGCGGCGTGCTCTTCGAAAAGTTTCCACCTTCAGAGTTGCTGAAAAAAACTGAAAATTATGTTAACCGCCTAAGTGATTTGGCAATAAGTAGCGAAGAGCTTATGCTTGTTCTTAAACCAGAAAAGGCTTACACAATCAAGCCTATGTGCAAAAACCTAACGCAAACTCTAGCAACTTTTAAGGAGATTCTCCTTCAGAACACGTCAGACCCTCTTGCAAATTCCCGTTTAGCCTTTGAACAATTAAGAAAAGCCCTGACAGACAGTTCAGATTTTCTTTTTTTGATGCGGGAGGTTAGGAATAATCCTTCCCCGCTTATAAACGCAATACTCACCTACAAAAAAACCTCTGAAACAAAAAGTTCAGTTATAAGCATACAAGCTAAAGAAGATATTCAACCTCTCATAAAGTATGTTTTAAGTCGCATAGACGATTTTAGAGCTGCACTAATTGGTTTAGAAAAGAAAGTGGATGAAATGAAACAGATTATGCGCGAACTTCAAGAAGAAAGCCTAAAAATCCTTTCTAGCAAGACTTCTGCACAACCCAAAGCAGTTGAAAACAAAACGGAAAAGAAGCAGCTTTCCCTCTCAAACTTCAAAATTGGAGAAAACGAGGAAAAAAGGCATGGCAATGGTTGATATATCTGATAAACCAAAAGTCTTTCGTGAAGCAACTGCAACAGGAACTATTAAGGTGAAACCTGAAACTATACGTTTAATTAACAAGGGAAAAATTGCTAAAGGGGATCCGCTTTACACAGCCAAGATTGCAGGGATTTTAGCCGCTAAAAAAACAAGCACATTGATTCCGCTTTGTCATCCGCTGCCATTAACAAACGTGGAAGTCGAAATAAAAGTTTTAGACAAGTCTACTGTGCAAGTTACCTCCACTGTTAAGACGAAAGCTCAAACTGGGGTTGAAATGGAAGCCCTTGTTGCAACTGCGGTTAGTCTCTTAACAATTTGGGACATGGTTAAACAATATGAAAAAGATGCGGAGGGGCAATATCCATCCACGGTCATAGAAAACATTCGTGTTGTGAAAAAAATTAAAGAGGTCAATCCTAGTGAGCGAGAGCACGAAAAAGCATAAGGCTGAAGCTCCTAAAAGGCTGAAATTCGGCATTTTCGTATGTAGTACATCTCGCTATCAGAAAACGAAAAAAGGCGAACAAGTGGAAGATGTTTCCGGCGATTTGATCGAGTCCTTCCTGAAAAATGCTGGACACACGATAGCTTTCAGAAAGTTGATCCCAGATGATAAAACTTTGATTGAAGAAGGCATACGGCAAGCCTTAGCTTCTGCTGATTTAGATGTTGTTGTATTTTCTGGTGGCACTGGCGTAGCCTCCTCTGACATCACTATAGAAACTGTTTCACCATTCTTAGAGAAAATTCTGCCAGGATTCGGCGAGATTTTTAGGCGTTTTAGCTTTGATATGATTGGTTCTGCAGCAGTTTTGTCTCGTGCCATTGCCGGGGTGGCAAAGGGTAAAGCCTTTTTCTGTATTCCAGGCTCTCCTGACGCTGTGAAGCTCTGTTTTGAAAAGCTTATATTGCCGGAAACCGCTCACATCGTTAAGCATGCACGGGAATAACGATGGTTCTAAGCGACAGTTATGGACGCCCATTACTTAACTTGCGTGTGGCAATAACACGACGTTGCAATTTGTATTGCCAATACTGCCATTTGGAAGGCGAAGAAAAGCCTACAGAAAATTCTGCAGCTGAAATGACGGTTGACGAGATTGTCCGCATCGTCAGAATCGCTGTTGGATTAGACATTTCCAAAGTGAAGCTGACAGGAGGAGAACCTCTTATGCGCAAGGACAACGCAGAAATCGTCAAAGGCATCGCAGCAATACCTGACTTAGTAGACCTTTCTATGACAACTAATGGAACGATGCTTGCTTCCTTGGCTGAAGAATTGCATGCAAACGGCTTAAAACGCGTAAACATTAGCCTTCCAACATTGAATGGAGAAGTTTACAACAAGTTAACGGGCGGAAGATTAGAAGACGTTTTGGAAAGTGTTAAGGCCGCTGTTGAAGTCGGGTTTTACCCTGTCAAGCTTAACATGCTTATTCTGAAAGGCGTGAACGATTATGCGGTTCCGGAAATGATTGAATTTGCCACAGAGACTGGAACAATTCTGCAGCTGATTGAGCTTGAGCCAGTAAACATAAGCGGCACATATTACTCGACACACTATAAATCGTTAGACGAATACGAGGACATGTTAAGACAGAAAAGCCTCAAAGTTGAAACTAGGCAATACATGCAAAGCCGTCGCATTTACCACTTGCCAAGTGTCATAGTTGAAGTTGTACATCCAATAGAGAACACTGATTTTTGCATGCATTGCACGCGCTTACGTGTGACAAGCGATGGAAAACTTAAACCATGCTTAATGAGGAACAACAACTTGGTAGACATTTTAACGCCCATGAGAAACGGAGCCAAAGACCAAGAACTAGTAGAACTGTTTAAACTGGCGAATCAGAAAAGACGACCATATAACAAAGAATAAATACACATAGTGGCACTTCAATTTCTGATATTTTATGCTTGAAGGCAAAAGAATCAATCTGAAATTAGCCGAAAAGGAAGATGTATCCCTGTTGGTGGAATGGTTTAACGATGCAGATTTTACCACATAAAGAACTTGAATCAAAGGAAACGCTTCTGCCCTTGATGGATAACGCATTCGGTTGGCCATACAATCCGAGAATGAATGAAAAACTTGGCAAAATTGACCCTAGATTGAGAAACAGCCCGATTGGCTTTTGCGCTATAGAGAATAAACGTGCAATTGGTTATGTTGGCGTTATGGATTTGGCTACACGGACTTTGGATGGAAACGTAGAGTATGTTGGCGGCATCTATGGTGTTGCTACATTGCCAAGTCATGCAAGAAAAGGAATTTCTACGACATTGATGAATAGGGTGCATGAGCATTTTAGAGAGAGGAATTATCGTTTTTCGTTCTTATGTACTGGCCACACTCTTGTTGCATACGCAATGTATATGAAGCTAGGTTACACGGACTTGCTAGAAAGACCAAGCGCATATAAAGTGTTAAACCCAAAAAAGGCCAAGGCTACTGCGGAGCAGAAAAGTGGAAAGCTTGATTTTGACAGGCTTCTAAAGGTTTACAGCAAATTTGTGAAAGACAAGACAGGTTTTGTTGTACGAGACAAAGCTTATCTGACGATGTTAAAGAAGACAGGCTACTTTGGCGGCAAGGACTGCATTATCGAAGAGGACGGATACGTTATTTTTAGAAGCAATGTAGGTGGAACCTGGTCTAAGGCAACGTGGATCAGAGAACTTGTTGCATTAAATGCTGAAGAGATGAATAGGCTGATGGAGCTTGTTGAAGCGAAAGCAAAAGACTTGATAATGGACAGAGACGTATTAGACAAGGCTTTACTGCAAGTTTACAAGTCTCGTGGTTACATGATTGAAAAAAGAAGCCACGGACTAATAATGGTTAAACCGTTAACCACCGATGCATCATTCAAAAAAACCTACGGAGACAAATTCTATCTAACAGACCTAGACTTCTTCTAAAACCCGCTAAAACATAAACGCATGCACATTCTGAAAGGCGAATTCTACTCGAAAGTTCAACCTATATATAAGGGAGGGGCTAGGTCACACGAAGAGAAAGGCTCTTCTAAAAACTACACGATACACAAACGTTTGCTGTGTTTACAGCTCCACTATTTTGACTTCACGCTTAACCGTGTCAAGCAACGCAATTGTTGATTTACCACTCAAATATCCGCAGACTTCGCCTGGATTCACAACCAATGTTTTACCTTTTCGATAAATTTCAGTCTTATGCGCATGTCCATGAACTACAACGTCGAAGCTTTCGCTTTCAATCAAAGCCTTTAGAAGTTCCTCTTCATCTCCGTGTAATAAAGCAATTCTTATTCCTTCAACAATTATTTCGGCGAAGTTTCCTCGCATCTCTAAGCTTTCGTACTTGCTGAATCCCTTTTTTAGAAGTTCATGGTCTCCGTCGTTATTGCCAAAAACACCGATTAGTCTTGCTTTTAAATCCTTGAATTTTGGAATAACAAAAGGCGCCACGTAATCCCCAGCATGAAGCACAAGCTTCACTTTTTCCTCATTCAACTTTTTTACCGCTTTTTCCACCATTGGCAAACGATCATGTGTGTCTGCAATTAAACCAACTAACATTTTCTCACCTTCTCTAACATCTTCATTTTTATGAAAAAATAAAGTCTTCTTGGCATATAGAAGTTTGTTCTAGAGAATATTTCGATTATTGAAATACTTAGACATGCGAAACACCACTTAAAACATTCCATAGCCCCTTTTTATCATAGAAAACAGTTCTAAAAGAGGAATATAGAAAATGAATCCTTGGGGTTCAAACCCTACTTCAAAAAGAAGGGATAAGCTCTACATAATTGCAGAAATCTTGGAAATTGCAAAGGACGGTGTCCTGAAAACTCAAATTATGTATAGGGGAAACTTGAGCTTCACACAACTTAACGATTATCTTAATTTTATGTTAAAAAACGCATTATTGGAAAAAGTTTTGTTGAATGGTAAAGAAGTATATAAGGCAACTGAGAAGGGCATGAATTTTCTTCAACGCTATCGCGAGGTAACAGAGCTTCTCAAAACAGAAGGAGATAATTACAAAAACAACGTTAAAATTCCGCCCACACACCTTCTCAAAAGAAATTAAAGCATTAATAAACAAAAGTGAAATGCAATAGAACCTAAATTATTGCTTCTGCTCTTTCAGATATTTTTTAACCTTCTCTTTCAACGTTGGAAATTCATCAAGCATAGCTTTCATGACTTGCCAGCGAATTTCGTCACTTTTTGGGCGTGCACTCATTTTCTCGAACATCCAATATAGTGTATAGTAATACACCATATAAACTTTTATTTCCAAAAATGACATATATCCCATAAAATAAAAAGAAAAAGGTAAAGTTATTGAACGTTTATTATGTTAACTGTTTTCTTTCGCAGTTTTACAGCTGCCACCGCAACTGCTATTGCAATTGTTGCTCCAATTAGAATCATCAACAGACCAGTTGGCAACCATGGGACAACACTTTCAACACCAAGTGAAGGGTCATGTTCCAATGTGTAGTTGCCGAAGTATGGATAACCAATGAATAAGCGCATGTGTTTTCCTGCTGAGATATACGCTGCTGTTACATCTGTTGTATTGTATGTAATGCCATCCGTAACTATGGCCTGTGGAACAAATTTGAAGAATCCTGCAAAGGTAGCATTGCCTTTTTCAAAGCGTATTCGGAAGCGCTCTCGCCAACGGTTTTGTAATGGTATCTCATCACTTCCAATGTTATTTTGAGCTACAGCAACCTTGTCACCCTCAACGTACATGTTTTGGGCTGTAGAGGCACCTTCGGTTAAATCGACATCTTCTACGCTCTCCGCATCATTCTTCGCTGTCCCAAGGTTAGTCATATTGATTGATGCCAAGTTAACCCATAAGGCTAGGCCAGACTTGCCCTTTGGTATGTTAAAGCCAAGCTCTCTTAGCTTGTCTATTATTGGTTCGAGTTTGTCTATGTTCCATTCCCAGTGTTTGATGACTATGTCAATTTTGAGTTCGCCTGCATTGACTGTATAAGTGTATTTTCCGTGAACATCTTCGGTTGCAGACGTGTAGTAGAATCTACATCTAATAATTATGTTATTCTCAGCAAATTGCAAGTTTGGCCTATGTCCTGGTACATCTACGAGTGTAGAGTTGAAACTTAGGTATTTCACGTCGCCTCTAGTTACGTTTTCTGGACCATCCAATCTCCATGTGCAGCCACTAAACGACAAATAAGGCGCATGAAGACCTGTATAGTTTCCAATCTCCCACAATCTTTGTAGAGCTTTCCATCTTAGCGACTCCTGAAGCATATGCTGCCTTGGAGTGTAGTAATACGCTTCTATGCGTTCTTTGATTCTCCACGCTTCGGCTTGGCATTTCCATAAGAAGTATGGTTTTTCGTAAGTGCAGTATTCGATTAGTCCCTTGAATTTAACCACGTTAATATTGCTTGGATCTTTTGTGTACCACCATAAGAACATCGGCTTTTTGCCATCAGCTGGAAACGCTATGGTTATCAGATCATTTTGTATATAAGCCCATGTCCCGTCAGTTGTGAAGGCTGCAGGTGTTGCTTCTTCTGCTGAGACAGGCATTATTGCTATTAATGGCGTGGCAACGGCAACAAGCAGTATCGCTAGAAAACTTGTCGCAAACAGTTTTTTCGTATTTTTCACGGGTTTTCACCGAAAATAACTTTGTAAATTGGCTTATTAAGAAAATCGTTTCGAAAAAACTCGAATGTCGCTTGTTAAGAGTTCTAGAAACCTCGAACTTTATGTGAAACGGCCTAACATGAATAGTATGGCTATGTTAAGGTACATGGCTGTCAGACTTATGACTATGGCCTTGTCAAGTCTTATGCCTTTTCCGAAGCAGAATGCCGCAGAACCAAGCAACAAGCTAAAAATTTGCAAAATTATCAAAACATATTGCAAAATCATGTCTAAATCAGCTAGACTGAGATTCGAGAAAATTGTCGGAATTGCCAAGTGAATATATGGATAAACCGCTAGAGGGAATGCTGCTATGCCTACACATGTGAAGAGTTGGAGGTCGTTTCCAACCCGCCGATAAAGCAGATAGGTGAGAAGTTCTGCGAAGAGGAATAGGCCTATCCAATTGAAAACGTATAATGCCATTGTGCTTGTGAAACTGTAGGTGGAGTATGGAAAATAGAAGAAGAGAGCAGGGTCAAGTCCCGCATAGGCTGAGCCTAACGCTCCTATGAGCAATATGGCTATTGAAAGTGGCAAAAGTCTTAAGGGTTTGACTGTTTTGGCGAAGACAGGCGAAAGAAAAAGCCATTTGGCAACACGATGGCTGAAGGCCTCGCTTATTTCTAATGTTGCCGGAACGCTTCCTTCCTTCAAAATTTTATATAGCGTTTGCCCGCGGTCATTAAGCTTATACTTGCGTTGCTTGTCTTGTGTTATGAAGTCTGAAAGCATGTCTAAATGGTAATAGACTGTGCCTACGCCTAGGCCTAAGGCTTCCCTTAATTCTTTGAATCCAATTTTCTCTTGAACACCTAGAATTTCAATTATTTTTCGGCGTGCTGGATCCCTTAACAAAGTGTAATACCGCGATAAGTCTTCCATTGAATAAGCTCACCATAATCGCTGAAGCTATATTTTAGAGTGGATATTTATACATTTTTAAGAACTTATACATATTTACAATTTGAATGAAAAGAGCCTTCGTTCTGTTACTGAGGATTTGGAGATTACTTTAGAGACGCACAGGAGAGGCGCAGGGGTCGGCTATGCTAGTGTTGCTACAAGTTCAACGATTGTTCCAGTTTCGCTTAATGTTTTGTGGAGTCAACACCTAAGATGGTTTACTGGTTGGCTTCATAACACTTTAAACATCCATAGAGATTTGCTTATTAAAAAGTCTTGGTTGACTTTGCTTTTGTGGTATTGCTATGTTTTCGAGTATGGTGGAGCCTTTATTGATTTGGCTGCAATGTTTGCGTTTCCGTTTCTTTTCTGGTTTGCACCTGACCGCATCTTTTTTGTTCTTAACCTGCTGGTCTTCGTGCCTTATGGCTTGCTAATAGGCTTCATAAACCAGGCAATAGCCTTGAAATACGCTTATAATAAACACAATTACCGATCTCTGCTCTATTACACGCCGTTTTACCCAATCCTAAGATTGATAAATATTCTCGCACGACTAACAAGTTCAATCAAATATTTGTTTGGCGATAATGGCAGCTGGCATTCTGCCAAAAAGTAACATTATTTTGCTTCTTCTATGTATTTTAAGTATCTCCAAACTATGAATCCAAAGAAAGATAGGGCAAAACTGATCATCATAAACATATCCAGTGTAAGCCAAGGTAAGTATCTATCGACATGCCAGTCCCCAAACCATGTCTTAGTTACGTGAATCGCCAATATTCCATATCCAACGATGATTAGACCGTAAATCATGAATGCCTCTGCAATAGACATGAGCAACTTACGTGTGTTCATTTTCAATATTCCTCTGTGCTTTCGCTGTTAATGTAAATGCGCATATATGTTTTAACTGTTTATTGCAAAAACCATTTTATCTTTGGCGTGGGCTATTGATTCGCTGGTGTAGAGATGCAGGTTGAGGCTGTGCTTTTCGACTTGTTCGATACTTTGCTTTTACTTGAGAGTCAAGAGGCTTATTATCCGCCTAGCCTCAGAAAGCTTTATGAATTTTTGGTTGAAAATGGGGTTAATGTTTCCTTTGAAGATTTTAGTCGGGTTTACTTTGAAGTTAGGGACAAGTTTTATTCTGAATCACGCGAAAGCTTAGAGGAACCTCATTTTAATGTTCGCGTTTCGCAGACCTTGCACAGGTTTGGCTACGATTTTGATGTTTCTGACCCGGTTGTAGTTGGGGCTACTATGGCTTTTGCTGAAGAGTTTATGCGTTATGTTAGCTTAGATAAGGATGCTCTTGATGTCTTAGAGAAACTGCACGGAAAATACAAGCTTGGATTGATTTCAAATTTCGCCATCCCAGAATGCGGTTGGAAACTGTTAGACAAATTCGGCCTGAAAAGATTTTTTGATGTTGCAGTGATTAGCGGTGAGATTAACCAGCGAAAGCCTAGCCCAGAAATCTTTCAAAGAGCATTGAAGGCTTTAGGCGTAAAAGCTTCCATGGCGATTTTTGTTGGTGACATGTTGGATTTGGATGTTATGGGTCCAAAGAAGGTTGGGATGAAAACTGTTCTCATCAATAGGAGACCCGTGGAAGAAAATGCGGATGCCAAACCAGATAAAGTTATCACCCGTCTGAGCGAGTTGTTGGCTGTACTTGAAGATTGCTAACTAGGCGATAATAACGTATATTAGGGCGGAAAGAAACATTTATATCAGCTAAGATGCCTTCAGATTCATTTTGGCGAATGAAAGCTAGCCCCGCAATTTACGGCGGCGGCTCAACCCCAACTATAAAGGCGCATGTCGCCCTAGAGGATGAGGATGGTTGGCCTCCAGTTGCGGGGACAAACATGTGGACCTGACATGCTTACAAGCGTTAGGTCTGAATTGGGCTTTAGCGTTAGTGGTTGATTCCCTCCAAATCCAGTCTGCTTTGCCAGTTGTACAGCAATAAACGTCTGGCTTACGATTAACCATGAAATATAACTCCGGTTGATCCTGCCGGACCCTACTGCTATCGGGATGGGACTAAGACATGC
>CAZNJT010000020.1:0-21066 GCA_964573475.1 uncultured Candidatus Bathyarchaeia archaeon | reverse complement strand
CGGCATATTTGGTCGGGTTTGCTTGCTGGATTCTTGTGGGCGTTTCCTGCGCCTTTTTTGATAACGGCGTTTTTGCCAGTCCTTCAGAGTTTGCCTGAAGTGGCAAGATGGATATTTTTCTTTCCGTTGTTTTTGACATATTCGTTGATGCCTCAAGTTTTGGGACTTATGGTTTGGGTTGTGTCTGTGTTTGTTGGTATGATTTTGGGCGTAGTTTGCACATATTCTATCCATCGCATTCGTATTTGGAGACGCACACGCAATATTTCTCGTACAGTGCCGTCTGAGTAACTCTGAGATTTCATCCATGTGTCAAGCTAATGCCTTCTCATCATCCGGCAAGAAATCAATAGGCGAAACCAAAAATAAAAACGTTCCTTGTTCACTAAAGGTGCAGTTTTTCAAGCCAAAGTTCAACCTATATATACGGGGGGTCTAGACAACACAGAGCAACAGAGAAACAGCCAACATAGAAAACATGCCAAAAATACCAATTGGCAATCCAGCAAAAAATGTGTATTTTGGATTCATATTTTGTGTTCATAAGAAAGGTAACGAATTATTTAATTTTCATGAGCACTGCAAAAGAGTTAAATTAACAGGGAGCTCTAATTTACAGCCTATGTCTACAGTCACTGATAGTGAACTCCGTCATCAGATCCTAGAGATTCTCCATAAATTGGCTCAACAAGATCCATTGACTCTTGGGCTGGACAGAGCAAGGATGAAAGAACTCCTGCAGGTTCCTGAAAACCAGATGGATTTCAACATCTTTTACCTCAGAGACAAAAGACTCATTGAGCTTTTTCAAGCCATAGGAACACCATGGGTTCTTGCAAAAATAACAGCATTTGGCATTGATGTCATTGAAGATAAGGACAGGTTCAAGGTTGAATTTCCCTTCATACAGACAAATATTCAACAGATCCAAGGTGATGTTAATGCCCCAGTCATTCAAGCAGTGGGGTCTCAGGTCAATTTTGACCAGCAAGTGACTTACGCCTTCAATGAAGCACGGACTATTGTTGAAAGCAGAGAAGGCATTTCTCCTGAACAGAAAGAGGAAATTAAGGAGCAATTGAGGCGTCTACAGGAAGAACTCAAGAGTCAGGAACCAGACGCTGGTAATATTCAAAAGCTGTGGAAATGGTTGAAACAAAATGCAAGTTGGGTTGTTCCAACACTCACCACGGTCATCTTGGAAGGAACAAAGATAGCTATGGGAAAATAGCTAGGGCCATAGGGCACAAGCCATAACGTGTCGGGATCCAGACAGTTTGGTGGAAGCCTCGGCCGGGATCCTAGAATGCAGTTCACTTAACCACTGCTCACTGTTCCGAGGAGGCGAAAAGGTTGGTTGAACCGCTAGACGAAAAGAGAAGGAAGAAACTGAGGACGGCAGTTTCCGTTGGGCTCACTCTTGCCTTCGTAGCATTGGTTGTGCTTGTGCTGGCCTACTCTTTGCCTATCATTGTTAGGTGGCCTCCAATCCTCGCAATAATCTACTTGTCGACGCTTTACGCTATTCTTTATCCCGTTGCACTTCCTTTTGTGCCCCCCTAGGATGGCTTACTATGGATATATCCCCGCGTCTTTCTTCGGTCTTGAGATATCCATAATATTCTGGCTTAATCGGTATGGAATGTTGGACCCATATATCCTACTCGGTTCAGTTTTCACAGTCATTTTGATGTTAATCCTAGCTCATTATTTGACCAGACAGGGCTTTGCAATACACAGAAAGTTTCTGTATGGAGGATTGGGTCTTGACCTCAAAAGAATGACCCGAGTAGCAGAAGTATTGATAGCACCACTTTTCTTGGTAATGAGCATGAGTTTTTCAAATCCGGAACTCATAAATCTACCAAGCGGGAGCGTTTTGATAGTTGTATCATCATTAATCGGTCTATACTTGACTTTCTCTCTCTTGGGTCTCAACGTGTGCTACAGAACTAAACTCCTAAACCAAAAACTCAGAACAAAGGATTTCGCATCCAAAGTTGGGCATCTTGAGACAGATCTCTTCAAGAAGTATCCTCAAAAATCGGAGACGGTCGAGTTCTTTTCTTTCGTTCTGAGATCCGTAGTGGATGATTTCATATACGGTGATTACGAGAGAAGTTTTCTTGACAGTTACAGAATTATTCATGACAAAATCATAGAAGACCCGAAGATGATTGCGGAAAAGATGCTCGAAGAGAAAACTCTTGAAGAGTATCGCCAAATCAGAGTCTTTTTGGTCCACGGAATCCTCCAAGACAAGAAAACCAAACTGGAAATCCCCATACAGGTTAAAGATGTAGTTTGGGCGAGAAAAGTCCTGTTCTACAAGACGCTTGATTCGATCGAGTCGGCTTTTAAGATTGCTGAAAAAATCTAAAAAGAGTCGTGCGGCAACAGACGTTCTTGAGCGTGGAGCCCGCTAAAGGATTATTATGACAGTGCGGAACAAAGAGCAAATTCATAATGGGCCTCGGTCAATACTTGGCTCTACAAGGGTGACCGAAAAAGTTAGAAGGTTAAAGCCTGTGCGTCTAATAACGCACCTGATAGTAATGAAATCAATGATCGTCCTGCTGATTCTGGTTCCAGTTCTTTTCCTTGAGGTACCCATTTGTCGAGGAGCAAGTTATCCTCAGATCGGCGAAGTGCTTAGAACGCCGGTAGATCCGCCACCAGGTGTTAGCGTTAACATAACCTGCGTGATTCAGGACAGGTATGGTCTTGTCAACGTTTCTCTGCTTTTCTCCCTAAATAACGGAGCCTACAATATGAGTAAGATGCAAATTGTTGATGGAGACTTCTACAATGGGACATTTTACTTGGAGATTCCAGGCCAACCATTAGACACGATGGCCGAATACTACGTTGCTGCAGTGGATTCAATTGGGTACGTTGCTCAGAGTCCAATCTATGTTTATCAAGTCTCTTATGACAAGACGGGTCCAATGATCGTTAATGTGGCCAGAGTCAAGCCGCTGGGTTCTCCCGTCCTGCCCACTGAAAACGTAGAAATCGAAGCGACAATAGCTGATCTCGGCTCGGGTGTGAAAAATGCCACCTTGTTTTATGGAGCTGGCGAAGACCCGTTTGAAATAGGCTATAATCAGACATCTATGGAACGAATAGCCGGAACGAACTATAACTGCACTTTCTTAGGCACTATCCCGTCCTACCCAAACGGTACTAGTGTCTATTACTTCGTAGCTGCCACCGACATGGCAAACAATACGGCGCAGCAAAACGAACGTACTCCATATTTTGTGGAACAGGCACCAAGCAGCTGGTTACAGATATCAAGTATCAGTGTCCTAGCTGTAGATATGAATAATCTAACGGCAACGATCAAAATTCGATTCGATGCAGTACTCCAATCTCAGAATGAACCCGACAGGTTCATTATGCAAATCACTAACGGATATAGTAATGAAGGATTGGTCGACTTTCCACCGCCCGTTAGTATCAATTCGTTATCGTTCCAGAGATTTTGGTACAGTGGAACAGTAATCTCGAATTTCCACTTGATGGGAAATCCAAACCGCTACCCCTACGATTCCTATTTTCTAAATCTAACTTATGTGGTCTATTGGTCACAGCCTGATTCGATTCGCGTTGTCAGACCAAATTTTGGAGACTATCGTCTTATCAACGTGTGGGGAACTGAACCAGAATGTTACTGGAATAACGCAACTGACAACCTCGGACACCCTATCATAACCACGACAATAACACTGAACCGCGACAGATCAAACGTGTTTCCGATAGTCTTGTTGATAACAGTATTGTTCTTTGTCTTGGGAGGAACCATGTTAGTTGATCCGACGATGCTCAGCGAAAGAATTACTGTTTTCTTGGCAATTCTTGTCTTTTCTGCTGGCTTCTTTTTCAGTCTGAGTTCGATGGTTCCATACAGACTGGGGTTTACAGTTGCGGAGTTGCTGATTCTTCTGCTTGTGACAGGATCGGGGGTCTTCACTCTAGCAAGTTTCTTGTCGAAAGCGTTCACCCAATGGTTCGGCTCAGAAACACAGATTATCGGAATAGCGGTTGACACGGCGGCCACGGCTATATTCTTCTTATTGGCATTGACATGGGGAATTCTTGCCCAGATTCCGCTTTGGCCAGATCGTTCTTTCATAATCTTGGCAATATGGTACGGGTTGATCCCTAGAATCATAATGCATTTTACGAGAAAACGTTTTCGCCAAGGTCATACTGCATCTATAGACCCGAAACTTTTTGAATAGGGACAGCTTCGAACTATGTGCAGTTACTTCCAGCGTATTATCTTCAACGCTGTTTCGTCTTCAATATCATAGTGTTTTTCAAACCATTCCCGCATTTCACTGGCTGAAGAGAAGCCGTCTAACCTCGCTATTTCATTCTTGTCTTTGATGGAGCCCCAGTTGGGTTGGGATTATTTCGTGCACTCGCCCACGCACAAAAGCTTGTCTAGAACAGGCCTCCTAAGCCTCGGAACCTTCTTTGTAGAGTAGCAGTGAACCTTCATGCCGACTTTAAGGTTTGAATAGGCGTCTGCAAGCCTAATAGTCTGCTTCTTAACACCATTTCTAACCTTATCAACGAACACGCTGAAGCGAACAACAACCACAATTGTCACCTTATCAGAAAAAGAGGAAGGGACAAATAAAAGGATCAAGGGATGATATCCTAAGGATCATGGAATTTATGACTTCAGGTATGAAAGTTAAACTTCAAAAACCAAGGGAGATTACTGGAGAGGCCGCGAGAATCCTTCGAGAGGCTGCCAGGGTGACAGAACACAGAATCAAAGAACGAGGGCTTTAGGCAGGGTGTTTCTTAAACCGTTTGCGTTTTATCATTCTAAAACGAATTTGAGGCGTTTCCGTCCTCGCGGACTAATCGAATAGACATACCTGGGACGAACTCGAAGTCTTTGTGGCTGAAGCGTCCTGCCAGGTCCTGACACCATTCCGGCAACTGATGGAAGGGCTGATATCAACATTTGGATTCAAGGTTCCAAGGCGCTCAAGTTTCTTAGCATGTCCTTGAGTGCAAGACGACAAGAGAAAAAGTTAAATTGGCAGGGAAAGCCTAGCCTCTAATCATGTCTGCAGTTGAAGTAGCTCTTAGTGCACTTTTGGGGGGAATAGGTGGGAGTGTCGTTGGAGTTTTTGCGACACATTATTTTGAAGAGAGGCGAGAAGATCGAAAGGTGAGAGCTGAAGAATGGAAAACGGTTGTTGATGAGGTCTATTCTCCACTGATGTTTGACCTCAAGCAAGTCCAAAACCGTACTCTGCTAATACTAGGAACTTTGGGAGCAGTTCTTGACAAATCTAACAAGTTTCCTGAAGATCTGGTTGCAGCATCAATTGCTAGAATTGCTCAGTTTCAGAGTCAACATACGCAAAGCCAAATATTTGAAGGCATATTGAGAAAGAGGTCAAGACTAATCAAGCCTAGCAGTCTTTGGCTTGATCTCTACCTCTTTTATTCCTGTTTGCACTGGATTGAGGAATGCTTCTCCATTATTTCAATTGAGGTGTTCAAAGAAAGTCCTGCTCGATTGATTGCAGCGGTGAAGAGTGCTGCGAAAGTGGGAGAGTTGCTTGGCAATGCAGTTCTATGTATCAATGCTGCGATTGAGAAGATGGTAATTCTTACAGCAGAAGTGCCAAAGTCGCTGAGCTACACGCCTTTCTTCACTGATGGTGTCAAAGCGGAGATAAACAAGCAGATTGAGTCAATGACAAAAGCCTTAGTTGGTGACTGATAGTGATGGCTGCTGCCTCATGGACTTGATAGCATGACAGGTGATCTCTGATCGATCGATCTTGATCCTAAAAAACTCTCTTATTTCTTGCCAGAAAAAACAATAGAAGAAGGAGAGTTAACACTGGAAGAAGCAAAAAAGATTCTATCTAAGTAATTTGATTGTGCGTACTATTGCTTATTTATATGGAGATAGAATTTTGGTTCAATCCTAGAGTTTGCTGTCTTGTAAAGTGAGACAGAAATGCAAACAGAGAGACTATGTTTAATTGAGAATAAATTTCTCTAGTGATAATAACGATGTCATTACCGCTATCCCTCGCCCGATCGATCGAGCCATGAGTTAGTTGGACTCTTCATTCAATCGAGACGTTGCAGTGTCAATTTCGTGACGCAAAACGGCATTTTCTTTGGCGAGCCTCTCTAAATCTCTTTCCAATTCAGATTCTTGGGCATCATTCTTGATTTCGTCGTCATTAGAATCCAACATGTATACACACAAGAAAAATACCGATATACTTCCTAATAAGAGGTTATGCACATATTGTTTTCTATTTAATGCGCCATTGACAGCGCGCGCAAGGTTAGCAAACTCGACTGCTAGCTCAGGACTCTTCCCTATGGCAACACAAAGCAATGACCCCAGCTCAATACGTAATCATCAGCGCGCGCTCCAACACCAGTCGAACCTTGTTCAGCGGACCCATTGAAAACGCTCTGGATTAAATGCTGAGCTAACGGCTGCTCAAAACTACCCTTCCTCGTAAGACGTAAAGCCTCGTTTGCAAACTTCTGAAAAGAGTCTTGCTGTTGTCCTTCTTCAAGTTAATTCATTTTTTGGCAACCCGCCTATGGCTCTCTACTCGCTATAAAAATCTATTGCCCAACCTTTGGATCAAGACGATTCTCAGCAGAACTGAAAAACAGCGCATGCCATAGCTAATTCGACCACACGCTCTCATATCCGATTAAGGTTATTTTCAAAAAAGAATTTATCTCTGCTTGAACATAACCCTAGTATGCATTCGGAAATACAGGAATTGAAGGATAGAATCGAGAAAGTTCTCAGCGAAATCAGGCCAAATTTGCAGACCGATGGCGGCGATGTAGAGCTTGTTGGAGTAGAGAGGAATGTTATTTCTTTGAGATTGAAGGGCGCATGCTGTAATTGTCCTATGTCCAATATGACTATGCAATGGGGAATTGTTGACATCATCAAAAAAAACATCCCTGAGATAGTCGAAGTCAAGCTTGTTCGATAGATTTATACAACAATATGCAATAATAACGTAATATGGCTTTCACATCTTTAGGATACTTGGATTAGATGTGATGTGAAGTGACGAATGAGATGTTGACTGATCCACTTAGAGCTCTTTTCAAACACGGGAATCATAAATTGCGGGAAAATCTCGCTCTACAAGACCCAATGTTGGCAAGCGAGCTAACGGCAATTTGGGCTTCAGCTTGTAAAAAAATCTATGGCTTCGAAGTCGGAAAAAGGCTTCAAGGTGCTTTGCACAATCTCGCTGTGGAGAACAACATAGGCATTCTTTTGGAGCATTTCAATCTTCTCGATAAAATGAAAGCCAAAGATATTTTCGTCCTGTCAGCCGCTGCAGCCCTTCATGATATAGACAAGGCGATGATTAAGTACGGCAAAGGATATAATCACGGACGAAGTGGTAATAAACTGCTCTTGAAGGACAGAGTACGCCTGGAATTTAGCCTTGACCCAAGGAAAGCAGAGGCTGTCGCACACATCATTGACGTCCATAGTGATGGCAACCTCGACAGAATTCCGGAAGGGTCCTTTGTCATTGTCGATCCTCCGGGACTTAATTTGAGGGGTTTAGCCGCAATTTTCCGCCTTGGTGACATCTTGGACACTACATATGAAAGACATCCTGATGTCATCCTTAGAGTTAGAGGCGTGAAATCTAAAGATGAAGAAAAAGTCACTAGAGCAACGAGACTCATAGGGGGCTGGACACCTAGCGGAGATGGCAAGGCGATTGTCTTACAAGTCATCCGACATCATAAGATCCAAGATGAGTTGGCTCTTCTGGCCTTTGCTGACGACCTAAATGCCCAAGTAACAGCTTCGCACAAGAAGTATCTGGAAAATTGTCCCGTCATCTGTTCTGACGGAAAATCTATAGTTATGACTCTACCTTCACGATTTGAACTCGAACAATCAAGCTTGAGATACAAATCTGGAGGGCTCAAGGAGTTTCATTTGAGAATTCTTGCACGCTATTTACATAAACTGCACAGTGCTATGATGTATGTTGACCTTGGTGGGCTTGGAGTTTTCAAAGAAAAGGCCAAAACGCCTCTTTCAAAGATTTTCATTAATTTAAAATGTAGACGTTCCTACAGATACAAGTCGCTTCCACTGTATCTTAGGAATTATGACTTTTCCCGCAAGAATGCTAAAAAGAACGATACCAAAACCATTGATAAACTGATAGCCTTTAACGAAGTGCCTGTTTCGGAGTTACTCAAAGATGAGAAGCTTAATTACTTAGTATTACTGGGTCATGCTGGATCAGGAAAATCTACTGTTGCACAATATATGTGTCTCAGTCTAGCAGATCCAAAACGCGGAGTCACAGCTCCTATTCCATTCGTAATACCTATAAGAATCTTCATTTCTGAAAGAACCAAGAAAAATTGTGACTATTCTTTTGTCGACTACATTCTTGACGAAGTCAATATACGCATATTTCCAATGACGTGCCCAAAGAGTTTTGTGGAGTATTTCCTCAAGGAGAAGAAGTCCATAATAATACTGGACGGTCTTGATGAAGTCACCAAGAGTGAAGAAAGGAAGGCAGTTTGTGCTACTATCCATGATTTTGTGAACAAATTCGGAGATGCTCGATTGATTGTAACATCAAGAATCTACGGATACGAAGAAGCACCAATAAGTTGGGCAGGTTTCCTTCATGTTGAACTCTGTCCTGTCGAACAAATGGATGTTGAGAAGTTCATAAGAAGTTGGTATGTCCAAAGGGAGCCTGATCAAAGGCGACGTGAAGAAAAAATCGAGAACTTCAATCTTGCACGCAAAGACAAAACGGTAGAACAACTCGCTTCTAGTCCTTTAATGCTGACAATAATGGCTCTAGTAAATGAGAAAGGCGAACTCCCAAGGCTGCGAACTGAGTTGTACAATACTTTGATCACTGCATACCTCGAAAATCGGGAGGAAATGAAAGGTTTGCTTTGGTATGATCGCGCAGAGATTCGTTCAGCTCATGAGCATCTAGGGTACTGGATGCAATCAAAATTTGAGAAAGATCCGAAACAAAAGGAAGTTACTGTCGACGAGCTTGAACAAAGTCTGCTTGAATTCCTTTCTCGTCGTAGCCATTTTCCCCGCGAAGAGCAAGCGCAAAAGGTTAGAGAGACTATCGATCTTGCAAGAAAGCGTATAGGCCTCATAGTTGAAAACAAGTTTGGCGGCTTTTCTTTCGCTCTTAAACCAGTTCAAGAATACTTTGCTGCAAGTTACATAAATGCTCATACATACGGCATGAAGCAGTTGTGGAAAAGTATAGGTAAAAAAGTGTTCAAACCATACTGGCACGAAGTTATGAAATTTCTAGCTGGAATGATGGTAGAACAAGCACGCAACGAGTTAATAGCTAGAGTATTGAAAGAGAGGAATGAGGGTTTAATGTTAGCAAGCGAAATCGCTGTAGAGAGAATTCCAATAAATGTCAGTCTACTGCTAAGAATCTCCAAGGAGTGTTTTATGAAGATTATGGAGCCATTGAAAGAGCATGAGCTGGAGATCTTCTTCAAATTCTTGGCAGGTCTACTTAACACTGATGCTAGAAATTTCACTCTTGAACAATTCACGCGCGTGTCCTCCACCGCGTCTCTTAAGGGACTTGACCTTCTTGTTTCCGTCACAAGCTTGCGAGCATTGACATCTGAGGAGTTGACCTCTATTGCAAGAAGCTTGACAACGCCATGGGAAGGGCCCCTTTTGAGGGATGTTTGCCGCAGGATATTCGCTGAACTTGGAACAGGAAACACACAAAATGCTAGTACATTCGCCTTTGTGCTTAATGTTGCGATGGAAATAGCGGAAAGACGCAATATAGTAAAAGAAGAGGCTAAGGGACTTAGGCGAGGACAAGTGATGATGATAAGTTTGGGAATAAGTGAAGAACTTGCGCGTTCTATTTTCAAGCCCTCTTAAGTCGTTCAGGGTGAAAATTCACTTTTGCAGAATCACTATGTCCCGAACAATGTTCAGCATGTATCTAGATTCTTTTGCCCTATCTGCGTCATAGCCAGCAAACTGCTGAGTCGGTAACGGAGAAACAATTCGATAGATTTCTTTGAAGCCAAGTTCCAACGTGATGTTTGTTAGCGTGAAGCTATGGTCAGCCCAGTTTCCCTCTTGACTGCCTCTGGGAATTATGGAAGAAAGGTCTAACTCTTTTCTTCCTCTCTATAGCTTAAGGCAGTCTGTATCCAGAAGGCTTGATGCTTTTCAGAAAGCCAAAGTAGCAGTAAAAACTAGAATATGAATATTTCATTATCAAAGTTCGTTGAGAACAGTTTTGACGTCTTGGATGTTCTGTCTTGCAGAATACTCTATGAAATCTAATTCGTAGAGTATTGATAGCTTCACACTCTTTATCAGTTCTGGAAAGTGTCTATTGCCTTCTTGACTTGTTGCTGGTCAGGTTCTTTTTCAACGTTAAAAAACGTTATGGCTAGTATTTCAAACTCCAATTTGTGAAAGTCGGGAATCATGGCGTATTCTTTTATGATGTCTTCGCTCTCCAATTTCTTAATCATTCTACTAACAGTCGGTTGGGACACATCAATTGCCTTAGCTAATTCTCTGTCACTTCTACGGCTGTTTTTCATTAACTCAGAAATCAGCCTTAATTCAACATCCTTAATTTTCAAGATACCCTAGAGCAATTGATTCTTTTGATTCCTATAACATTTCTGTTCTTATGATTCACGTTTCAGCCAGATTACTTCCTTCCTAGCGACTCCTCCGTCTCCGTAAGGATAATCAGCTATGCATCGCACCATGGTAAGATTGTTATAGGGGCTTTCAACGCATTGCCACTCCACGTTCGGGTCCCAGCCGCCCTCTATATTACACTTCTCTTTTGAGTCTTTCCATTGTTTATTAGCAATATCTTCCACGCGAACTCTTTCATCCCCCAAGTTTTTGCCGTTAGCATCTCTTATGGCAACCTTAACATATCCGTTGTACTGGTATCTCCAGTTTATTCCTTTAGTCACAATTGGAAAAACTTTCATGCCGTTAAGCATATCTTTCTTCAACGTCTTTGCGTCTTTCTGTGGCGTAGGAAGTAAATTTCCATCACGTCGCATCTGCATCCAACCATTATATGAAGGCAATGGCTTCCTATTATTTATTTTTCCGGGAGCGGTGGACTGTTGGTAAACTGTCCTGCTTACACAGTGGGAATGAGGCAGAAGCAGCAACCTGAAGACGCTTATACCACAACATTACGCGTCAGATAGCGTGTCGCTTCAACAAAAAGGCATGGATAGCTTAATACGGATTGAGCACCCCCTACTAAGCGGAAGACATGGGTTCAAATCCCACCCCATGCGCCACATATACCTAATGCGTTCCTTGGTTCTTAAAGTTTACGACCCTTTTGGGGTCAGATTTCAAACCATATTATGTGAATATTTGTTTTTTGGTTGAGTCCTAATGCTCTCAAGCGGTTTTGCAGTTGTTCCATACATGTCTTTGGTATTCCTATGTAAAACGGAACGGTTTGTCCGTTCGAGCTACCAGAAGTCATTACCCGATTTGAAAAAACCTTAAACTGGTCATCGGTTCTCTCGTTATCTAAATCGTCACATGTTTTTGCTTCACTAATAGCAAGTAGCTGTTGCGCGTTTTGTCCCATGATATCAGGAACACGGTCATTCATTGGTTCGCACTGATTATAGCCTTCATATGCAGCACAAATTGTTCGAAAGCCTTCCTTGCTGAGGTAATCCATAAGTCCCTTAACGAGTTTTCTGTGTTCTGGGCTTTCTGCTTTGTTTACCGAGGACATACCCTTCAACCCTCAGTGCTTCTTTATGTTGCCAGTTTTTATTTAAGGATTTAGGGCAAAACCTTTCTCATGTTGGGTAACTTAACTTAACAGTATCTTGAAGTAGAAAGCTTTAAACTCTCAAGTAAAGTTGAAAATCACCAAAAAATTGAAGCCAGTCTCCAACATTCTACGCTCGAATATTCGGCTACGCTACTTACAAAATAAAAAGGGTAGAGACATTTTAGGTTCTTGATTCTCAAAAAAATGAATGCCAGCAGAGCGAAATTAATATACGTGTTGTCCTGGAATATTTAGTGATGTCGCTCTTTGCACATTATTTTGTAGCTTATGATAGGCTAGAAGAATATGTAAGGTATTGTATTAAAGAAGAGAGGTTCATCGAGGCAATAGTGCTGATTCATACTTCCATTGAAATTTATTTATCAAGCATAATTGCTGATACACTCGACAATAACGAGAAAACAAAGGTCACACAAAATTTCAAATTCATTGACTTGGCTAAGATTTGCTATATTCTTGACTAATTGATAGAACTACATTCTTCAAACTTCGAAATCTGAACAAAGTTAGAAACTCTTTAGCTCATCAAGATTTTCCTAGTAATTTGACAGTACACGAACTTGTGAAAAAAGTCGAAGAGTGGCTTAATTTAGCAAATTATATTTTGAAAATAGGAATAAAGGTTCATGAAGAATGGCAGGAAAAACACCCTGAACTAAAAGCTCAATTTAACCGTGTTATAGAATAACAATAGTTAGAAACTCCGAATTTTCCAACATCCATTCACCCTATCTAACCAACGTATTATAGAGTTGACAGTTTTAAACGCTCAAGTAAAATCAAAAGCCGCCTACAATTTGAAGTCGATTTTATATCGTTCTACGCTCAAAACGAGCGAAAATTGAGCGAATTTAACCCAGCGAATATGGTGCGGGGGGTGGGACCTCCGCCCGACTTTACCGGTAAAAAAGCATATTGAGTATGCTTGGTGAGAGTTCGAATCTCTGTGGACTACCGATTTTTTTCTATTAATATACCAGGGCCAAATAGAGGGTGTAATCACGCTAATGTGAATTAGTGCCGGAGTGTTTCATTCCACTGGCAGTTACTGCTCTCTTTTTTTTACCTTAAACCAAATTTTATTGGGATCGTCATGCCAACAACCATCCTCTGTTTGGCAAGTCATGAAGGCATACCAATCCTCATCGAGGTATTTTTCGGGTATTTCTTCTTTCGTCCCTGGTTCGCTTGCACTATCCTCTATGCACTTTTTGGTCCCTATAGTATAGGATTCACTTGGTTTCAAAGTATACGCAGGAGCAATGTAAAAGTCGAATCTGAAAGGCCCACCGCTGGGCGTTCCATATGGTGGGCGTACCGCTATGACCATGCTAGTAAGGCGAATAGGTTCATCGCCTTCGTTTCGAAGAGTACCCGAAGCGGAGAACTTCTCGCCTAAATAGACTTCTTTAAGGAAGTTTAGTTTTTCATATCTTACAGGGAAGGCGCTAATCCATGGTTTTTTGACGGGTTTTCCTATCTCAGTAAAGCTTTGAACTAATTTCATCGAGTTTAACGCTGCCTTCCTGATCTCTTCATCGATTTTGTCGACGTTATTTATGTTAGCATTAGATTTAGAATAATCATCAATCTTCCTAATTTGTTCCAAATATGCATCAGAGGCAGTCTCAACATGGACTTGATCACCCAAACTTCTTTGGAGCCTATCCATAGAAAACTTGAAAATTCCAAAAATGTCTCCGACACCTAAAGCAGACAGCGCCGCTGTGACTATGTCTAACTTTCCCAGTACAACTGCACTGTATAACGCTACCCAAACTATAGCTACCCCTAGTGCAACCAAAATAAAGGTAATGCATAATATTGCCCAAAATGTATAGTTCATCTTTTTCAGCAAATATCCGTCCAGAAATTTCTGTCTTTCTTTCTCTTTTTTGATGATGCTTTCGTTGTTCACAAATTGACCCTAATACTTGAATATTCTATTGTGACGTATATAACAGTTATGAAGAGATAGATGAAGTTGGATTGCATACACATGACTGAGCTTAACAATAACAAAAAGATAAATTCTCATAAGCTTAAATCAATTTTACTTTACTCTTGCCGAAACAGGTGTAAGTGGAGTTGGTAAAAAAAGAGTATTTCTATCCCGACAAAAGTGACATTTTAACTGCGACATTCATATCAGAGAAGCAACCTTTTGAGGGTTATTGGGCTAAAAGTGAACAATTCGTCTTGGAAAGGATGAAAAATTTTGTTCGAACTTATACTAAGAACAAGATTAATGCCTGTTTTCTTGACGCTGGTTGCGGAACTGGCAGATTACTTCCTGAATTTGAAAGCTATTTTGACAAAATGATAGCTATAGATCCAGATGAGTATTTGCTCGAAATGGCCAAAGATACGGCTAAAAAAAGTGGGCTATCGAGAAAAGTGGTTTTCCAACACACTTCCATAGAAAAACTAGAATGGAAAGAAAGAAGCATTGATGTGATATTGTGCAGTCACGTATTACAACATGTGCATACAGATTCCCTTACAAATATACTAACTAAGTTTGAACAACTTTTAGAAAATAACGGACTAGTTTTCATAACAACATGTTATTCTAGAAAAGATTATGATTTCTACGTAAAGATGTATCTGAAGAATCGTGAAGTTGTTGAAGAAGTTATCGAGAAAGACGAATTCAATCTTCTGATTGATGATGAAAAGAACATTCTACCGATTCATTTTTTTTCGAAAAAAAATATGTTTAAAATGTTTCGCGATTTTCGTTTTGAGATATTAGATTTCAAATCGTTCCATATATTGAATAGAATACCTTTTGTAGACCACATAGTTTTCAGGGACAAGTTAGTCAACTCGTTCTCACTACTACAGTCAAGATTAGGCAGGGATATGTTTATTGCTTGTAGAAGAGTTTGACGCGCGTTTATGTCAAACATTTTTTACCAGTAATCTTGTGTTCAAATTCTAGCCCCCACCTGCAATTGCTTAAATCTATGGGTTGTCAAACCTTATTAATGAATTTGGCATTATCATTTTTCATGCGCTACGCATAAAGATTAAATCCTGCCGGCAGTTCAATACCAATTGCAAATTACACGGAAATTGACTGAAAATGAGCTTTTTCAAATGGTTGTCGAACAAACTCAATCCCCCTCGAGCAAGGATTGCGCTCGGAACTCAGAAAAATGAGTATGCACTTGGGGAAGAAGTAAAGGGAGACTTTCAAATCGTTTCTGAAGAAGAGTTCGAAGTAGAGCGAATAGCCGTGAATTTGTCGTGCTGGGAGAATCTGAAGAAAACGCGTACAGTTTCCACTCAGGTCGGCGACACTCAAAAGCATAGAACAGAACAATACTGGGATCAAGCGAAACTGTATTCAGACCAGTTTGTTGTCTGCAATGCTGCGCGAATACCTCAGGGTTTCAGTTCCAAGTACCCATTCACTCTGAGAATACCAACAGTTGCGAGAGAAACATACTACAGCGTTGACAACAACGTGAAATGGTGGATGCAGGCAACCGTGAGAGTTAGAGGACGACCAAGCATAGAAACGGAAAATCGCGAAATCCTGGTCGCAAAACAACAGACCCCTCCTCCGCCTCCACAGATGGTTTCAAAAGAGACTGTTCGAGAAGTGGTTCTGATACCCTGCTCATACTGCGGCGGGCTCATGCCCCAAACTTCCCTCTTCTGTCCGAACTGTGGAGCAAGAAGAAGAGCCTGATGAAATGTGCGTGCCTAACAAATCGCTTACGTTCCTTCTAAATCGTATGCCTTTACTCCATAAGTTTCTCATAACGACATTTTCAAGTTCTGTGTCTTTTGATTTGACCGCTTGCATCGTTTTTCTTCTAATTTCTTTTGAAAACTTGTCAGGCATTTCAGTTCAGTCCATCAAGAACTATTTGCAAATCGTAGGCTTCTCATAGTTCCTCGTTCTCCAAAAAGGGCTGCCGAGAATCTAATCCCCCAAAGAAGACAGCTAAAGAATCTATTGAAGGAAAAAAGAATTGTCCCTATAAGGTGTTCTTTTGGCACAGCAAAAGCAATCAACAAGATAAATGAGTCTCTACTGTCACTTTAGAGCTTCTCTGAAGAAACCATCCATCTGCAAGAAAAAACCACAATGAACAAGCAGAGCAATTATGAACTTTATACACCTACAAATCTCTTTAGATAACAAACTTTGTCTCCCATAACTTTTATATACTTGTTTGCTGTGCTGCTCGCCGCATCGTAAACCTCCAGATAGGGTTTGAAACTATGGTAATTCTCGGCAAACTGGGTAGAATATGCTACATGCCTAAGACCAACAAGATGCATGGAGTCATGTATCTGGTTTGGGAGCAGAAATCAGGTCAATTGAGCCTTATTTTGGATACATAAAAGGTTTATACTAAGAACTTGCAATAGATGAAGACACACAAATGAAGGGTTCCAATATGAGACGTTCTAAACTCGAGATGTACGTTGACATTCTCATAGTGTTGGCTCATCGAGGACCCTTGAAACTAACGCATATAATGTACAAAGCAAACGTGAATTGTAGCGTTCTGAGAGAGTATCTGGACTTCTTAATCAAACAGAATCTTGTTGAAGAAAGAAATGTGGGGAAAAGTAGAACAGTCTTTGCTATAACTCAAAGAGGCATAACGGTACTCAAGTACTTCAGGGAACTGGAACAAATATTGCCAATCATTGAAGAAACAAGAAATATAATCCCAACACCTATTTGATTTCATTCGGATCTAGCATTCAGCGCGCGCTAAAGGCTGGGCACTCACAACATTCCTAAGAGAAGCATGGGGCTCAACAAAAGAGGATTCACTCGAAAAAACCGAAGGTGGGATTTGAACCCACGACCATCGGATAAACGGAATGTTCTTCTTGCATGTGACGGTTAAGCGTGATGTTCAGCATGATAAACATTCTCTTTTTCTAAGGCTTTAAATCGTTAAAGAGGCTTGTTTTGCGGCTCTACGATTTCAGCGTATTATTTAACACGTAATGTGTGCTGATGGAATACGGGGGGATTACGTAAGCCACATTCTATGTAGAGAAAATAAGCATTCAACGTGCTTGCCGCCATGACGCCTTGGCTTTACCACCCGGGTAATAACATGGAAACTTCAACGGCGTTGCTAAATTCACGGATGGAAACTTGCTCGCTATAGTGACTAAATTCTGTTTCTGAAGCTGAAAGGCAGGGCGAAGATTTTAAGAGACCACGTATTTTCGCTATGGTTCTGGTAACTCTTAGGGAGATAACAATATTTCTAAGACAGATTTGAAATTCATAGCTGTTAAGAGCATGCTCTATGAATCCCAAAGGATAGTGAACCAAAAATGGGAAAAGACAAAATTGCACTGGCAATATGTTTCTGTTTGATTGTGGCTTTGGCTGGATTCAGCACTTTGTTGTATGTTGGAGCAAAGGGACTTGAAAGTAAGGTTAGCGATTTGGAAAGCAAGACAAGTAGCTTGGAAACTCAAAATGCAGAACTAAACGAGAAAGTGCAAAATCTGACCAATTGGCGGGACGCTTTCATGGACGCTTCCAACTTCACATTCACGTTCATGGGAACAGAACAGCTCACAATCTCAAAGATAACTTGGAACTGGAACACTGACCCAGCCCAAAGAACATTTGTGATCAATGTAAACAACACTGGAACTAAAGACCTGACAATAAATCAGGTATTAGTAAACTATGGATCTTCCGGAGTAACTCAGCCGACGACTTTGCCGCTTATTCTGAAAGCAACGCAAAGCGCTTCATTAACTGTAACATACGCATACACAAACGGAACTAACTATGACGTTTCAGTAGCAACAGCCAGTGGCTATAAGTTCACGAACACCTTCACTGGCGGTCAGGGCACAGGATAGTCTTCCATCGTTTGTTGAGATTGGGGGTAGGGTGGTTAAAGCCTCTCTTAACTTCCCTCTATTGTTTCCTCATTGGAGATGCAAGAGGGGGTAAATGGTGCTTGGTCCAGAACTCTGGATTCATAGCCTTTCCGTTGTTTCACTAGTGCCTATTTTTTACAGGAAAAGGCTAGGCTAAGTGTGAAAAAATGCTATTCCTTCTTTTCCTTCTCTTGTTTCATAAGTTGAAGTAGAGCATATTCAATGGCGTGAGAGCGATTCCTAAATCTACCGCTTTCTATTTCCTTTTGAATCCACACTTCTATGTCCTCTCGGATCGTTGCGAAAATTCTTTTTCTAGGCATAGCTGCTTCATTCATACAATATCCCTAGCATGTCTTTAATCGTTATGCAACCATATAAAACTTTAGAAAACTATAAATGATTCTATGCAACATTATACAACATGATGCAAATGATTCCATACATGAACGATAAGGCCCTGACGAGGTCCCTGATAAAACAGGTCAGAGAGGAGTTGCGAAAGCGCGGTTATAGCGAAAAGGCGATAGAAGAGATTTTGAGGTGGTATGAATGAAAAAGGCAGTAATAACCGTCAAGCTGGTTCCTGAAAGCAGAGGCGTAAGCGACCGTCAGATTGTGAAGGAGATAATTGCTGAGGCCAAGATTCCCTGGGCTGCAAAAATAAAGAAGGTAACTGTCAGTAGAAATGTTTAAAAAGTTTAAGCCAGAGTTAACTACTCTGGAGGCGTGTCACCGCCTCGCCCTAATTGAAGGGCAGAAAGAGAACAAAAAAAAAGAAAAAGGAAGGAAGAAGCGATGTGGGAAAACGAACTCGTAATGTTTAGGTTTGGCTTTGCCCTATTGATAGCAATATTCATACTACAATTGGCGATTTTGGTAAGGTCGTACTTTGACCACAGAGAACTCATCAATGTACTTAGCCGTCTAGCAACACACTCACAATGCGATGACGAAGAAGAAAGAGATGGTGATGAACAATGAAGAAACTAGCCTTTTTGATGCTCATTCTAATCTTAATGCTTCCATTGTTTTCTCAGATTAGGAATGTTCATGCTACTTCAAGTGGTTATGAAAGATATCAAGATAACTACTGCGAGGTTTATGTGGAGTATTTCCCAATAGTTCCTTTCGACCCAGCATATCCCACTGCAAGCGAAGAATTCGCAATAAAGTTTTACGTTATCCAACAAAGCTGGTGGAGTGGAATATGCAAGTATTGGCCGGACGGTTTTATAGTGGCGGTTTATTTCAGAGATGACACATGTGGAAACATCAGTTATACAACGTGGAAAAGGTGGTATCCAACCTCAACAAGCCAATCCGGATGGTATGTTTCATGGAGCCTTAGCGGCGGATATGGGCCATTAACCATAGGAGCAACAATCTCCACTCCAGATTCGTGGTTTCAAGCAAATTACACAAAATATCCTGAAATCAATCCACCCGACGGGAAAGAATACATGCATCTAAGTGATTTATTGGTAGATTACAACGATAATTTGTTTTGGGACTCCACATATACAGAAGGAGCTGGAAGCATAGGGGTACCTAACGCCGTAGCGCAAGCCCATGAAGGGCATCATACACTAATTGCAATATGGTTTGGTTTGGTTTGGAATCGCTTGTGGGCGGAGTGGCCATCAAAGGTAGAATGGGTATACTTTAGAATTGGCGATGATATCCCAGCAGACACAGATTGTTGGCTTACTGTGGAACAAGGCGATACTGCTTTTAGTGATGGTACTGGAAGCCCGTCCCCACCACCATCAGGAGGCGGTGGTGGACTGTGTCCAACATTGTTTGTTTGGAATGGTACGGGCTACGTTGAAGAGGGTTTACTAAATATTCACGCAGATTCAGATGTGACGGTTCAGCATCGGATACAAAGTACTTTAGCCTTAGAAAACGGCTTTTACAAGCTTCAGTTAAGAGAGCTGGACAACTTCACTTCTCACATAGACCAAGTGAAACTCTACGCCATTGACGACAAAGGAGAATGGCACTTATGCCCATTAACATACGCCTATCACAGTTCGCTTGGCAAGGTGAAGCAGACTCTACTACTTGACGACAGCAACCGAGTGGACTTAAAGCCTACGGAAACAATAGACCTGAAATTTGCACCTTCAATAGCATACAGCGAGACAGCATACTTCATCTTCGAAATAAACGGATACAACCGCAAAACGGAAGAATAGCCTTAAAAACCTAAACTTCCCCTCTTTTTTCTGTTGTTTAAAACCTTTTAGGCGTTAAGAGGAGGGAGTAAATATGGAAATTAAAATCCGCATAATCCCTGAGAACGAAACAGAAATAGTGCTTTTAAAGAAGCTGGATAGCGGCACTTCGAAACGCTAGAGTAACTGTGAAAGTGGGGCGATGACAAACTAATAGATTCAGTTTGGAACTCATGTTTAGAAGTACATGGAATTTGAAGTAACGCCCTGGTCTTGCGTCTTAAGAAACGTCACTGCTATTATAACACCTTCTTTTTGAAGTGTAAGAGCAGGCCAGCCTCAGCGAGGCATAACACGGCGACTGTGGCTACATGTGGAAACTCTGGATTGTCGAAGTTTTAGGCTTTCACCTTTTAATGTTTTCTATTGTTTGTTCTCCTACTTCAAGTGGGTAATAGATTAGTAGGCTTTTGTATGTTGGGTCGAAGCCGATTTCTTTGAAGGTTTCTTGAACGGACTGCTTTAGTGTTAGTTTTTCTATGAGGAAATGTTGCAGCAATTGTGTGGTTGCTGTGTCTGTGTGGGATGCTGAGACTGGTCGATTCCAACTTATGTAAACTTTGGCTCCCTTCTCCACGAAGGCTTTGGCCATTAACGGGTTGTCTAAGCCCTCACATCCCATCATAATGATCGCGGTGTTTTGAAAATTGCCTTTCATACTTTTTATTACGAAGAGTGGATCTATTCCAAAATATATTATTCCTCTTTCTCTTTCCTCATCAGAAAATGAAACCCCTAGAAGTTGCTCAGTGAGTTGCTCATAAACATACTTTGTAGGGCTGGCACGCTCTGAGGTGAAAAGCGTTACCGGTGCTTCTGCTCCTTGAGTCCATGTCGCTGTAGAGTGAACCCTTAAGATTATTATTTTGTATCCATGTGTTGGTAAGTTTCTGTAGAATTCCACCGTGACTTTTTCGCCTGGGTAGTAGTCTACTGTGTATCCTGCTTGTTTTAGGGTGTTTGTGGCTGTTTCTATGAAGGTTTGGTTTCGGTATGTGAGGCTTAGTTGGTCCACTATGGCTGCTTTTAACTGAGAA
>CAZNJT010000019.1:0-21876 GCA_964573475.1 uncultured Candidatus Bathyarchaeia archaeon | reverse complement strand
AAGCAGGATTCGTTGAGCCTGATCAAATAGAGCTAATATTGAGACTTGAATGAAAGATCTAAAGGTTACATATGCTTTAAGGCTTCAATACCCTTCATTCCAACCTCAGCGCCAAAACTTTTCGCCTTAGACGTTATTGCTTTAACCTGTGCATTAAGCACATCTTCGAAAGTTTTCACTCCGCTAACCATTGCAGCAGCCACACCCAATTTTTCAGCAGCCTCCACATTCAAAAACCCACACATAGCAAACCCTTTCTCCGCAATCACCAGAAGCAACGGAGGTGAATCAGGAAGTTCAACCCTCACTCCCAAACAAGCTTTGCCGTCAACCTTCAAGGACATAATGCTAATCACGCTAAACACCTTTTACTAGCAAACTTATCTTTACACATCCAGTTTAAATAAGAATTGCTAACATAAAATTGAGAGAAAACCCCATGCTGACAAAACTTAAGGAAAAAGTTCAGCAAATGCTTACAACAGAAGCAAAAGCAGCCCACAAAATAGGATTAACACCCAACACCATCAGCGCTATAGGCATAACCTTAGCTTTTCTATCAGCCCTAACATATGCAGAATGGCAAAACCGCCCCGCTTATATTCTGATTGCAACTGTTCTACTTCTACTATCTGGGTTCTGCGACGCCCTAGACGGCATACTAGCAAGACTCTACCAACAAACAACGGCATTCGGCGGCTTTCTAGATTCACTGCTGGACAGATATGCAGACGCTATCGTGTACGTAGGCATAATCGTAGCGATGCCCCCTCTATGCGATGCGATATGGGGATTAGCAACCCTGACGGGCTCCTTACTCGTAAGCTACAGCCGTGCCAAAGCAGAAGCAGCCGGAATAAAAATGGAATCCATCGGCATAGCAGAAAGACCAGAACGCATAATCATACTATCCATAGCAAGCATAACGGCAATCTGCTGGCTTCAAGCCCTAAATATAGGCATAATCCTGCTCGCAATACTTTCAAACCTAACAGTCCTGCAAAGAAGCATATACGCCTATAAAAAACTAAAGAAACAGGGAAACTAGCTAAAAAGCTAAAATCTTCTTCTCGGACGCATATGCCTTTCGTCTCGAGCCCTAACCTTCACAATACCCCGATGCACGGCACATGAAACACAATAATATTTTGTATCAACCCAAGAAGACATATACGTACCTTTCTGACGAAGCTCCTTAGCTAACTGGGGATCAACAAGAGACTTCCTACTAGTAACCTTCTTAGCCTTGTCTCGAGGCACCACCTGCCCACACATAGCACACTGAACAACGCCGCCGCTGCCTTTACTGCCTTTTGACCTTCCACGACTTTTCCGCTTAAACGGCAATACAATTAACCTCTTTAAATCTCAAACCAAATAGTGCAACCGCTACCTTATATATCTGCTCTTAACTTCAGGATTGAAGCAATATTGGCTTTCGCATCAACCTTCGGAATGATTTTACCATTGGATGATGTGAAAAGAGTTGTAACTCCTGGTCCATGACCTGACGTTACGCAGTTTGTGTGGACAACTATGCCAACGGATACAGCGCCCTGCTTGTATATCCTTCCATAAGAGTGATCTGCGTCAAGTATAGCCACTAAATCGCCAAGCCTCAAACCGTCAAGCCTATACTCCTTTCGAGCATCTTCATCGAAAAGTTGAATGTCATAATCTCCAGAATACGTCTGGTTTGCTCCCAAACCTGAACCCATTATCGCCGCCGGAACAATATGCGTAACTGGAATCTCCAGTCTGTCGCCTTTTGCTTTAGGCTTCAAAGCCTCAAGAAAGCGTGTGTCCATGTTCATCACTTTTATTTCCGAATAATCCAGAAGTTTCAAGCCCACGCCAAAAGCTTTCACAAGCACTTTGTCTCCGAGCATGAGTTTTTCAAGAGTTTCCGATTGAAAATCCACTAGCACATGTTCTATTCCACCATGCTTTCCAGTTACAACTCCTTTCGCACCCTTCGCATCACCCGTAACAACTACCGCCTCATTCCCAACACACGAAAGCACATTTAAGGCTATATTTGCACCCTGCCCAAAGCGTGGATCATTCTCCTTATTTTCTATGCTTACGCCTGGTTCAACATGGTCTGCCTCCCATCCGCATGCTGAGTCGCCTACTCTAACGTTATACGTGATTCCTCCAACTCCCGGCAACACCAGCGGAGTGCCCTGAGCCGAAATATTATATACGCCTCTTCCGAAAACTGGACTAGCTACTTCGCCCACAACTGAAATCTTCACTAATTTTTCGACGTTTGTTCTCAGCATCAAATTATTCCTCGCATTAAATCTAGTGTTTTAACTAACCAACGTTAATAAGATTTCACCCACCTAGCAATTATTCTAGTTTTGTTGAACATAACAAGTCTTAAATGTGGGGTTTTCTTTTGAGTTGAGTAAAGTAAAACCTAATAAGGTATACATCTTTCACGTGGCTGAGACAATGTCAGACATTGGATTAAGATCGTCTAGACTGCTGGTTAAAGATGTTATGAGTAGCCCAGTCATAAGCATCGAAGAAGGTGCACCAGCAAACAGAGTTGCAGAACTCATGGATAAGCATGGTTTGGGCTGCATAATAATAACAAGCAAAAATGCAAAGCCTCTGGGAATTATCACAGAAAGGGACTTAGTTGGAAGAGTTTTAGCCAAAAACGTCAAACCAGATTCAGTTAAAGCAAAAGAAGTCATGACGTCGCCCCTGATCACAATAGAGCCTGACGAAACAATAAGCGAAGCTGCCAGAAGGATGAGTAGATTAAACATCAGAAGACTAGGAGTCATGTACAAAGGTCAACTTATCGGGTTGCTCTCAAGCAAAGACATTCTAGCAGTCATGCCAGAACTACTAGAAACCATTCAAGAACACGCGCTCATGGAGGGTGAAAACAGGGCTCAAGAAGCTCCGGAGGAATCGGCACCCCTTGCTGGGTATTGTGACCAGTGTGGAGGCTGGTCTGACAATTTAAACGAGGTTAACGGAGAATTCCTCTGCGAAGATTGCAGAATCGAGTTAGAAACTGAGGAATGAGAGGCGATTGTTTGCGTGTTAAAGAAATCACGAATCAAAAACACCCGTTTATCTATGAAGATGAGCTTGCAACAAAAGCGCGAGCAATAATACGTGATCTCTCATTAAGAATTCTCCCAGTAACAGACGGAAACAAAAAGGTTTTGGGCACAGTTTCCCGCGGCAATGTAATGACTATTTCCTCTTCTGTCTCGCCAATAAGAGTTAAAGGCATAATGGCAAACCCAAAACATATAGCAGCGATAGATGATGAAGCTGCTTCAACAGTCAAAGAGATGATTAGACTAGACGAATGGTACATACCAGTTGTAAACTCGCATCAAGACAAAATTTACATGGGAGTTCTAGGCTTAGAAAACTTCATTGAAGCTTCGATTAAAACAACTTCAGAAAAACTTGCGAAACCAGTCTCAGAAATAATGTCCAAGAATGTTGAGGCGTGTTCTCCCGAAGACGAAGTTGATAACATTTGGCGTCTAATGCAGACTAAATCCGTCGCCGGAATGCCTGTCGTAAAAAAAGATAGGTTAGTAGGCATAGTTACACAGAAAGACCTTCTTGAAAGAGGAGCGATGTTGCCAACGTTCGAGTCTGCAAAGGGACGTTTTCGGACTTCCTCCAAAATTTCTTCAATAATGAAAACAGAAGTGATAGCGGTGGAACCATCTACAAAAGTAAGCGAAGTTGCCAAAATCATGGTTTCAAAAAATATTGGAAGAATCCCCGTTAAAGATGAAAAAGGCAGGTTAATTGGCATAGTTGACCGAGAAGATGTTGCCAGAATGCTTGTTAAATGAGGGAAAAACATGAGTAGGGAAACTTTTAGAAGGACATTAAAGGGAAAGGGTCAGCTTTCTCTGAAAACTCATCCTTCGAAGAAACGTGAAGGCGAAATAATTCAGATTGCAAAAGCCCCAGTCGTAACAATGGCTCCCACCACACCCATTTATGATGCAATACAAATAATGGCCAAAGAAGGATTCCGCCGAATACCAATTGCTAACCCAGGGACGAAAGCGCTAGAAGGAATCATAACAGCAACAGACATAATAGACTATCTTGGCGGTGGAAAAAAATTCGAAATAATCGAACAAAGATTTGGTGGAAACTTTTTCAAAGCCATAAATGAGCCTATCAGACTCGTAATGACCAAAAATGTTGTTTCAGTTAAGGTTTCTGCAAAAATAAGCGAAGCAATAGAGTTAATGAAGGAGAAGAATCTTGGCGGTTTGCCGGTAGTTGATGATGAAAACCGCGTTAGAGCAATAATCACGGAGAGGGATATTGCAAACCTTTTTGCGGACAGAATAAGTGGCATAAAGGTTTCTCAGGTAATGTCAGAAAAAGTAATCACAGCATTATCTAAAACAACAATATTTGAAGCTGAAAGGACTATGACAACACAGGGGTTCAGAAGACTGCCAATAATCTCTGATGGTAAAGTAATAGGCATAATAACAACTATGGATATTATACGGTTTTTCGGCTCTGGAAGTGTATTCAAATATCTGCAGTCTGGAACCATAATACAAGTTTTAAACACACCTGCGTTGGAAATAGCAACAAAAGATGTTTCAACAATTACTCCAGACGCAGATGTGGGTCAAGCAGCAAAAATGATGCGAGACAAGAACATAGGTGCATTGCCTGTTGTTGAAAAAGAAAAACTTGTAGGCATGCTTACGGAAAGGGACTTCTTCAAAATAATAGAATAAACTTTTAACATACAATTTCACCTTATTCAAAATAATAAGAGAGAACCCAACTTGATTGTTGACTTAGTCCTAAGTAACGCAAAAGCATACTTGAAAAAAGAAATAGTTGACTGCAGCCTAGCAATAGACGATGGGAAAATTTTCAAAATAGGCAAAGAAGCAATCATGCCCAAAGCCCAAGCGAAAACAGATTTAAAAAACCTACTAGTTTTGCCGGGTTTAATAGACGCTCATGTACATCTTCGAGGACAAGAGAAAGCTTACAAAGAGGACTTTTACAGCGGAACAGCAGCCGCGGCTGCAGGTGGAATAACAACAGTATTGGACATGCCCAACAACGATCCGGTTACAATGAGTGCGGAAACTTTGAGGAATCGAATGGCAGAGGCTAAAAAGAAGGTTTTGGTTAATGTTGGCTTTTACTCTGAATTTCCAAGAAATGTGGAAGAAATAGCGAAAATAGTTGAAGAAGGAGCTGTAGCTTTTAAATTGTTTATGACTGAACAGGTTGGCGGATTAAACATTGATGACGACCGTGCTTTGGTGGAAGCGTTTAAGATTATAAGTGGATTGAAGATTTCAGTGGCTGTTCATGCAGAAGACAAAACAATGTTAAAAAAAGCTGAAGACGAGTTTAAACGTGCCAACCGCAATGGCATTGAAGCGTTCTTAAAGGCACATTCAGAAAACGTCGAAGTGAAAGCCATAAAACGCCTACTTAGCATTGCCGAACAAACCAATGTACACACGCATTTTTGTCACGTAAGCACAGAAAATGGATTAAAAGCAATAGTTGATGGAAAAAAATCCCGAATGCCAATAACTTGTGAAGCGACGCCGCATCACCTATTACTATCAGTTGACGATTTAAAGCGGACAGGAACATTAGCGTTAACTGTGCCGCCTGTTCGAGAAAAACACCACTCCACAGCTCTTTGGGATGGAATTAAAAAAGGGTGGATTGACATTTTGGCTTCAGACCACGCACCCCACACTCTACAAGAGAAGAAGGCAAAAGTTGTTTGGGATGTTAAGGTTGGCATACCAAACTTGGAAACAACACTTCCACTCTTGCTTACAGAGGTGAACCGTGGACGATTATCAATAGTAGATGTGGCTAGAGTGATGGCGGAAAAGCCCGCTGAAATTTTTAAATTGAAGAGCAGAGGCTACTTGAAAGAGGGAAACAACGCAGACCTAACTGTTGTGGATTTAAAAAGAAAATACAAAATTGAGGCATCAAAATTTCACTCAAAAGCGAAATACTCCCCCTTTGACCAGTGGACAGTTGAAGGAAAACCCGTTAAAACCTTCGTTAACGGTCAATTAATCATGGACAATGGAGAAATAGTCGCTAAAGCCGGAAGCGGAAAAATAATTCGGAGAGAAAAACTTTGAAGTTCATTGCCGATGGTATGCTTGGAAAACTGACACGCTGGCTTCGCATGTTGGGACATAATGTAAAATATTCAAACAAACTGGATGATGCCCAGCTAATCGCGATTGCAAAAAAAGAGCGAAGAATTTTGCTTACAAGGGATTTGGAGCTTTATCAGCAAGCCACGGCAAAAGGAGTCAACGCCTTTTACTTAGAGGGAAAAACGGAAGCAGAAAAACTTGCACACATTGCAAAAAGATTCAACATCAAATTGGACATAGATATGGCAACATCAAGATGCACAAAATGCAACACTCGAGTAAAACCAACCTCAAAAGAAAAGGTGGCGGACAAAGTTGAGAAAAGCACGTTTTCATATTACAATGAGTTTTGGGAATGCCCAAAATGTGGACAAATCTACTGGCAAGGAGCTCACTGGACAAAAATCAGAAAAACACTTGAAGCAACAAAAGAAAAATTAGAGAAACTTGGTAGCAAACCAGCTTAGAATTCGCAAGTTTTTAATACGAAAATGTAAATAAACAAAATAGAGATGATTACTGTTTGAATCTTCAGAAACCTTCCCGCGAGTTGTCTATTGAAGAAATCTTGACATATACGTTCGACATATACTCCAGAAACTTTATCATTTTCTTCATACCTTTTTTGATAGCTGGTTTAATTTCAGGAATATTAAGTGTTCCAATTCTTAGTTACGCGTCGAAGATTTCTAAAATAGACTTCACAGGACCTCCAGATGTTGTATGGAGCCAACTCTGGAATTTCATTTTAACTTTTATAGCTTTAGCATTCATTCTAGGCATAATTTCTTGGATAATAGGCAATGTGATTTCTGGTGTTTGTGTTAAATGCGCATCTGACTTGATTGAGAAAGGCAAAGCAAGCCTCGGAGAATCTTTCAACTTCACAGTCTATAAGCTTCCTTCCATTTTGATAGCAACATTAATCACAGGAATACTTACAGCGTTAGGTTCGCTCGCCTTAATAGTGCCTGGCATAATACTCTGCATAATGTTCTATTTAGTAATTCCAGCAATTGTGATTGAGAATATTGGAGCTTTTGATAGTTTGTCAAGAAGCAGAAGGCTGGTAAGTAACCGTTGGCTGAAAACTTTCGTTCTCGCATTGATAGTCGGTCTAATACTAGGTATCGCAGTTTTCATTTTAAATTTAATTACGGCTCCCCTTGGTATTTATAGGTTGTTGGTAGGCAGCGTTATTACTGCGTTTGTTCAGCCGGTCATTCCAATATCATTAACAGTGTATTATTATTCTATGTTGGCGAAGGAACAACAGAGGATTCCACCGCCGCCCCCACCATTTTTATAATTCTTCCATAAGCCATTTCAGAGGAATGTCTTGGTAGGTACCATCTGGCAACGTCCTTCTGATAGTCATCGGTAGGATCCCTGCATCAAGTTCCTTTAATGCGATGTCTATTGGACTTGAAAAGCCTTCAGAAACCTCGACAAGTATGGGAGCGCCCATAGATATTTGAAGAGACCTAGCCCCTACTATCCTTGCTTTTTCGAAACGGGTAAGCTTAGGCGGACCTATCACAATTTTCTTCTCTTTTTGCGACGTATTCTAATACTCCCCAGCGCCTGGTGGCATGCCTCCAGGCGGTGTTGGAGGAGCCCTCATCTTTCCGGCAGCGATTACGTCGTCGATTTTCAGTATCATTGAGGCAGCTTCCGTTGCTGATTTGATTATTTGTTTCTTGACGGCTAGGGGTTCGAAAACTCCTGCTTCTGTCATTTCTTGAACTTTTCCAGAGAGAACCTCTATTCCAGCCCACTTTTCACCTTTTTCGTGGCGAACCCTTAGTTCGGATAATATGTCAATTGGGTCTAAACCTGCATTTTCAGTCAGTGTTATTGGAACGGCTTCGAGGGCTTCTGCAAAACCTCTAACTGCAAGTTGTTCTCTTCCTGGCAGGGTTTCAGCATATTTCCTAAGCATTCGTGAAACCTCCATCTCAGGTGCTCCGCCCCCGGCTAGGATTTTCGGTTCTTCAACTATATCTCGAACAACACATAAAGCGTCGTGCACCGATCTTTCCGCTTCGTCTACTATACGTTCTGTCCCACCCCTTATCAAAATTGTAACGGCCCGGGGATGTTTGCATCCTTCTACAAAAGTCATTTTATCATCGCCTATTTTACGTTCCTCAACAAGACTTGCGTAACCCAAGTCCTCTGGACTCATGTCATCCATGTTCGTTATTATTTTTCCACCCGTAGCCTTTGCAAGCTTCTCCATATCTGACTTTTTAATTCTCCGAACTACAAGCATTCCTTTTCTGGCTAAGAAATGCTGAGCCATATCATCGATGCCTTTCTCGCATAAGACAACATTTGCGCCAACTGTAGCTATCTTTTCAACCATTCCCTTTAGCATTTCTTCCTCTTGTTTTAGGAAAGCTTCCATTTGTTCTGGGCTTTCGATGTTGATTTTTGCGTCGAACTCTGTTTTTTCAATCTCTAGCGCAGTGTCGAGTAAAGCTATTTTGGCTTTTTCCACACGCTTAGGCATTCCGGAATGCGTAACTTCCTTGTCCAAAACTATGCCTTGAATAAGTTTGGTTTCCGTTAACGATTCGCCGGGTTTCTTTTCAACTTTGACGTCGTCCACATCTGCCTTGTATTTACCGTCTTCCTTTTCAGCGACTTCAAGGATTGCTTTAACCGCTAAATCTGCCAAGTGTTGTCTGTGCTCAGATACTAGCTTGCTGGCCATGGATGTCATTGCAGCCTTTTTCAAGTATTCTTCAGTGTTTGATTCCGTTGGTATTGCTATTTTTTCCAAAACTTCCAGTGCTTTTTCTGAGGCTTTTTTGTATCCATCGATTATTATTGTTGGATGAACGTTTTTCTCGATTAGCTCTTCCGCTTTGTTTAGTAGTTCGCCTGCTAGAATCACAGCGGTTGTTGTTCCATCGCCGGCCTCGTTGTCCTGCGTTTTTGCAACTTCAACCATCATTTTAGCTGCTGGATGCTGAATATCCATTTCATCCAGAATTGTGCGTCCATCACTTGTTATTGTCGCATCGCCCATGCTGTCCACGAGCATTTTATCCATGCCTTTCGGGCCTAGAGCACTTTTTACAGTTTCAGCCACTATTTTTGCGGCCATTATATTAGTATGCTGAGCTTCTCTTCCTCTACTTCTGTTTGAACCTTCCTTTAATACTAAAACTGGAACACCGCCAGCTTGTGTAGGTGATGACAAACCTAATAACCTCCTTAATGCGTCTCAAAAAGAAACAGCATTACAATATAAATTTTTCTGAAAGGAAAGGCGTAAAGATAGATTTTCAGATGAAACTCTTAAAAGAACATTGTTAACTTGGTTTAAGCATAGTTTTTAATCCTGTTCCTGTTAGGATTATCAATGCACTGTCATCTTTTGATGTCTCTTTATTGTTGAGTTGTTTTTTGTAGGCTGCGTAAGCAACGGCTGAGCTTGGTTCGACGAAGAAGCCTTTTCTAGCAAGCGTTATGAAGGCATTGAATATTTCGTTTTCTTCAACCATAACCGCATCGCCATCTGCTTCCCTCAAGTTTTTAACCATAAGGTCTAGTAGTGGTGGATTCACGCTCACTAAGGCATCGGCAATGGATGTTATCTTTTCAGGCATGGCGTAATGCAGGTTTTTAAAGCGATGGTAAAGGGGTGAAACTTGTCGCGTTTGGCAAGCCACTATTTTTGGCATGGTTTCTATCACGTTGGACTTAGCCAAATGCCTAAACCCGTTTATCACGCCTAAAAGCAGAGTTCCAGCGGAAACTGGCAAGTAAATGTGCTCTGGAACATGCCAGTCAAGCTGTTCAGCTATTTCATAGGCAAGGCTTCTTATTCCATCCCTAGAAAGAGGATGAAGAATATGCCCAACATAGAATTTTCCTTTTTCAGATTTTTGGGCTTCCTCTGCAACTTTGCTTCGGCTACCTGATACTTTGACAACTTTCGCGCCGTAAAATTGGATTTGATTCAATTTGGGTCCAGAAACATTTTCTGGAACATAAATTTTTGCTCTTAAGCCTGCGCGGGCGGCGTAGGCAGCTATTGAGGCGCCTGCATTGCCTGAAGAATCTTCAGAAAGATAACCGCCAGCTTTTTTCACTAATTTACGCAAAGCAGAGATTAATATCGTTGAGCCTCTGTCTTTGAAGGAGCCTGTTGGATTCAAAATTTCAAGCTTAAAGTAAACGTTACCTGAAAACTTGATTAGAGGTGTCCAGCCCTCGCCTAAAGTTATGATCTCAGTTTCGTTCATATAGGGAAAAAATTTTGCGTAACGCCAAACAGTATAATCTCTCTTCCGAATTTTCCCTGTTTCAAAATCATGGTGAAGCTGAACATCCAATGGTTGACCGCAGGAAGTACATTTATAATTAAGTATGCTTGAAGAGGATTGACCGCATACAAAGCATTTAATTTCAAACTCCATAAGGTAACACTAGTATAATGTTTTTAGAAAACTGCATATTTAACTTTAAACATTGCAGTGTATGAGCGAAACTTTTAATATCATAATTTTTTAACGGTGTACTTCCTTACTCAAGAATAAGTGTTGGGAGTAGAAGGGTTTGAAAAGGATAATTGTTTGTCTTAAACAGGCTGTTGATGTGTCACAATTAAAGGTGGATTCTGCAACAAGGCATCTTTTGATAGCCAGCGCACCTAAGAAGATTAGCGACTTTGACAAAAATGCTTTGGAAGAAGCCGTAAGGATTAAGGAGAAGCTAGGCGATGTTGAAATATTCACATTAACAGTAACCTCAGAAGATGCTAAGGCTGTTTTGCGAGAAGCACTCGCAATGGGCGCTGACAAAGCGTACGTTGTCTACGATCCAAGCCTTAAAGATATTGACACTTCAGGCACAGCTTACATTCTAGCAGAAGCAGTCAAAAAAATTGGCGGGTTCAATTTGGTTCTTTGCGGTGAAACATCTTTAGATAGCTTTTCGGGGCTTGTTGGTTCAAGATTGGCTGAAATGCTCAACTTGCCACAGATAAGTTCTGTCAGAAAACTTTCTGTTGAAGGCGACACAGTTACCGCTGAAAGAACGCTTGAGGATGCGGTTGAAACTGTGAAGGCGGAGATGCCTGCTTTGATAATGGTTACTCGTGAGATTAATCAGCCAAGGATTCCGTCGCTTATGATGATTATGAAGGCTTCTAAAAAAGAGATAATCACGTGGACTACTACTGATTTAGGCGTTCAGAACGAGAGGCTTAGTTCAAAAATTGAGGTGATTGAGGTTTTAGCGCCTAAGACTGAGCGCAAGAAAATAAAGATTACTGGTGAGAATGTGCAGGAGATTGCGGATAAGTTGGCTAAGGCGTTGATTCAGGAAGGTGTTGCGGGAAGGTGAAGATGGCATGAGTGAACATGAGGGAATTTTGGTTTTTTCAGAGAAGCATGATTTGATGTTGGAGATGCTTGGGAAGGGACGAGAAATTGCGGATAAACTGCAAACGAGCTTAGCAGCTGTTTTAATGGGATTTAATATGCAGGAAAAAGCAGATGAGCTGATAAAATATGGAGCGGACAAGGTTTACCTTGTTGATAATCAAGCTTTGGCGCATTTTCAAATAGAGGCTTACCTAAGCGTTTTACATAATTTAGCAGTTAATTACAAGCCAGAAATCATTCTGATTGGCTCGACGAGGAATGGGAAGCCGCTTGCAGCGAGGCTTGCAACTCGTCTTGAAGCTGGATGCGTTCCAGACTGCAATAAATTGAGCGTTGACGAGCAGAGAAGGTTGGTGGGCGAGAGAATAACTTATGGTGGAAATGCTGCGGCAAAGATAACTTTTAAGGCTAAACCGCAAATAGCCACAGTGCCAGCAAGAGCATTTGAAAAGCCGGAACCGAAAGACCACAGCGGACAACTGGTCAAGTTGGATGTTAAGATTGAAGAGTCGAGAACTGAGATAGTTGAAACAAAACCGCTTGAAGTTTCAAGCGTTAGAATTGAAGATGCTGATGTAATAATTAGTTGTGGAAGAGGGTTAGGAAAGAAAGAGGACAGGGCTTTGTTGGATGAGTTAGCAACTGTTTTATGTGGGCAAGTTGGATGTTCGAGGCCTTTGGCTGAGGATAGGAAGTGGTTTACGGAGTGGGTTGGATTGTCTGGGCATAAGGTTAAGCCGAAATTGTATATTGCTTGTGGGATTTCGGGTGTGATTCAGCATGTGGCGGGAATCAGAGATGCGAAAGTGATTGTGGCGGTTAATAAGGATGAGAGTGCGCCGATTTTTGAGGTTGCGGATTATGGGGTTGTCGGGGACTTGTATGAGATTTTGCCAGCGTTGAAAGAGGCTTTGAAGAAGCAGTTGGGTTAGATGTGAAGAAAAAAGGTAATACCCCTCTATAAATAGGTTCAACTATCGATAGGCTTAACGCTTGGAATAGAAAGAGATTGCTATCCGTGAGAAGGAAGAAGGCAGTTAGGGTAATGATGTGTTTTTGGCTTGAGAATCAGCCAATACGGACCCCTACACTCTAGATTTTTGTAGACAATGGCGATTGGACTATTCATGTAAAATCTTTACGTGTGCGTAGTGTTGGTTGCTGTTCTTTGGTTTAGTTTGGCCATTTTTTTCCGTAGTTGATGCAGACTGCTGTGACGTCGTAGATGTCGATTATTCCGTATGGTTCCGCTATGTCTGCTGGGGGATACCAGTTTGGGTCTCCAGGTTTAGAATCGTATGCAACGCAGACTGCTGTCACATCGTAAATATCTACTTCACCGTCGCAGTTTACGTCGCCCATCATAAATGGCCGTGGGTACATCAGTGGATAATTGTCCCTATTGTTCTCGTCAATCACGTAGGGCGTGTCACCAATTCCGTCTCTGTCTGAGTCTGTGCCGTTATAATCGCTCCAATAATTGCCCCCGGAAGGATAACCATCATCCCAAACAGTGTTAGTCCCCTTCTGGTTCACTCGTTGAGCATTGTTGATGAAGTTGTTGTGATAGATAGTATTGTTTTCGGTTATGAGAGAAATGCCATATGTACAGCTCATTACGGTGTTACCCGTGATGTTGTTGCCGTAAGCACCATCTATGTCGATCCCGTAGCCGCAGCTTGCTATCAAATTGTTCATAATTGTTGCTTCACAGCGATAACTAAGGTGCCAACAAGTTTCAAAACCAATGCCGTGACGGCTGTGTGCTATTCTGTTCCCTATGATTTTGATGCCCTCACTACAACACGAAGCCACGATGCCGCACAATAAGTTGAATTGGACTTCATTGTCCATGATGATATTTCCAATGCAACGGCCACCACCCGAATCGTATATGTAAATCCCACACATCGAATTGTATGATACATTGTTATTTACAATCTTGTTGTAGCTGGCTCCCTCATCGATAAAAATGCCATAGTCGTCATTCTGTGTTATCAGATTTTCACTGATTGTGTTGTAGTTAGAATGAGATATCCCTATACCAGCACCACCATAATCGGTACAAGAGATTATTATATTGTTGCGGATGGTGCAGTTATCAGAATTCCACATGTAAAGCCCTGCACCAAAACCTCCGCCAGAACCAGCCCGAATTGTAAACCCTCTGAACTGGACGTTATTTGCATTGATTGCAACGCGACCGTCTATGATTGTTCCACTAGGGCATTCTCCAACAAGAATCAAAGACTTGTCTATGTTTAAACCTTCATAGTATGTTCCGTTCAAGACCAGAATTGTGTCTCCGGGAACTGCAGCATCCACAGCCGCTTGAATGGTGCTATACTGGACAGGAACAACAATTGTTTCTGCTTCCGCTGGCTGAACGATGAACGTAAGTGAGACAAGGCTCGTTATGAGCAGAGCCAGCATCACCCAAGTGACCTTATTCCTCTTCAATTCCTTCTCGTCTCCTTCAGATTCCTAAATAGGCTTTCAAAAACTCACCCCATTGAGTGCAGTTGCAGAATTCTGTGTAATCGTATTGACCCTCATAATCATCTGGCTCATTTGGGAAGTATATTGAAAGACCATGTGAATTGGGCCATCCATTGTTTCTATGCCACTCTGAAATGATAGTTGCGTTCAGGACCTGTTTAACTTGCTGGCAGAGGCTGTCAATTGTATCAGCATTGATATTCTGCTCCAAAAGCTCAGTAAAGTGATAAACGTCAACATAGTCAAGATTCATGGCGCGTCCGTAATCCTCAGTTTGGTTCCTAGACGCGTTGATGCCGTCTCTGTATTCCTCTAGGTTCTCTTGAAGCTCAATTGCCAGACTACTTATGCATTGCGACAATTCAGTGATGTTAGCCAAAGATACTGCTGAAATAGTGTGATTGAACCATGTGCACCAACCAAAATGATATTCTTTGTAGTTCGTTACAAACCTTTTTGCCAGTTCTGTTGCGTTCATTGTGGGGTTGTCCGCCAGGTTCGTGAGAGTCACGCTGTATCCAAAGAAGTCATTACCCCCTCTTGTTTCATATCCAACCATTACTTGCGCGTAGTCTTTAATTTGATAGGCTATTTCTAGTTGAGCACAGAAGCAAGTGTCAAGCCCTATTAAGTCGAACGTGATGCCTAAGTCATTCTTTATCATAGAAAAGGCCTGTTTTACTTCTGTCATGTTCAAGTAGTCGTAAGTTTCATTTCCTCCAATAGTGGTATAGCGGTCATAACAGACTTCTCTCCATCCATAACTGTGACCCAAAAGATTCAGGGCATAGTGTTGGGTGCGGTTCCTTGGTTTAGTGTGACCATTTCTTTCCGTAGTTGATGCAAACTGCTGTGACATCGTAGATGTCCACTATGCCATAGGGTTCGGCGATGTCTGCAGGCGGATACCAATTTATGTCTCCAGGTCTAGAATCGTATGCAACACAGACTGTGGTCACGTCGTAAATGTCCACTTCGGCGTCGCAGTTTATATCGCCCATCATAAATGGTCGTGGATACATCAGCGGATAATTGTCTTTGTTGTTTTCGTCAATTACGTAGGGTGTGTCTCCTATTCCATCGAGGTTCGCATCTGTACCGTTATAGTCGCTCCAGTAGTTGCCTCCAGAAGGATAACCATCATCCCACACGGTGTTAGCGCCTGTTTCGCTCACTTGTTGTGTATTGTTTATGAAATTGTTATGATAAACAGTGTTGTTTTCGGTCAAATGGAAAATTCCATATGCACAATTCATTACGGTGTTAGCAGTAATGTTATTATCGTAGGCACTATGTATGTCGATCCCGTAATCGCAGCTCGTTATCACATTGTTATTAATCATGGCTTCACTCCGGTAACCACCATGTATCCAACATGATTCGAAAACAATGCCCTGACGGCTGTCTGATATTCTATTTCCTGTGATCTTGGTGATGCCACTGCAAGAGGACATCACGATGCCGACAAGTGCATTAAATTGGACTTCATTGTCCATGATGACATTTCCAACGCAACGGCCACCCATCGAATCGTATATGTAAATCCCGCAGATCGAATTGTGCGACACAGTGTTATTGGCAATGTTGTTGTAGCTGGCACCCTCATTGATGAGGATGCCATTGCCCTCGTTCTTTGTTATCAGATTTTCGCTGATTGTGTTGTAGTTGGAATGGGATATCCGTATACTATCATATGAATAATCGGTACAGGAGATGATTATGTTTCCGCGAATGAGACAATTATCAGAATCCCACAACCAAAGCCCTACACCAGAATATCCGCCAGAGCCACCCCGAATTGTAAACCCACGAAACTCGACGTTATCTGACATCATTTCAACATGGCCCTCTATTATTGTTCCCTTTGGGTCTTCGCCAACAAGAATCAAAGATTTGTTTATGTTTAAACCTTCGTAATATGTTCCGTTCAAGACCAGAATTGTGTCTCCAGGCTTTGCAGCATCGATAGCCTCTTGAATACTGCTGTACTGGACTGGAACAACAATTGTTTCTGCCTTTGCTGATTGGATGACAAATTTGAAGGAAAAAATGCTTGCTACTAGCAACGCCAACATGACCCAAATGACCGCATTCCTCTTCAATTCATTCATTCCCTCTTTTTCAGATTCCTAAGTAGGCTTTCAGAAACTCATCCCATTGAGTGTAGTTGCAGAATTCCGTACAATCGTATTGGTCCTCGTAATCTTCCTGTATATCAGGGAAGTATGTTGAGAGACCGTGGGAATTAGGTAAGGGTCCATTGCTTCTGTGCCACTCTGAAATGATACTTGCGTTCAGAGCTTGTCTTACTTGCTGGCAGAGACTTTTCACTGTGTCATTATTGATGTTTTGCTCCAAAAGCTCAGCAAGGTGATAAATATCGACATAGTCGAGATTTTCATCTGATGCGTACTCCTCAACAAGTCCTCTCGACTGATTAACGCCATCTCTGCATGCCTCCATATTCTGCCTAAGGTCAGCTGCAAGATCATCTACACATTCCGATAACGCAGTAACGTTCGCCAAACACACTGCTGAAATAGTTTCCCCATATGGGGGGTATCCTCCCGGATGAACCAGATGATATTCTTTGTAGTTTGTCACAAACCTTTTCGCCAGCTCCGTTGCGTTCATCGTTGGGTTATCTGTCAAGTTTGTAAGAGTCACCTCGTATCCAAAGAATTCATTCCCCTGTCTTCCTTCACATCCAACCATTACCTGCGCATAGTGTTTAATCTGGTACGCTATTTCCAGTTGACCACAGAGGCAAGTGTCAAGCCCTATTAAGTCGAACGTAATGCCTAAGTCATTCTTTATCATAGACAAGGCCTGTTTCAATTCAGTCATGTTCAGATAGTCGGTTTCATTTCCTCCAATAGTAGTATGGTTATCATAACAGACTTCTCTCCACCCCCAACTATGACCCAGAAGATTTAGGGCATAGTGTTTTGCGGGATATCTTTGAGTGGTTCTGTTCACAAAATCGACGAGTGCAACCGGGTCGCCTGTGTTTATCTCTCCTTGTGACCATATTATTGGAGAGGTTATATTATGTATGTAGTTGTCCTTTAATATAAGGTAACAATTTGTTTCATTAGGATGGTACACTTGATAGAAGTCCACCTGAGCAACCACTGCTACGTCACAGGTTGAACCAGAAGATTTCTCCATGTCGTTAATAGTGTCGTTACAAGAAACATACATAGCGATATCAGTATCTCCAGCTAAGTACGCCATGAAGGTCCAGCTTCTGAGGGTGAGTTTGATGCATTGGAAGTCTATGCTTAGCTTGCTGAAGTCGCCGCTCCAGAAGAACCACTTAAGCTCCATGTTGCCCTCGTCATCAACGTAGTCAGCTGTGTATTCCACGGAGTTAGTTTCGTTCACCCACGTGATCCGTTGATCAACATCTTTGTTTCCATAGAAAAAGCCCATATTTTCCCAACCAGCTGTTCTATAATTGTATATGTCGAGCCATACTCCGTACTCGGCGCTGTTTTGGTCAGTGTGCGCGTAAGCCTCAACCTCTATTCTGTGAATTTCGTTATTTGGGATGCCTCCTGTTGTAAACCTGTAACGAACATTGAGGATGAAGCCTCCTCCGCTGGAAACGACGCGCCTTGGCACTTCACTTGTACGATCGCCCTTTGAGACATGGTAGTTTTGTGAGTCTTTGACATGTGTATCTTCATGCGTTCCCGAATACGAGCGTCCATTCACATAATAAACGGAATCGCAGTATCTGACACTGTCAGGCGGAGGAGACGAAGCAGACACGTGCCTGACATCTAAAACCGTCAGTGGAGAAAGCGCCAACAATATAACAAGCGAAAGACTCAGCCTTCGCAACTTGTCTTCCACTCACAATTATACATAGCATTTCACGCTGAAAAATTTTGCGGTCAACACTCACGAACTCATGTAAACAGGATAACACCTTGCAACATGACAATGCGCGTTTTGATTTTATTCAATTCTCTCTGTACTGCATATGTTTTAGAGTGGAACATGTTTACCGTACTCTGCAGAAAGCAAGAGCCTAAGGTTTAAGAGCAGAAGCGAATGACCAAAAGTCGTGAGTACAAAATGGTCGAAATATCTCCAGCAATCACCATATTTGGATCCTAATAGAGGGGCCTAGTTGCGTTGCACGCACGCACACACCACAACCCTTCAACAGCTGTTCATTTATATGGTATGTATTCTTTCCCCAACAGTTCCCTAGCTATGACTATCCTCTGAATGTTACTTGCACCTTCAGCACCGACACAGTAGCTCATTATTCCCCTCAAACCCATCTCCAACGGACACTCCTTACTGTAACCATAAGCCCCCATCCAAATCATCGCATGCTTATACACGTCAAACGCAAAGTGCGGCGCAATAAGCTTACAAGCAGCAATCATGCGACTGACCTCCAAAGGCGAGAACTTGCCTCCCTTATACTTGCCATCATTCATCCAAGCCGTACGATAAACAAGCGAACGCAAAGCCTCAAGCTGCGCCCAATCATCAGCCAACTCAAACTGTATCCCCTCAAACTTGCCAATCGGTCTGCCGAAAGCCTTCCGCTCCTTAATATACTCCATTCCAATATCCAATGCTCTTCGAGCCGCTCCGACACAAACGGCACCAATCAATATGCGAGCGTTGTCAAAGCCTTCCATTGTCAAGTAAAAGCCTTTATCCACCTCGCCGATGCGGTAGGAGTCTGGAACCTTCACGTTCTCCATCTTAAAGCCCCCAGTCGAAATCGCCATCCTCCCCATGTCCTCAAACCGCTTGTTAATCTCAACACCCGGCGCATCCATAGGCAAATAGAAACCAGTCATTCCACGATGTATAGCTTCTGGCGGCGCAGGCGAAGTTCGGGCTATAACGAAGTAACCTCCGCCAAGTTTTTTCGCTTCTTCAGTTCCACTAATGTACATTTTCTCGCCATTAAGAACCCAGCCGTTTCCGTCTCTCCGCGCTGTAGACTTGAAAGCGGCAACATCGGAGCCGCCGCCACTTTCTGTGGAAGCAATACCTATGAACGCTTCGCCCTTGATAGCCTTTCGAATAACAGCCTCACGCACTTGTTCACTGCAGTACTTGTCTACAACAAAACCCCAAGACGATTCAACAAGCCAAAGCACCGGCAAAGCAATACTCACATCAGCATAGCCAAGTTCTTCAGCGGCAATACACGCCGTAACCCAGTCAGCACCAGTTCCACCATGCTCCTGAGGAGCCGTCATAATAAGCAGTCCCATGTCAGCCATGCTCTTCAAAATCTCACGTGAAATCTCGCCCTTACTGTCCATCTCCCTAATCTTTTCCAAGGGCAAATTCTTCTGACACCATTCCCGCAGAGCATTGCGGAAAAGCTCCTGCTCCTCAGTGAAACTAAAATCAACCATAACCTTCACCTTGAACCTTAACTACTTAAGACTAAAAATATAAAAGTTGTTCAACCTTTAAGCCGAAACTTTCGAAAAAAGTTGACCGACTGAGCTTTGATTAAGATGCAAACCAAGCTTTTCCTGCTCAATACCTAGAGATAAGCCAAGCAGTTGAGTATAATAAACTACTGGCAGGTCAAGTTTCGCTCCCACAGTTGTTCCAGCGTCTTTCTGCTTAGAATCAAACATTAATCCACAATCTGGACAAGAGACAACTAAGCCATCTACACCCAAATTCTGCAAAACACTAAGCTTAGTACCAGCTAACGAAAGCGCAGAATCAACATGACTGTACATCAAGTTTGCACCACAACAATCAAGCTTCTCCGCATAATCCACAGTCTCCGCTCCAAGCGCGCCAACCAGCTCATCAAGTTTCCGAGGATTCTCAGCATCATCTACCCTTCCCAAATCACTGTAACGAATAATTTGACAACCCACATGCGTAGCCAACTTCAAACCATTAAGCGACTTCTGCACTGCCTTCTTAACATTATCCAAACCAACAAAGTCGTGCAGAAAATCAATCACATGCCAAATCCTAACATTAGGATTATACTCTAACCCTTCTTCCTTCAACACTTCAATAATTTTTTGACCAAACCTTTCATTTTTCTCCAAAACATTTTTCGCTTCAGAAATCACGAAGTGACAACGATTACATGGAACAAGCAAATTGTCTAAACCAGTCTTGTTTGCTAATGCTAGAACCCTTGCTGCCAAATAATTAGCCGCTAAATCTTTCATGCTTTTAACAGGGTCTCCGCAACAGTTAGTCTCGCTTAAATCGACAAGCTCAATGTTAAGCTTCGGAAAAGCTTCTCGAACAGACATTTCATAGGTGTACTGACTCGTTAATATTCGACAACCCCAAAAAACAGCAACCTTCAATCATCGTTCCTCCATGATTTTCATAAACGCGGCTTGAAAACTTTCCTTCGGAAAAGCTATCTTCGGCAATTTCAGACTTTCACGGTTAAAAATTTCCATCTTCTTTGTTACAACGTCCTGAACAGCCTCAGCCAATCCACTCTCAAGAATCCGTGAAACAGCCTTCAAATATCCCTCAGGCACCTTCACTTCTCTCTCAACTGCAAGATTCCGCAAAGCCATTATCACATGATAAGGAGACGCCTTCTGCGGACACCTCTGCACACATTTCAAGCAGGTTACACAAGTCCAAATTATATCCGAAGATGCCAATTCATCGACAAAACCCAAGTTAACAAGCTTCACTATTTCATGAGGTTTCAATTCTAAAAGCTTTAATGCGGTACATCCACTCGTGCATTTTAAACATTGAAAACAATTTACAAGTTCTCTCCCACTGAGTTTTGATAAGATTTTTTCGCGCGCTTCTACGTTAGGCTTAGCCATCGACATTAAATCTGTTAAGCTCAAATTTTCAACTTCCTCCCTTTTCTCCTGATTCTAAATAGGCTGTTTTAACTTGCGCTATAACTTGCTCGTCAGTATAGTGCTGCATTTTAATGGCGTTAGTTGGGCATGTTGAGACACATAAGCCGCAACCTTGGCACATGGCTTCTACTACTTCGGCTCTAAGCTTTTCAGCACCCTCTACATTTTCAGATTTCATCTCTATCGCTACAAATGGACAAACTGACTCGCAAATTCGGCAACCACTACACAAGTCTTTGTTAACAACTGCTTTCAAAGGCTCAAGTTCAATTTCTCCACTCGCTAACAAGTCTATGACTTTTGCAGCTGCTCCGCTTGCCTGCGCTACAGTGTCTGGAATATCCTTTGGTCCCTGACATGCACCAGCAAGAAAGATTCCAGCCATCACACTTTCAAGGGGTCGCAATTTTGGATGCATTTCTAACAGAAAACCGTCAGCACTTCTTGAAACATGGAATAACGCGCTGATTTTTCCAAGGTCACTGTTTGGAACAAGTCCATTAGCTAAAACGACTAAGTCTGGACGTATTTCCAAAAGCTTGTTTGTTACTTTATCGTAAACATCAAAATGAAGTAAACTATTCGCGTCGCTGCGGATGTCAGAAGGCAAACCAGCAACAAAATTTATGTCCAAGTCCCTTGCTCGCCTATAAAACTCATCGTAACCCTTACCAAAAGCTTGCATATCGTTAAAACATATATAGATGTTCACGTCTTTGCCGAGCTTCTCACGGGTTAGAATTGCCTGCTTTAAGGTTGCCATGCATCCTACACGACAACAATATTCGTGAAAACGTTTGTCGCGGGAACCGACGCATTGAATAAAAACCGCAGTTTTAGGAGGCTCGCCGTTTTGTGGGCAAAGAATCTTCCCCTCAGTCGGTCCGGAAGCATTTACAATCCTTTCAAACTCGATGTTGGAGATAACGT
>CAZNJT010000018.1:0-23756 GCA_964573475.1 uncultured Candidatus Bathyarchaeia archaeon | reverse complement strand
CTCATTGACACACGAAAAACCCTGATACTTCCAATAATACTCATAGGACTAATGGTAAGCGCGACCGCAGCCAACTGGACTGCGCAATTGAAAATCACAGGCAACATCACAACATCAGAAATGGAAGTGATCCTATCCCTACCTGCTGGAGAATGCTATGACAACGAAATAACAAAAGACATAGGCAAAGTAAGCTGCAGCTTTGAGAATCTTGAACTAATAAAGGTAACAATCACAAACGCTTACCCTAGCTACGAGGCATGGTGCAAAATTGGCTGGCATATTTTGAAAAGTCCCCCGCCAGAACCAGTACATGGCAGACTTACCGCGATTAACATTGAAGTCGAAGGACACCCAGACACACCCACAGATGAACTTGAAATATGGTGGGAACCATTCATTACAGACCCAAAGAGTGACGGCTACGTCTACATAGGAAAGCAACTTACACCTTGCAGTGAATACTTCATTTGGCTACACGTACACGTCTTAGAAGACGAAATAGCGCCAGATCCTTTGCCAAATACCACGTACACGTTCACTGTGACAATAATCGTTTCACAGTACAACATGCCATAAAAGCAAGCAATCAACCAACATTTACCTTCCCCTTTTTAGTTAACAAAAAACAAAGCTTGTTCCTTACACGAGAACAGGCATATAACGGAAAACAAAAAATGTGGTACCTAATCGCGGGCTTAACCGCAATCATATACATAATCACGGACTTAGCCTTACCCAATGTGGTAAGCGGAATAGCCTTTTACATAGTTTACTCCCTTTGCTGGATTTTACTCGCCTTAACAGTTATAAAACTGTCAAAATCCAAAAACATCGAAATACTAGGAATTAACAACTCCTTCCTGACCACTGCAGCAACAATCGCCGTCCTACAAATAGTAACACTTGTCTTCACAGGAGTCCTAACAAGTTTTGGAACAAGCCCATACAGCCACACACCACTCTATTTGGCACTTAACATAATCTTCTTTATGTCTACAATCTTCGGCATGGAACTCTCCAGAGCATACATAGTAAAAACTTGTTGTCAACGAAGACCAACCCTAGCATTAGGACTGATAGCACTTTTCTACGCAACAATCACCATAAGCCTATCAAGATTCCTATCCCTAGACCTCAGTCCATTAGGGCTAGCAGAATTTTCAGTCTCAGTCTTCTTACCAGCCCTAGCTGAAAGCCTACTAGCAACATACTTGACCTTCCTAAGTGGACCAACATCAGCCATAACATACCGAGGAATCCTCCAAGGCTTCGAATGGCTATCGCCAATCCTACCAAACCTCTCATGGTCAGTAAAAGCCCTAATAGGCGTAATGATCCCAACAGTAGGCTTCCTAACCATACACCAGTCTACAATCCCACGTTACATAAGAAAACATGGAAGACTAGTCAAAGTCAAAAAGTCATCAACACTCGGCTGGATTGCGGTAGCCATGATAAGCGTACTAGCAATCTGGGGATCAACAGGCATGCTAGGATTCCGACCAAGCATAATCAGCAGCGGAAGCATGACACCCACGTTACAGGTCGGCGACGTAATCATAACAGTAGAAGCTTCGCCTAACGACATAAAAATCGGTGACATCATCCAATATTCGGGAGAAAATGAAATAATTGCACACCGAGTCGTCGACATCCAACAAGAAGGAGGCACACAGTATTTCATAACCAAAGGCGACGACAACAACGCCCCAGACCCAGAGCCAGTATCTCCAAGTCAAGTCATAGGCAAGCTCGTATTCACTATCCCGAAATTAGGATGGGTATCCATAGCCATCAAAACTTTCTTCACAGAAATCTACACATTCTTCACAACCAACCTAGCATACGCATTCACAACATTCGGCATCATACTATCTGCCTCGATCTTCAGAGTCCACAGATACAGAAACCAACCACTCAGAAAACTTAGAAGGAGACTTGGAAGATGAGAAGAAAACAACTAAAAAGAATAAACGAAAAAATAGCCACACTATTCCTCATATGCCTAATATCCCTAGCCATAACAGGATACACATACTCACACTGGACAAACATAATAACCATACTCGGCACCATCAATACGGGCAACCTAAAAATCACAATAGACAACCAAAAACTCATCCCAGACATAGGCTACAGCAAAACACCAGACAACAAAACAGTCACAATCTCAGCCGAAATCACAACAGGCTGGCAAATATGGGTAGGAATCATAATCAAAAACAACGGCACAACACCAGCAACAATCACATACACAATCGCAACAAACGACACAGAAGCAGAAAAGTGGTTCTCAAACCAAACATACTTCTACGGACCATATTTAACCCCGCCATCTAACGTATGGAACAACGCGCCATCCCTGCCACCACCAGGGGGTGCATCATCACCGCCTGAACTCTCAACTCTATATAGACTAGTTGCATGGCAAAACATAACCCTAAGCGGCACTCCAACGCACGCTTTCACAATTAAAATAACCGTAACCTACACAGCCACATTCTCATCATGGACAGACACAGTCTCCGTCATATACACCCTAACCTACCCGCCATGATAAAAAGGAGAAATAAAAAGTGAAAACCAAAATATTCGCCCTACTCATTATCGCCATAATAGCCATAAGCATAATAGGCTACAGCTACGCATGCAACAACGGCGGAATACACATCGACTGCTGCCAGCCATACTGCGATCTAAAGTTCATAAGCGTAACAACAAGTGACAATGAAATCGAAAAAGACGTAGCAAACGTATCCGCGGAAATAACCTGCGATAGATACACCATAAACGCTTACATAACAAACTCCTACCCATGCTATGAGGCGTACATATGCTACACAATCAAAAACAAAGGCACTTGCCCAATCCACTTCGACAGCGTAACCATAATAAACCCAAACCCTGAAGCCCTAGACATCACAACAACAAATCACACATGCACATGGCTTTCGCCCTGCGAAACAGTACAGGGCACAACAACCGTCCACATACTCCAACCAGCACAACAAAACTCGGAATACACTTTCCAAATAAAAATAGGCCTCTCATGTCAAGAAGGAAATCCATGCACAATAGGTTTCTGGAAAAACCAATTCTCATCACAAACCTGCAAGAATGGCAAACCACAAGTGCCAGCAAAAGACCTTGAAAACTACCTAGACCAAATAAGCACACAATCACCCATCTACGAATTTACAGGCAGCCGCACACAAAAATTCAAACAAGCACTAAACATACTCGACCCACCAAACCACTCAAACATGGAAGCTAAACTCAAAGCCCAACTCTTAGCATTATGGCTAAACTACATGGCAGGATGGACAGAAGGCTACAAAGTCAACGGCAAAACCGCTTGGGACATAATCCAAGGCTCAGAATACGCTCTAACACACAACAAGACATCAAAATACGAAGACTGGAAAAACCTCTGCGACGACTTCAACAACCTAGGATAATCCCTCTTCTTTTAATATTTTACAATTTTGAAGTAAAGCATTTTAGAAAGAACCACAATTCAATAGCGTACAGCATAGGTCGCACAATAGATATGAAAAAACCAGGAAAAACCACAATCCTACTCACACTTTTCACAATCTTGACCTTAATCTCACTTCTAACCGTCTACACAACACACCAAACTCCAACAGAAGAAACCACAACAAACACTCTATGCACATACGGAAGCATTGCCACATACGACTACACAGCAATACTAGAACACAACACAATCTACAACAACATAACCATACTAAAACCAAACGAAGGCACACTATACACAAAAATAACAAGACAAATCAACCTAACCCTAACATACACATTCGACGCAACCCTACCCGCAGACACCACAATCACCTACCGCCTGACACAAACTCTCAAAACAGGAACACTATCACTTCAAATAAACACAACAACACCAACAACTACAAACCAAACATTAATCCGAATTACAATCCCACGAATCATTAAAGCAGAACTAGACCCAATAATGACAAAACTCGCCGCAGAAACCGGAGTCAGCACATCAACATATTATTCCATGGACATAACACCCACATTCACAATATCAGCCAACACCACCGCCGGACAAATCAACCAAATTTTCACTCCAACCGTCACAATAGACTTCAAACGAACAGACCAAGGCGACATAACAACTATAGGAGACTTATACCAAACCAAAACAGGCGAAATAACAGAAAACCAAACAATAACTCGCCAAGACATACTAAATCAACGCTACGCATCCTACATCCTAATCACAATATCCATAGCAGGACTATTATTCTCCACATTCTTCTACATAAAAACCAAACTAAAAACAGAACAAATCCCACTAGACAAACTCGTAGCCCCATACAAGGACTTAATAATCGAAGCCAAAGAACCACCAAAAACCACACCGGAAACCACAATAATAAACGTCGCAACCATAAAAGAACTAGCCAAAACAGCGGAAATCCTAGCAAAACCCATAATCCTAACCCGAAAACCCCAACCAATCCTCACAATAATAGACCAAAACGCCATATACCAACACAAACCCTAATTCTGCACAACAATCCGCCTCTAACAAAGTCTTTACAATTCTCTGGGTTCAGGGTTTGAGGGTGTGTTTTCTGTGATGCTTCTGGGGTTTCGTTTGGGTTTAGGTGAAACTTTTTTGTGGAAGATGTGGGTTATTGTTCTGCAACATTTGTATAGATGTTATGTAGAATATCGTTTAAATACTAGGGTTTCGATTTGAAGGGTTGAGGAAGGAGAAGTCGAGACTGACATGTGAACGTTGGTGACAAGGTGAATGTTAGTAGCAATGTTTTCGTTTCCGCTCCTGTCAGGGAGGGATTGGTTTAGTGGAGTCTGGGAGTCGGGTTGAGCGGGATGCGTTTCGGAGCAAGCTTAAGGAGCAGTGGGGGCTTCTGTGGACGGAGCGGTTTGATGATAGGGTTAGGGCTGAAGGAGTTTCTGTTCGTGATTACCCGTTGCTTTTTACGAGTCGCGGCCACGTTATATTTGCAACTAGGGATGCTAAGGCTCCGAGTTTTTCGCAGATAATGGAAGTTTACGCGTCTCAGGGTCTGGTTTATTCTCCTGATCCTGATGTTGGCGGATGGGGCAAGTTCGTTCGGACGGAGTTGAACAGGGCTGCTCATTCGAGAGCCAGAACCTATGTTAACGGTCAGTCCAAGTGTGAGAAAGAGAAGCAGCAGTTGAAGAAGGGCGGCAGGGGCTGGCTTCACAAGTAGCATGTGTGCCTTGTCTTAGGTTTCAGTGTTTTCCGCTGTTCTGTTTGTGTTTGGTTGTGTTCTAGATGGTTAAGTACAGAGACGGGCTGCGTATCATAGCGGATATTCTGCATGCTGCAGGCAGCGGTACGAAGAAGACGCGGATAATGGGTCTTGCAAACTTGAGTTACAGGCTTTTGGAGAAGTACTTGGGGAAAACGGTTCAGACTGGTTTCTTACGCCTGAACGATGAGGGCTATGAAGTTACGAAGAAGGGCCAGGCTTTTCTAGAAAAATACGAGGATTTTTCTAGTAGATACTCGAAGTTGGAGAGCGAACTTCAGAGCGCTATTTTTGAAAGGGAAATCTTGAAGAGAATGTGTCAGCCTTTGGAGAACTGTAAGCTCAAGACGGTGGTTGGGCGGAAACGCTAGGTGAAAAGAGTGTGTTGAAACGGGTTTTGAGAGGTTCTGTTTCTTTCTTGTTGGTTCTTGTTTTGGTGGGTCTGTTTTCGCATGGTGTTTTCGTTGTTCGTGGAGCTGATGAGGCTTCATCGAGTGTTGGGGAGGCTGATGTTGCGGTTCGCCGGGCTTTCAACGCTACTTTGGATGCTGAGAGGGCTGGGGCAAACGTTTTTGGTTTGATTTTGAGGCTGAATGAGGCTGGCGGGATTCTGGCGGAAGCTGAAATGGCGCTTGGAAACGGGAATTCAAGCGAGGCTGCCAGCAAGGCTGGCCAGTGTGTTGAGATTGCTGAAAGTGTTAAGAGCGACGCTGATGTTTTGAAGGCGTCGGCTTTGGAAAAGGCACAGACGGTTTTTTGGGCATCTCTCACTTTTTCAGTGGTGAGCATCGCCGCATTTGCCGTTGTTTTGGTGCTTGTTTGGCGGCGGTTCAAGCGCGGATACGTTGGAAAGATGTTGGGTATGAAGCCTGAGGTGGCGCATGATGAAGCTTGAAGACTACAAGATTGTTTTTGCTGCTGTAGGGTTGATTGGCGTTTTGATTCTTGCTTCGCCAACGCTGGGCTTGGTGCTGCATTTGCCGGGCGGTGAAAAGTTTTCGGCGCTTTGGGTTTTGGGTCCTAGGCATATGGCTGAAGACTATCCGTTCAACGTTACTGCTGGCGTGAATTACTTGGTTTATGTTGGGGTTGGCAACCATATGGGTTCTTCGACCTATTATGTTGTGTATGTGAAGTTTAGGAACGAGACTGAGCCTTTGCCTAACATGACAACTGGGGCGCCGAGTGTTCTTGCGCCTTTGTATGAGTATCGTGTGTTCCTTGAGGACAATAGCAGCAGCGAGGTTCCTTTGACTTTTTCGTTTTCTAACGTGTCTTTTTCTGGAAATCAATCCACTGTTGGGAGTGTTACGATAAATGGTGTTCAGTCTAGTATCGACGAGTCTGTTTCGTGGGACGCTGTAAACAGCGGTTATTATTATGAGCTTTTCATGGAACTGTGGATTTACAACGTTACGGCCCAGGTCTTTCAGTATCACAACCGCTTTGTTGGCCGATGGTTGAACATGACGGGTTAGCCGCTTGTTATGTTATTGATAAAAGTTTGTGGGCTAGAGACCTTTGTGGTGTTGTCATGAAAGGGTTTTCTAGAGCTCTCGTGACAGGTGGAGCTGGTTTTATAGGCTCTCACTTGGTAGATCGGTTAATGGATATGGAGTATTTTGTTAGGGTTGCTGATAATTTGAGTAGTGGTAGCTTAGAGAACGTCAAAGCTTGGTTAGGTCATCCACGTTTTGAGTTTGTTCGTGGTGATTTGAAGGATCAAGCTGTTGCTCAGAAGGGTGTAGAGGGGGTTGAGGTTGTTTTTCACTTGGCTGCTAATCCTGAAGTTAGGGTTGGCGAGGTTAATCCCTCTGTTCACTTTCGCGAGAATTTGCTGGTGACGTTTAATGTTTTGGAGGCTATGCAGGAAAGTAGAAGTGCCAAGGTTATTGTTTTCTTTTCTTCTTCGACGGTTTACGGTGAACCTGACAGTTTTCCTACCCGTGAAGATTATGGTCCACTTTTGCCGATTTCTGTTTATGGAGCTTCGAAGCTGGGCTGCGAATCTTTGATTAGCGCCTATTGTCATACTTTTGGTCTTAAAGGTCTGATTTTTCGCCTTGCTAATGTTGTTGGTGGTAGATCCACTCATGGTGTGATTGTGGATTTTGTTCATAAGCTTCAAAAGAATCCGGGCGAACTTGAGATTTTGGGTGACGGAAACCAGAGCAAGTCATATATGCATGTTGAGGATTGTGTTGACGCGGTTTTTCTTGCTTTGAGACGTTTTCTTGATGATGAGAAAGAGGTTTTTGAAGTTTTTAATGTTGGTTCTTTGGATAGGGTTGATGTTAAGCGTATCGCTGAAATTGTTTGCGATGAGATGGGATTGCATGGTTTGGAGTTTAGGTTTACTGGTGGGGTTGATGGGGGTCGTGGGTGGAGAGGCGACGTGAAGACTATGTTGCTTTCTTTGGATAAGTTGTTAAGTCTCGGTTGGAAACCTTCAATGAATAGTGAAGAGGCTGTTAGGCTGGGTTGTCGAGAGCTTTTGCGATCTATCTATAAGAAAAATTGAGCACGCGTATCAGAGATAGCGGAAGGAACGAAAAAGCTGAGCGCTCGTAGATCCTCATGCTAAGAGTTGGGGTGGTGTGTAGATGAAGGGGTGCTCGAAGGTTTTGGTGAGTGGTGGGGCTGGTTTTATTGGTAGTCATCTTGTGGATAGGTTGTTGGCTGAGGGGTTTGAGGTTTGGGTTTTGGATGATTTTTCTGCTGGGCGGATGGAGAATGTTTCGTGTCACAAGGATGTGAGGGAGTTTCATTTGGTGCATGGGGATGTTAGGGATTTCGGTTTGGTTGAGAAGGTTGTTGATGGGGTTGATGCTGTTTTTCATGAGGCTGCTTTGGTGGATGTGGCATTGTCGATTGAGAATCCGGTTTTGTTTAATGAGGTTAATGTGGTGGGGACGATTAATCTGCTTAGGGCTTGTTTAGGTTCTGATGTTAAGAGGTTTGTGTTTGCTTCTTCGGCTGCGGTGTATGGGGATTCGAAGCCTGCGAGGAAGAAGGAGGATATGCGTCCTGAGCCAGTTTCGCCGTATGGGGTTTCGAAGTTGGCTGCGGAAAGTTATGTTCAGGTTTTTAATGAGTTGTATGGGTTGGAGACTGTTTGTTTGCGGTGTTTTAATGTGTATGGGCCTAGGCAGGGTTTTGGGTCTAGCTATAGTGGGGTGATAACTGCTTTTTTGAGTCGTTTGTTGAAGGGTGAACCGCCTGTTATTCATGGTGATGGGAAGCAGACTAGGGATTTTGTGCACGTGGATGATGTGGTGTCAGCGAATATGCTTGCGTTAGAGAAGGAGAATGCTGTTGGCGAGGTTTTTAACATTGCTAGCGGCACTGCAGTTTCGGTGTGTGAATTGGCAAAGATTTTGCAGAAAATCACAAATGCGGAGCCTTTGAAGCCAGTGTTTACCGAGCCGAGGGCAGGAGACATTAAACATTGCTCAGGTGACATTAGCAAAGCTGAAGAGCTTCTGGGTTTTCACCCAAAAATCCAGCTTGATGATGGTTTATCGAGATTGGTTGACTGGAATCTGAAGGCGCATGCGAGCTATTGAGCAATCTTTGTTGTAAAGGTGTGATAAATGAGAGTTTTAGTTGCTGGAGCAGATGGATACGTTGGATTTTGTCTTTCTATGCATCTTGCCAGCAATGGTTTTGATGTTGTTGGTGTTGACAATTTTTCGAGGAGAAGGTGGGTTGCTGAGGTTGGGTCCCATAGTGCGACGCCGATAAGGTCAATGGCAGAGAGGCTGATGGCCTTTGAGCAGGCTTTTGGAAGGAGGATGGATTTTGAATATGGAGACTTAAGGGATTATGGTTTTGTTCATTATGTTGTAGATAAGTATAGACCGGACGCGATTGTTCATTTGGGTGAGCAGTCTTCTGCGCCTTTTTCGATGATGGATGTTGATCATGCTGTGTTCACTCAAACAAATAATATTGTTGGTACGCTGAACCTTGTTCATGCGATTCACAGGATTGTCCCTCGTTGCCATCTGGTAAAGATGGGATCTATGGGGGAATACGGCATGCCGAATATTGATATACCTGAAGGGTTCTTTGAGATAGAGTACCATGGTAGAAAAGATACTTTACCGTTTCCCAAGCGGCCTTTCACGGATTGGTATCATCAGAGCAAAGTTCACGACTCGATTAATATTATGTTGGCCTGTGAGATATGGAGTTTGAGATCGACCGACATTATGCAAGGCGTTGTTTATGGAACAAGGACTGATGAGATATTAAATGATTCTTTGTTGACGAGATTTGACTTCGACGCAGTGTTCGGCACCGTTCTTAACAGATTCTGTGCTCAAGCGGTTTTAGGACAAAAACTTACCATCTATGGAGCAGGTGGACAGAGAAGACCCTTCATCTCGTTTGGAGATGCGATTCAGTGCCTTAGGTTAGCCATAGAAAATCCTCCGGATAAGGGAGAATATTTGGTGTTTAATCAGTTCGATGAAGTTTACAGCATCATTGAAGTTGCTGAAAAAGTGAAGAGGGTTGGGAACAAGTTAGGGTTTGACACAGAGATTGAACATGTCGAAAATCCTAGGATTGAGGAGGAGGACGTAAGTTACTACAATCCTATTCATGAGAAATTGTATAGGTTGGGTTTCAAGCGTAAGCATACTTTGGAAGAAGAGCTTAATGTGATGCTGACTGATTTAACCAAGTACAAGCGTAGACTCGCCGAAAAGAAAGACAAGATTTTGCCAAAGGTACAATGGAAAGCAGAGTAGAGACTTTGTGAATGCGGTTGACGTGCACATGCAATGCGTGCTTTTGAGCGATTTGTGTTGTAGAATATTTGGTGTTTTGTTCTAGAATTTTTTTCCTTATCGGTTTAAGTAAGACTGAAAGAAGGTTTAACGTGTCTAAGAATCAACGGTGTTTCCGTTTTGGTGGAGAAAGTGGAGAAGGATAGTAGTCCTCTTTCAGTGTTAGTGATAGTTGCGGCGCTGAATGAGGAGGAAGGTATTGGTCCTACCTTAGCGGAGCTTAGAGAGGTTTTGGTGGATGTGAGGTTTTTGGTTGTTGACGGCAACAGCACGGATAGGACGGTTGAGGTTGCAAGGAAAATAGGGGCTGAAGTTTTGTTTCAGGAAAGTTCAGGCAAGGGAGACGCCGTAGCGCAGGCGATTAGACATGTTGACTCTGATGTGAAGTATGTGGTTTTTATCGATGCAGATTTTACCTATCCTGCTGGCTATTTGCCTAAGATGATTCAGATCTTGGAGGATAATCCTGAAGTTGGTATGGTGACTGGAAACAGGTTTAATGATTCGTTTGAGTTAAGCTCGATGAAAAGTCCCTTCTTTGTGGGGAACAGATTTTTAGCTTTTGCGCAACGCTTCCTCAATGGAGTAAGTCTTAAGGATCCTTTAACTGGGTTGAGAGTCGTTCGATGGCGAATATTGAAGAATTGGGAGCCAAGGTCAAAGGGGTTTGACATAGAAGCTGAAATGAATCACATAGTGGAAAGGAGAGGATACAAAACCATGGAAATTCCAATAGATTATAGGGATAGGTTGGGCGAGAAAAAACTGAAGCTGAGGCATGGCCTCACGATCCTCAAAAGAATCTTACTGGAGAATTTTTCATAGTTCAATACAGATAGTTTTCTTTCGTCAAAGTTTTCATAAAAAGTTTTCGTATATCATTTTGTTCAAGTATCTCAAGGTCCAAGTTCGTTAAATTCACGCATTAACGAGCGCCTGTTTAATGTGACATGATTGAATTTGGAAGGCTGGAATAATGTTGCAAATTCTGAAAATTGTTGCTTTTACTACAATCGCAATCTTCATAGGGTTTTATTTGTTTTATCTTGCAGTATGTATACGGTACACAAAAGCTAAACGTACGAAGGCGTCGAGGTTTTCCAAGAGTAATAATCTTCTAACAGTTTCTATAATTATACCTACCTATAACGAGGCCCGGGTCATTCCAAGAAAAATGGAAAATCTTCAAGCACTTCACTATTCTAAGGACAAATTTGAAGTTGTTTTTGTAGATGGTGGATCGACCGATGGAACAGATGAGTTAATAGAGGAGTTAGCAAAGGACAGCGGTTTATCCGTTACTATTGTGCAACAAGGTCGAAGAAAAGGTTTTAATAAGGCTATCATAGAAGGCTTTGCTAAGACAACCGGTGAGATAATCTGCATTACTGGGGCAGAAACGGAATATGATCCCGAGGCTTTAAATATTATGGTTGAAAAATTCGGTGAACCAAGAATAGGGGCAGTCACTGGCAAACAGAAAATTAAAAATATTGGAGAAGGATATTCCCCAAAACTGGAAGTTGCTTATAGAAGCCTATATGATCTTTTAAGAGAAGCTGAAAGCTGCATCGACTCTCCCTTCGACATAAAGGGTGAAATCTGCGCTGCAAGAAGAAACATAATAGCCCATCTTGTAGAAAACCCCGAGTTGTCTGAAAAGGGATGCATAGATTGTTGCATTTCATTTCAGGCAAAGATGGATGAATACAAGACTGTTTATGAACCAAAGGCAGTTTACTACGAACTTTCCCCAAAATCAATTAGAGATTCATTTAAACAACAAATCAGAAGAGCTGCCACACTTATTGAAAACATGATGGCCTTCAAAGGCATGATTCTAAATAAGAAGTTTGGTGCCTTCGGAATGTTAATTATGCCAGCCCACTTTCTCATGCTAGTTATCCTACCATTTCTATTACTGATGGGCTCAATTGGAATAGCTATACTAGTTATATTAGATCTTTCAAATTATCTTCTTCTTGCGCTAGTTGGAATAATTGTGCTAGCAATATTTGTATCCTCGCAGCTTCAAGCTTTCCTAAAAACTCAAATAGTATTAATTATAGCGACATTAAAACTTTTAATTGGCACTGAAACCCAAAAATTTAAACGATTGCCGACAACAAGACCCTAACATACCAGTCATATTATAGGCTTAATTTGAATGTTGGGGAAAAGTAAATGTGGAAAAATAGATTGGTACTTGTAACTGGTGGAGCTTCTTTCATAAGCAGCCACCTCGTTGATTCACTTCTGAAGAGAGGAGCAATAGTTAAAGTTGCTGATGACTTCTCGAGTGGGAAACTAACTAACTTAGAATATGCCTTGAAAAGGGATAGTTCACGGGCTTGGGCATGCGGCAATCTTTCTGTTTGGAAAGGAGATCTCAAAGATAAATCTTTTACTAGGCGTATGATGAAAGACGTAGACACAGTTTTTCATCTCGCAGCCTTACATGGGGGAAGGGGCTACATCCATAGTCATCCCGCCGAATGTTGTACTAACATGATACTGGATCAACTTGTCTTTGAGGAGGCTCACAGAGCAGGGGTGGATAGAATTTGTTTCGCTAGCTCAGCTTGTGTCTATCCCTCCTATCTTCAGGAGGAGACAGGTTCTTCATATTTACTTAAGGAAGAGGATGCTGACCCGTTTGTTAGGGATAAAGCCTTTGCCGATTTAGAGTATGGATGGGCCAAGATGATGGCGGAGATGGCTCTAAAGGCTTATCACAGGCAGTACGGGATGAAAACTTCTGCGGTGAGAATATTCACTGCTTATGGTCCCAGAGAGAATGAGACCCACGCAATTATAGCCTTGATTGCTAAGGCGTTTGTCAGGATGGATCCTTACGTGATCTGGGGCACGGGAGAGCAAGATAGAAACTTCACATATGTGCAAGATATAGTGGACGCCATGGTTCTTGCCGGGGAGAAGATAGAGGATGGTTCTCCAGTGAATGCGGGGAGAGATGACCGAATCACTCTCAATCAAGCAGCGGAGTTGGTATTCGAAATCGTGGGATGGAAACCTAAGCGAATCAAACACGATTTGTCGAAGCCTCAAGGGGTCGCCTCTAGGGCAGCTGACCTAACCAGAGCGAAAAGACTGTTACAATGGAAGCCCAAAGTATCCTATGAAGACGGGTTCAGAAAAACTGTAAAATGGTACTCTGCCAATAAAAACCTGAAGGAAGTTAAGGCTCATCTGCATAGATTTCTCATGGAACGTTGAAAACGTTAATGACTAACTTTTGTTAGATTCGGCGTTCACAACTTTTGAAGTTCTCTCCTAGAAGCTACAATTAGTTAGCAAATTACCTGAGATCAAAAAAGAAGATGATTTTTTGCGTGTGCTGATAGTTTCTCACGAATTTCCACCTTACACTTTTGGGGGGATAGGAGTTTTTTGCTCTTATCTTGCAAACGCCTTGGTCGCAAAAGGAACTGAAGTGACCGTAATAGCTGGTTGTCCGTCAAGCGCTATTACACGAGCACGCCTTGCAGATTTGAGAGCGATGGATAACAATCTTGAAGTAATCAGAGTCCCACGGATGGACTTCCCACCTAGCCATCTTTGGTATCAACTGATGAACCTTAATACTATTTCTGAGCTTGTTTCCAACTTCGATGTAATCCACGGGCAGGACTGCGCGACATTTCCGATGATATCCTATTGCAAAAAGAAAAATGTGAATCCGCCATGGATAGTGACCTTACACAACAATCCTAATTCTGAGCGATATTACACTTTGAAATCTCTAGCTTCCTTGGAATGTTCTCTTAAGGATTTTGCTACCTATGTCTTAGGTTTTCCGTTATGGGATATTTCAATACGAGGTCATTCAAAGTTTGCGGATATGCTTGTTGCTGTTTCGCGAAGTCTATCGGAAGAAATCTCGAGTTGCTATAGGATTGAAACAAGGAAGCTAACCACTGTGCATACTGGTGTAGATATTGCACATCTGGATGGGATGGTTAGATGCATTTCTCCACGCCAATCCAACCCGAATAAGGTCAAAATTTTTTATGGAGGTAGACTTTACTGGCGTAAGGGCATTTTGCACCTCTTAAGATCACTCGCCTACCTTACAAGCAAGTTGGGTTTCAAAGATTTTCAATTACAAGTGTTTGGGCAGGGCCCTCTACAAGCTAAGATTAGAGAACTAATATCCGATTTCAATCTATCTGACAATGTCAGGCTCCGAGGGTTTGTTCAATATCAGGAATTAATAGCTTCAATGGCAAGAAGTGATATAGTGTGCGTTCCAAGTTTGTATGAAGCTTGTCCTGTTGGGATGATTGAGGGCATGGCTTTAGGAAAGCCAGTAGTGGCTTTCGACAGGTCTTTTTCAAGGGAATTGCTTGGTGATTTTCCAAGGGGGATGATGGCAGCAAGTGTAGAGGATTACGCCAGATGTCTTTACTCTTTATGCACTTCAGAAGATTTGAGAAGAGAGCTTGGAGAGCGTTTACGAACTCGAGCACTCGAGAACTTTGACATAACGATCATAGCAGATGAATATCTGAAATTGTACAGAAATCTCATGTCTTAAATACTTCATAGCCCATTTGCTTGACAAATGCGCACGCTCTAGAGGCTTGCAATATGTCGATTTCGGAAATCGAGAGGAACATGGCAGTTTATCTGGCACATCCTTTTCTTGACCTACCGTGTGCCACCCGAAGTTGTACCCAACATGGGTTACTTCCGATTTATTCTTTCCTTCGAGACAATAGAGTCATATTACGTACTATGAATTATTGTCAGACGCAAAAACCCAGCTTGCTATTAAAGACAAGGTTTGTGAAAGAAGTTGTTCAAAAACATGAACTTTTCGCCCAAACGTATGATTTTGCATTCCGGCTGAGGCAAAAAATCGTGGAGATAACAAAGGCAATAACAGAAAGCGGTGTAGACATCATTTTCATCAAAGCTTTTAATGAACTTCCCTTAGACAGCCATAACTTCGATATTCTCGTGAAGAAACAAAATATTGTTTATGCGAAAAAAATCCTTGAAAAGTTGGGCTTTAAAGAACTAGTCCGTCTCCGAGAACCATTTAAATGGTTTTATAGACGAGTGGATGACGACCTAGTGATCTCAGTTCATCTCCATACTAAAGTGGCCTGGGAAGGCGTAGAATTTGTAGACAGTGATGGTTTATGGGATAAATATCGAGAAATAAAAATCCATGATGTGAAAATAGGTTTTCCTTCATCGGAACATCACCTTCTAATAACTGTAGCACACGCTTTCTTTGAAAACCAGGGTCTCAAACTATGTGATCTCATGTATATAGCCGAGGCACTGCAGTCTGGTGAGGAAATAGATTGGGGCTACATTGCAGATTGGTGCGTCAGTGATCATTGGTTCAAGGCGTTCTGCACATTCTTACAACTAGCTGATCATGCATACAAATCATTCTATGGGAAAAGGCTATTTGAAGAAAAGATATATAAGATACTTGCAAAGAAAGGTAACATTGACAGCGCCCTGGCCAAGAAGTTAATTGACCAGTTTGATAAAGGAAAAAATCTTCCTGTGAAGATACCGATCTCTGCTGTTGCTTTTGCATTTATTAGCAAAGTTTTTAAAACATCGGGCAAATCCTTTATTGAAAAAATAGGAAAGGTGAGTTCTTCATGTCGGCACTATATTAGACGTAGAATGCCGCTTAGAAGGGAATTACCTACATTTCTCATATGCTTTTCGGGGCAGGATGGAACGGGGAAAACGACACACGCCAAGTGCTTGCAGAATGAGCTTCTAAAAACAGTTCATGTCATGAATGATGAGCTTGTAGAAAAAGATTTTAGAGTCAAATATGTTTGGTCGCGTGGAATTGGTTTAACATTTGAGCCGCTGCTACGTATTATAAGATTGTTACTATTAGGTAATAAATCTCCAAGTATGGGGGAATATGTATCTAAACGTGAAAGGCTATTAAAAATGGAACCAATAACAAACTTGTGGGCGCATGCTATACTGATAGATGAGCTATTGCAATTGTTGATAAAAGTAAAGATTCCGCTACTGTTTCGCCAAAACGTTGTATGTGACAGGTACATCTATGATGCTTTAATCGATGTGGAATGTGATTTAGGCCAAAATGTCAGCAAGGTCTCAGAGAAAATTATCAGGGATTTACTGCCAAAGCCAAAGACTACTTTTATTACAGATACGGGATCAACAGAAATTATGAGAAGGAAAAAAAGTTTGGAATTCGAAGTAGTTCAGTGTAAAAGAAAGAAATATCTAGCCTATTTACATGGTGAAAGGTTTATTTTAGTTGATACCAAAAATAGCTTACAACAGAATAAGAAAGAAATACTCTCCAGAGTCCTTGAAACAATGATGACCTAAATGTTCTGAAGGGTGGGTTTTTGCAAAGAAGTAGTGGCTTCACTCCAATTTTTTATGTCAGAGGATTAAATCCACCATATACTGAGGCACATATTCAAGTTGTAAATAATATAGTAAAAGCCCTATTATTGCAAAACATTGATAGTATAATCTTCAACTATAGATACAAGAATCACCAAAATCACAATGAGAAAAAGTTTGAGCAAAACATACCAATAGTCTATAGAGATGAAGTATTTCACGGAGAAAGAAAATCAGTAGCAGTCTATTCATCACTAATGGAGACGTTGGCAACATTAAAATTTTTGTTGATTGAAAAAAACTTAAAATTCAATGGTCGCCACTATGTTGTAAACATAGTTAACTGTTTTAGATATCCAAGAGTTTTTGCGAAAGAATTCCTAAAGACTCCTATAGTGCTTCACTTCTACATGAGAAAAGCAATGATGGGGAGCTTGGTCAACATTATTGTGGATAAGGCCGACAAAATTATAACATCATCCAAATCTGTGGCACACTACATTGAAAAGACATACAATATTAGTGAGAAAAAAACGGAAATACTATACCCACCCACAGACGTAAATTTCTATAAACCTGTTGATAAGAATCAAGCTAGAAGAAAGCTAGGGATATCTGAAAAAGACAAGGTAATCTTGTACATCGGAAACCTACGGCGGGAGCGTTTTCCAGAAAAAATAGTACTGCAAGTATTGCAATGTTTAGTGAAAGATAACATAAAGATTAAGTTATTGATTTTTGCTCCCAAAACCGACGAAAACATTAGAAGATCCGTAGAAATCAAGGCGAAAGTTAAAAAGCTTGACTTGACTGCTAATGTGAAAATTAAAGCTGAAGATTTGTCGGAAAAGGAAAAAAGTATAATATATGGCGGATCAGACGTCTTTCTTTTCCCTTCTCTTGATTCCACTGTTGCAGTAGAACCTCCTCTCACGGTACTCGAAGCAATGGCAAGCGGTTTGCCAGTAATTTCGAATGATCTGCCCTCTATGAGGGAGATAATTCTTGATGGAATTAACGGGTTTATTGTGGTTTTCAATGATGAAGATGGTTTGCATTTGACGGAGAAAATATCGTCTCTCTTGAGAAATAAAGAGAGTATGACAAGGTTATCTTTCAATGCAAGGCAAACCATCGTTAAAGAAATGTCATTCTACACTTCGTGCAGAAAACTTGTAGAAATTTACAACAATTTGATCAGTCAATAATTATTAGAAAACGCGCGCGCAGCGTTTACTATTCTTCGCACCTAGAGAAGAGGTCATAGATCTGATTTTGCTAATTTCACGCCAGCAAGGATCGAGAGATAGTAAAGCGTGTGGGCCAAATCATCCGTATATAGTTTGAAGGACGTAATCAGACTCCTCCTGGTTCAAATAATCATAGTATTCGCCTTCAAGAAAACCCCATGCGTGCCAAGAATAACCAGCAACTTCAGAGCTTTTCAGAAAGGCAACTTGTTCTGCAAGAATGTTTCGCCAATCTGTCATGTTAATTGGATATGGACTGTACTCCCCAATGTATAGAGGTTTTTGGAAATCTGTGACAAATCTTTTTATCATTCCATTGTTAATTATCCATTTCCACTCATCAAGATCGACGTCCGGTGTTACATATAAATGATCTTCCCAAACAATATTATTTCTGTTTACAGGCTGAAGGTTGTTATACCAACCGCCAACAGTACAATAGGGTCTGTCGATGAATATTAGTTGTTCAGCCCCAACCGACCTGATTGCGTCTACAACTTGTTCCATGAATCTGGAGTATGTTGTCGCCAAGTGACTAGCTTGTGTTGCATCCAAACTGACTTGACACAAAGGTTCATTCATTATGCCGAATAAAGCGTATTGATTGTTTTTGTATCTGTTGGCTATGAAACTCCATAGGAGGATGAAACTTTGTCTGTTATCGTCATGCAATGGATTGTCAATATCCCAAAAGTCTATGCGGGCTTGGTCAACTGTTGCTTCGCTGTAGGGAGGAGAACCGTAACCGTGTCCCTCAAGCATCCAATCAGGCATCCCTAGTTCCCCCCAGCTACTCCACTTAAAATTGCGTAAGTTTATTATGTAATAAATTTGCGTCTGTTCACACCACGAAACCCATTCGTCCAAGTTGTTAACGAAATATGTTTCATTGCTGACGTTTCTTTCAGGCATCAACTCTTTAAACCTTAATACATGAATTTCTATGCAGTTGCCTCCGTAAGATTTCATCCTCTGCAAGTCTTCAATACTGAACCAACCTTTAGAATATTCATTCCAATCTATTTGCGTTCCCACAAGAACAACTTTGTTCCCAAATCCATCAATGATCGTGGTTCCAGAAGCCCTTAGTCGGTGCACGTCGTATAAGATTTCACCAGTTGATTGAATTGATAGACTAGTCACAGGTTGCGAAAAAACGATTGTAATTGATAAAGTGCACGAGAAAGAAACAGCAAGGATTACCATCAACCTATTGTGTATTGACATGTGTTTCCCACGAGGCTTGTAGTGTGTCGTATGTCTTAATAAGCCATATATCTTAATAAACCTTGTTGTTGGTCTGAGCTACGCAAATACAATAAGATATAAGGTATCAACGTTTACACGGATCGCGCGCATCCTTCATGACGATAATTAGAAGCACCAGCGACTTCAACAGAAAATGCTGTGTCACACTACATGAGTCCATGATACGTGCATGTAAAGCATAAGGAGATAAAGAACGTTTAAAAGAATCGTTTTTGGAATATAAAAAAACAGTTTGAGGTTGTTATACGTTGGTTAGGTTTATTTCAAGAATCACAGATTTTTTATGGACAAAAATTGTATTCCCCCTGAACAAGCCCAAGGATATTGTTCAAATGAGGGAGTATACCTATGGCAGTCCCCGCATACTCTCTTATGGTTGGAGCGAAAGGATTATCATCGGAAAATTCTGTTCTATCGCAGAAGACGTGACGATTGTTGCTGGCGGCGAACACCGGTATGAAATAGTGTCGACTTTTCCGTTAAAAGACCGATTTGAAGGAGCAAAACTTCGCATACGCAGGAAAGGCTCTATTATTATTGGAAATGATGTGTGGATTGGAACAGGAGTCATAATTCTTTCAGGTGTTAAGATTGATGATGGAGCAATGGTGGGAGCTGGCTCTGTGGTCACTCATGATGTTCCTCCTTACGCCATCGTCGCTGGTGTCTCTCTGCAAAGGTCTTAAGATTTCGTTTCTCCAATGATCAAATTAAGAAACTACTCGAGATTGCTTGGTGGGACTGGAGTCTGGAGAAAATTGTCGAAAATCTAGACTATTTTTACGGAGATTTGGAAGATTTCATTAAGAAATTCTCAAGAGAAGAAAGAGACGCACATACAGGGAAAGATGAGTGAGTGCGCGATTCCTGTGAAAAATTGGTGTGCTAAGCTGGGTGTCTTTATTGGAGAGAATTAGCGCTTATAAAGTCCGTATTGATTTCTTCTTATCTACTTTAGAGAAAGAGGGGGAGCAAGTTTCTGGTAGAATGTTTCTTTTTGTTGGATGTGGAAGTGGCTTAGAAGCTATATGCCTGAAGCAGGAGATACCTGATTCATTGGTTGTTGGAACCGACGTAGATCGCAACGCTTTTGTAAAAGAGGTAAGGAATGATGTTGATCTAGTTGTGTGTGATAGTTCGGTTCTGCCTTTTAAAGGCAAAATATTTGATTTTTGTTACTGCTATCATGTTTTGGAACATATGGCGGATCATCAAAAGGGTATTGAAGAGATGAAAAAAACTCTGAAAAGCGACGGTGGTCTTTTTCTAGCAACGCCTAATAGGCGGCGTCTCATGGGTTATATACTTTCCGCTCAAAAAGCCTCGTTGTATGAAGTTGTGAGCAGGAATTTAAGAGAGTGGTTAGCCCGTTTCAGAGGCAATTTTATTCCGGGGAAACGTCACTGTGGGTTTTATGAAGAGGAACTTTGGATATTGTTGAATAGCTGCTTTCCACGAGTTGCATGCCTCACGACAAAATATAATCTCTATGCATCTCGGAATAGTCTCTTTAAGCCACTTGTCAACCTTTGCCACAAGATTGGAATACTTAGACAATTAACTGTTTCCCACACCTTCTACTGTCAATCTCGAGCGCGTAACGAACGTGTTGACAGCAAAGTGATCAAGAAAGAGTAGCACAAAGAAAAGTAACAAGCACTGCACCCTCAAATATGTAACGGCCGTGCACGCGCAACGTGTCGTAAGTCCTAATAAACATTACTCCGCAATTGTTCTACACTAATAAACAAAGATGCAATGCTTAGCGCGCGCACACAAAGAGGCTTAGGTTATGACTATTGCAAAAAGAGAAAAACAAATTTTTTGGGTAAGCCCCGTAATGCTGGATGTCGCCCTTCATAAAGCGTCTCAGTTGGAAATTTTGGAACACCTAGCAAAACGAGGATATAGCACTTGTCTAATAACAATGCAATCAAGAAATGTATTTCGATTCGACGTAAATTCGAAAGTGCACATAATCTCAGTTCCTTTAAGATATGTGCCAGTGGTTTCACAGGTTATGTTTGCCATTGTGCTATTCTTTTTTTTACCCATTTACATTATCGTCTTTAAACCAGATTTCATCATACAACAAAATGACGTTTCAGTTCTTAGCTCCATACCCGGGCTTCTTATTTCCAAATTTAGGAAGGTAAAGTTTGTTTTGGATATAAGAAGCACACCAGTCGAGACTGTTGGTTTTCGAGGTTTTCTACGAAAATTTTGGTTCTCTACGTCCATTCTAATAGCTAAAAAATTGTTTGATGGCATCACAATTATTACTTCTCCAATGAAGAAAGAAATCTGCAAACGTTTCCACATAAATCCAGAAAAGGTAGGAGTATGGACAGCCGGCGTTTCCACTGCATTATTTAATCCAGAACATTACATTTCAGAGGGTGCGGAATTAAAAAGAAAACTCGGATTATCCAAGAAATTTGTTGTTTTTTATCATGGAGTGTTTACCGCTACCCGGGGATTAATTGAAACCATAGAGGCTATAAAGATATTAAAACATGCATATCCTAGCATAGTCATGTTTCTTCTTGGAACAGGACCTACAGTTTCTATGCTGAAGGACCTGATTCAGAGGGGGAGACTTGATAACGTAGTTATTCACAATCCAGTGGATTTTACAGAAGTCCCGAAGTATATCGACATGTCTGACATATGCATCGTTCCATTACCGAATCATCCATATTGGAGGTTTCAATGCCCACTAAAACTGCTGGAATACTTAGCTATGGAAAAGACTGTTATTGTAACGGACATTCCGGCTCACAGGTCTATCATTGGTGAAGAGAAGTGTGGTGTCTATATCTCATCGATCAAGCCGATCGAAATAGCTAAATCAATAGTTTACGTGTATCATAACAAAGAGAAGCTTGAGGAGTGGGGTAAATTCGGTCGAAAAATTATCAAAGAAAAATATACGTGGGAAAAAGTTGCAAAGGACCTAGAGGATTATCTTTCAGCAATTGATAACCTAGTTGCATCAGGTGACAAGGTTGGAAAAGAATAAACTCCTACTTTTTCCGTTTTTCATGGGTATAATGCTCATGATTTATTCATGGTACTTAAGTTATCCTTTGTCGATTGACTCCGTGGGCGACTTTGTTTTTAACCACGTTTCACTTTTGTATTGGTTTAGCCTACCGCTAATACTAACGACGATGTGCGCGATAGCTATCACGTCTAAGAACAACTCTTTGAAATGGATGATTACTATCGGCCTCATTATCAGCATATATTCATTGTCGTACTTTTATTATATGCTGCCTGGCAGCGATTCACATTATTTTAGAGGCTTGACAGAATATTTCATCAGAACAAAGGACTTGGATCCTTCGAAAGCATTTCACAGATATTTTCAGTGGCCCTCTTTCTTCTTGTTGGCCGACGTGGCAACTTGTGTGAGTGGGTTGGAGTTAGCGAATTTCGAATTTTTGTTGTATACAATTATAGGTTTTCTGCTGGCTACAGCGTTGTATGTATATGCTTCTAAAGCCTACAAGAATGGCGGCTTCTTAGCGGTAGCGGCCTTTTTTGTTGCAATGTTTTATTTCTTAAACTATCAATGTGTTCCCTTTTCATTGGCTTTTGGACTTCTCTTTCTTCTGTTTATGCTGGAGACCCGACAAAAGAGTTTTAATGTAATACTGACAATGCTAGTCTTGTTTACGGGTATCTCATTTGCCCACGCATTTGTTCCTCTGTTTTTTGTTTTATATTTACTAATACGGTGCGTGCTCAACAGAAGCAAACAATATGGGCGCCTCTTCTTACTGACTTTGATCATTTATCTCTTAGTACAAGTCACCCAAGCGCGGTTTTCGTTCATAGACAATATGAGGCGCGTGTTTACTTTACCCAGTGAATACTCTGGTGTAGTCGAAGCGACACTGACACCGGTTTCCGTTCCAATCGACGTCATAGCCCAAATGTTTTCCAGAGGCGTCACAATCACAACGGTTATGATATGCTTTGCTGGTTTTATTTTCTTGTTAATTAAAAGAAAAATGAGGGATTTAGACAAAGCCATTTTCCTTACCGGGGCAATCTACTCCGCTTTTGGCATCATATTTTTTACTCTCGGCTCCCGTGCAATTCCAATAGTTTTCATTCCCATTTCTTTAGGAGCGTCATATCTTTTAGAAAGCAGATTTAGACCATATGTGAAATCCCTTTTTTTGGTTCTATTAATTCTATTTGCTTTTATTCCGCTTCACGATTCATTTTATGACTCCCAGATAATGTTCCAGACAAAAGAAGCCTATCAAACTGAAAACTTCTTTATAGACCATTATAACTGGACAAATCCCAGTTTCATACTTGCACATTTTAGAGTGATAACATATTTGCAAACCAACCAGCCTAGCGTCGCCTATTTTGAGGACGACGTATATCCTCCACTTTTCCAAAGGATTAAAGAATATGACTGTATAGTTTATACAGTGGGTTTGGGCATAAACCTGTTAAGGTATAATTATACTACAGATAAAATACTTAGTGAAGAAAAACTTAACGTAGTATACAACTCTGGTTTTTCCTACATAGCAATAAAAAGTTCAAACTTTACATATGCGCCCACAGGATAATAAATCTTGGCCTGCAACATGACTTATGTTTCTTTGACAGCGCGCATGCTTGTTCCTAAATTAGTTTGCGAAGTGGCTTAGGCTTCTGGCTTTGCTTGTTCTCTGTGTGTTGAGGCGGCTTAGGCTGTGACCAGTCTAGTTATGAGACATAGATGGATGTGG
>CAZNJT010000017.1:0-24274 GCA_964573475.1 uncultured Candidatus Bathyarchaeia archaeon | reverse complement strand
TTCTTAATCTTCTCCATATCCTCCCTCAAAACTTCAAGGTTAGTTAGCGATTTCAGAGTTTCAATTATCGTTTTATTTGAGTAGGCAAGTTTTCTAATGAGGTCTTTTTGGTAAATTTTGTTTGAAATGCCTTGGCTGAGTGAAAATTTTAGAATGTCAACTGCAGCCTTAGAACCGAAAATCGCACTTAATATTTTGGTTTTTTGTTCTGATGGAAGAAAAACTACATAAGGATGTAAATTCTCGTTCACACTTCGTTCACAGTAGATTGCTCTGTGCTATATGTATTTTAAGTGTTATGGCTTTGGCAATAGACTTTTTAATATTTAATTACATTTTTATCAAGGTGTTTCAAACGGTTCTTAAAAGCTGGGTTCCCGCTGACGGAGACACTTTCACTACTAGAGAGGGGTTTATATTCAATGTTTTTGGTTATGAGCATCCACCCAATCGAGTTTTCGCTTTTCTCAAGTATATTCCAGCCAAATTCAAATCACTTTTCAATATTGACTTCTTAGAGAGAACCTGGAAATATGCAAAAACAGAGCTTTTTCGGGCTGAAAAGCTGTATACGGCGCGGAACTATCAGATTTTTCTTGAGACTTTTCGGAAAAACTTTCCAGAATATGTATATTTTTGCCCTTATAGAATGAAGAATGTGATTAGTGCGCCATTAGCATCAATCACAGAGGTTTATGTTCCAAAGGATTGCTTAAAGCTTCTAACAAAGCTTGAACAAAACGATGATCTGCAGAAAATGACTTTAGATTTCATCGACCTATTATCAAACAAATCAAGTATCAGCATAGAAGATTTTGGTGTGCACGGCTCCATCGCTTTGAACATGTATACAGCTAAATCAGACATGGACATAGTTGTTTATGGTTCAAGAAACTTCCGCAAATTAGAAACAACAATAAACGAGCTTGTTGAAGATGGAAGATTAAGTTACGTGTTTAATAATCGTTTAGATGCCGCCAGAAGATTCAAAGGACGCTACATGAACAAGATTTTCATGTATAATGCCGTTCGCAAACCAGAAGAGGTTCACTCAAAATATGGAATGTTCAAGTATAAGCCAATGACATCAGTCAAGTTTCAATGCACAGTCAGATATGACAGCGAAGCCATGTTTCGTCCTGCAATCTACAAAATTGAAAATTACAAGCCTGCTGATTCTGCTTCAGCACTTTCTAACGATAAAATTCCAGAACTCGTTGTTTCAATGATTGGGTGCTATAGAAACGTCGCCAGAGTAGGCGGCAAAATTAAAGTTTCTGGTATGCTAGAGCAAGTAGAAAATGTTGAATCAGCCGAAGTTTTTCATCAAGTTGTTGTTGGAACAGGCATTAGTGAGGAAGAGTACATTTGGCCACTCTAAGATTTAGAGACCGTGATGCAATTGTAACCCGTGAAGGCTTAATTTTCCGTGTTTTCGGTTATTCGCACCCTCCTAACGCGTATATCTGTGATGCTGAATATGCGCCCGGTGAAATATTTACGTCAAACAATCCGAAGGCATTTAGAAGCATGGGAAAGCGTGTTTTCTACAAGTTTTATGATGATGAGGGTTGGAGGTTTATTAAAAACAGTTTTCCACAATACATGATTTTCCTCGAAGTACTTGGTAGGGATGTCGTGGGCGTTAAAGTCAATGACATCATGAAAGTACGAAAACCCGATGAGATGCTTAAAAAATTAGTTAATAAGAGAGTCCACGATGAGCTTCTCGGAGCTTTGCAAAAAGTTCTGGAATTTGTAACCAAACACTCTGGCTTGTCCATAGCCAATTTTGGTGTTTTTGGCTCTATGCTTCATGGTTTTTATCATCCAAGCTTCTCTGACATAGACTTAATTATCTACGGCAGCAGAAACATGGCAAAATTGCGTGAAACACTTTTAGAGTTGTATAAGGATGAGCATTCGCCTTTTCGGAATGAGTTTGAAAATGCCAAATCAATCGAAGGAAAGCATTGGAGATTCAAAAATTATACTCCAAAAGAGTTTGTGCGGCATCAGCAGAGAAAATTGATTTATGCGTTATTCAATGACGAAAAAAGTAGAAGTTTCATCAAAACGGAGTTCGAGCCCATAAAAGATTGGAAAGAAATCGAATATGAGAATTTTGCTAAAACAAAAATCGTGCAGAAAGGCTGGGCTAAAATGTTCGCACGCATAAGTGAAGACAAGAATGCACCTTTTATTCCGTCAGTTTACAGTATTCAACCCATAAAAATTCTGTATGGAACAAGAGATGCTAGGGAAGCTATTCGCATTGTTTCTTATATGGAAGAGTTTCGGCTACAAGCGCAAAAGGATGAGGTGGTTTATGTTGAGGGAAACTTGGAAGAAGCTACAACTTCAAAGGGCAGTTTTCACCAAATAGTGTTAACATATTGTCCGAGGTATTACGAGCAAGTTTTGAAAGTCACATCAGCCTAGTATCATGTAGTCTGACGGCTTGCTTCCAAGAAGGAGCCTAAAATACTCTCTATTCTGCCTACTATCCCTAACCTTCTCGACTTTACCCTGTGCGATGACAACTTCGCCATTTCTGGCTTGTTTGCAGAATCTTCCGCGAAAAGAAGCTATCTCTTCAATTGGAAAGTGAACTCCATCAAGAACGTCAACATTTTTTATTTTATACGTGCACGGTGTGAAAATGTCCTCCGAATTATCTTCTACAACTGCCTTAACTCTTGCATAGCTAACATTCTTGTAATGGATGTCTCCATACTTTTCATCAATTTCATCCCAATCTTTCACAAAACGAATAAAATAATCTCTGCTCTTAAATTTGCCTTGCAAAACTTTTCTGGATTCGACTCGTACAAAGTCCTCGAAGTTCATGGAAGTGTCTTTCGAACGAAAATCAAACAAAGCTTTCAAGTCTTCTCGGGTGTATGGTTTAATGGATGCATCTGCATTTTTCAACATGCTTTGTAAAGCTGAATAGACTTTTAGACAATTTTGAGAGCCATAAACAATAGGGTCAATGTCAGAACTTGGCGTGTGCAAATTAACAAGAAGCGAACCTGAAACTCCTATTTTGCTCCACGGCACGTTCGCGTAACCTTTTAGAAGTTCGAGAAGCTCCAGTGCATCTTCTTCTAACCCGTCTAGTTTTTTACTGCGTCGGAGTTCCTTCAAACGGTTAATCGGTTTATAATAATGCTTCACATTTTCTAATGGGACCTCACAAAGCTTTTCGTCAAAGACAGGGTCATAGACTATGTACTGCGGAAAATTTTGCTCCAGAAACTTGAAACGTGTAGAAAGACTGTAAACTTTCTTGTACATGTTGCCTTCATGCACACGATTGCCAGAAGGGCTTAGAATGAAACGAGGAAAAGCAATTACCTTACCCGGAGGATGAACAAGGCCCTTAACGTCGAAAATGATATTGTCTTTTGTTTTGAGCAAATCACCTTCTTGCATCTGCATAAAAGCTCCGCTCTTTACATTTTAGCTTGTTTCAAATAATTAAGGTGATAGGATGGTTGTCTCTTGCCAAAGCCAATGGGTACCTTTGAGTGCTTTCATTAGCGGTACAGCGACAATTGTTGCAATCACAGCTTGTACTAATCTAATGGCCGGATATACGAAGGGGCTGACCACAAAGAGAAAACGGACAGTATCCAGTGGCAACCCAAAAATTCCTTCATAAACCACAGGTATTGCAAAGGCAAGCGAACCCCACATGTTGTCAGCTTGATTTCCAATAAAAGTCAGAAAAAAGTAAAGAAAAGGCAAAGTTTCCGAAGTGGATAGTCGCTTGGTAAATTTTACACAAGGTAAGATGAGTAGTAACGCGATAATTTTGTCCCACAGAACAGCTATTCCCACATGGAAATTTTCAGGAAGAGGCTGCACTGGTGGTGTAAACAAGAAAGCGATTATAAGAAGACCAAACACGAGAAAACCAGCTTTCCATTTTTTGTAGTAAATTAATCCTGTCACTAGAGCATTTACAGGTGGTGACAGTAAAAACGGCATGCCATATGGGTTCATGCTTCCTGGCGGCAAGGTCCATGCAACAAAGGTTCCAACGAAGGCTGTTAGTGAACCTAAATAAGGACCTAGAATAAGACCAAATATAGAAGCAATGAGAGCTTCCAAACTTATTTTGATTTCAGGAATGGCGACTGCTGGAACATAAGGGGTTATTAACGAAAGAACATAATACAAGGCCGCAAAGACAGCCATTAGAGCAACATTCTGTGCGGATAATTTCATTTGTACAGTCCCTTTGTAATTAATTTCGTTGCCGTGTATTTTTTTACACAACGTTAATAAAACTTTCCGTGTCAATGATGTATGCGGGGGAATGTCCTTGCAAATATATGCATGTGAGAAGGCTAAGAACATTTCAAAGTGTCTAGAGTTGGCTATTCTCTTTGAAGTCAGTGCCGATAAACCTGGTAATGTGAATTTAATTGTTGGTTTTGAAGGTACGCGTTATGAGCATTTTCTTGCTTCGGCTGTGGCTGCGGCGCCCTTCTTTGAGTTGGCGGCAGAACGAGGGGTTGCTGTTTCTCGAGGAGAAGTCCAAGTCAGTAATGTAAAGCTGGGGCGTATTATAAGGGATTGTGTAGCAGATATTAATGCTTGGCAGCATGGCGGTAACACATTGCTTGGCACGGTAATCTTGCTTTCACCCATCGCAGTCGCCGCAGGAATGACCCTCACCCAAGAAAAACAAGGCTTTGAAATTCCAAAGCTAAGGGAAAATGTGAAGCTAGTCGTAGAATCAACCACGCCGAAAGACGCTGTTGACGTTTACGAAGCAATAAAAATCGCCAACCCTAGCGGACTCGGCAAGGCTCCAGAACTCGACATCAACGATCCAAACTCCGTAAATAAGATACTTAAGGAGAATATTTCGCTCTATCAAGTCTTTAAAATAGCTTCCAATTATGATAACGTGTGTTCTGAATGGGTAAACAATTATCCAATAACTTTTGACATTGCCTACCCATATTTAATGGAGCAAATTAGGGAGACTAAAGACTTAAACATGGCCATAATTCACACATTTTTGAAGATTCTAGCTGAATATCCCGATACTTTTATAACCAGAAAGGTTGGCATTGGAAAAACCCGAGAAGTTTCATCAAGAGCAAAGGAGATTTTGAAGCTTGGGGGACTCGAGACTTCGAGAGGTAAGGAACGTCTCCACAAATTTGACTTAGAGCTTAGAAAATCAAGTAATCTTTTGAACCCCGGAACAACTGCAGACATAATTGCGGCTGCTTTGGCTTTAAGCATTCTAAGCGGATACCGACCATGATTTGAAACAAAATTCTGAGGTAAAAATTAATAGGTTAAATTATACATGTTTAGCTTTCAAAATCGTTTAAGATTTAAGGTAGATAAGTGTTCAACAAGTTAAACCCACAAGCTGAGGTTAACAAATGGGGGAGAATCCAAAACTGCGAGTAACATTGCTTACTGGGAGAACAATAGAGCAAGGTGTAGCGAAAGAGCGTGGAAAAGCCTCAAAAGAATATGTGGAAAGCGTTTCAGTTTGCTACATGGATCCCGAAGACCTAAAGAGGCTTGAAATAAAAGAGAAAACTAACGTTCAAGTTTCAACAGAACATGGCTCAGTTGTCGTCAAAGCCGTAAAGTCTTTGAGAGGTCCACATCCTAGTGTGATTTTTATTCCGTATGGTCCATGGGCAAATGCTGTGGTTAATCCTGAAACTCATAGCATTGGTATGCCTTCATTGAAGGGAATTCCGGCGGAAGTTGAGCCTGCTCCCGACAAACCTATTTTAGGGTTAGAAAAGCTTCTCGAAGAAGAGTTTGGGAAAGACTAGTATGCCAGTTGTTAAGGCTGTTACATGTCCTGTTTGCGGATGTTTATGCGATGACATAGAGTTGAGGGTTGAAAATGGGAAAATAGTTAAAGTTAAAAATGGCTGTGCAATGTGTGAATCGAAATTTTTTGGCTATAGCGGGCATAGGCTTTTGAAGCCGCTTATAAGAAGGAACGGCGAACTCGTTGAAGTTTCACTTGGTGAAGCCATAAAGAAAGCTGCCAAAATACTTAGCGGAGCAAATTATCCAATATTATACGGTTGGAGCTCCACAAGCTGCGAAGCTATACGCGTTGGCGTCGAATTGGCAGAGGAAGTCAACGGAATAATTGACAACACTTCAACCATTTGTCATGGCCCATCCACCTTAAGCACTCAAGATGTTGGAATGACCTCTTCCACGCTTGGGCAGATCAGGCACAGAGCAGACCTCATAATTTATTGGGGAAGCAACCCGTGGAGCGCCCATCCACGCCATATTGAAAGGTACACAGCTTTTCCTGAAGGAAGGTTTGCGAAAAGCGCATGGAAAGGCTACTTAACCAAAATTAAAGCTTCAAACGTTAAGAAAAAAATTGAAAGCGCCCTTAGGAGACTGCAACGTAAAGAAAAACTTTCTGTGTCTTCGCTATATGCGTGTCCTTACCCAGCCCTTTTGAAGGAAGGGAGAAAACTCGTAGTTGTCGATGTTAGGAGGACGAGGACTGCAGAGATAGCAGACTATTTCATTCAGGTTGAGCCTAACAAGGATTACGAGCTTCTACAGGCTTTACGAGCTTTAATCCGAGACCAAGAAGTTGAAGTTGACGATGTTGCGGGTATTCCTATAGAATATTTGGAAGAAATTGCTGATGTAATGGTTAACTGTAATTTTGGCGTGCTTTTCTTTGGACTTGGACTGACGATGAGTAGAGGCAAGCTCAGAAACATAGACGCTGCTCTCAGTTTGGCTCGGGATTTGAATATGCGAACCAAGTTCATCATAATGCCCATGCGTGGACATTTTAATGTCACTGGTGCAGACACAGTTTTTACGTGGCAGACAGGCTTCCCCTATGCTGTTGACTTTTCGCTGGGCTATCCGCGGTATAATCCCGGAGAAACATCCGCTGTTGATGTTCTTTTGCGCAAAGAGTCAGACTCAGCCCTAATAGTTGCGTCGGACCCCGTGGCAAACTTTCCGAGAAAGGCAGTGGAACATTTAGTTAAGAATCCTTTGATTGTTATTGACCCTCACCTGAACGCTACAGCCCAAATGGCTGACGTTGTCTTTCCATCAGCATTCGTTGGGATAGAGGCAAGTGGAACAGCCTACCGCATGGACCACGTGCCACTTCCCCTCAAAAAAGTCGTTGACCCACCCCGAGGAGTGCTTTCAGACGAGGAAATCTTGAGAAGAATCCTTTCAGAAGTTAGAAAAATAAGAAAAAGAAAACAAGCTGAGGCATCGTAATGGAGCTTCTAATAAAAAACGGCTTCGTTTACGACCCTATTAGTGGTGTTAATGGCGAAAAAAAGGACATTGCAGTTAAAGATGGGAAAATAGTTGAAAGAGTCAATGAGCGTAAGGCAAGGAAAGTAGATGCTTCTGGAATGGTTGTTATGCCCGGCGGAGTTGACATCCACTGTCACATTGCTGGTTCGGAAGTGAATATAGGAAGGCTCCTAAGACCTGAAGACCACTTTAGGGATTTTGAATGTAAAACATCCGTAACAAGGTCTGGAGTTGGTCATTCTATTCCATCAACTTTTACAACTGGCTATCGTTACGCTAGGATGGGTTACACTACAATAATGAATCCTTCCATGCCGCCTTTAGAGGCTAAACACACCCATGAAGAATTGAATGATACTCCCATGGTTGATAAGGCTAGTTACCCGCTTCTAGGCGATTGGTGGTTTGTGCTTGAATATTTGAAAGAAGGAAAAATCGAGGAATGCGCAAGATACGTGGCGTGGATGATAAGTTCGACGAAGGGATACGCCATAAAAATTGTCAATCCTGGAGGACTGGAGGCTTGGGGTTTTGGCCACAACGTCAGTAGCCTAGACGATCAAGTTCCGTATTTCTGCATTACTCCACGCGAAATCATCCGTGGACTATGCAAAGTGAACAGGCTCCTAAACTTGCCCCACACAATTCATGTCCACACAAATAATCTTGGAAAACCAGGAAACTATCTAACCGCTTTAGAAACTATGAAATGCGTTGAGGACTTAGCCATTGAAAATAAACCAGCAATTCACATAACCCACTGCCAATTCAGTGCCTTCAAGGGTTCTGACTGGAGAACGTTGGAATCTGGCGCAGAGGAAATCGCAAACTACGTTAATAATCATTCTCATGTAACTTTGGACATGGGTCAAGTAATATTTACGGACACAACGACCATGACGGCTGACGGCCCATTCCAGTATACACTTCATGAGCTTAGCGGAAATAAATGGGTAAACCACGACGTTGAAACTGAAACAAGCGCGGGAATTGTGCCCTTCCGTTATCGCCGTAAAAGCTACGTCCATGCAATCCAATGGTCAATAGGCCTCGAACTAGCTCTACTAATTAAGGATCCGTGGAAAATTTTTATGACAACAGATCATCCAAACGGTGGCCCATTCACCTCTTACCCAAAGATTATTGCTTGGTTAATGAGCAGAAAAGCCAGAGAAGCAACTTTAAAAAAGGTTAATCCACGAGCAAAGAGCAGAAGTCTTCTTCCGTCAATAGATCGTGAATTAAGCTTTTACGAAATTGCAATAATGACGAGGGCTGGACAAGCAAAAGCCTTGGGACTTAAAAGTAAGGGGCACCTAGGAATTGGGGCAGACGCAGACATAGCCATATACAATGTAAACCCAGAAACAATAGACCCTTCAAGAAAGTATAAGACTGTAAGAAGAGCATTCAAAAGGGCTGGCTACACCATTAAAGGTGGAAAACTCGTTGTCAAAAACGGAGAAATACTGAGGCATGTTGAAGGCGCCACCATGTGGCTTGATGTGCAGACATCTGAACCCGCAAAAATTTCCGACGAAATGAAAAGAAAATTCAGAGAGTATTGGACAGTTGAATACGAAAATTACCCTGTAACAGAGAACTATCTTGAAGTTTCAAATCCACTAATTGTAAGGGCCAGCGTCTAAAATGATAAACCTATACTCTGTAAAGGAATTTAGGTTTCCAGTAACAGCAGAATGCATAAGCCCAGATGTTTTCCAAGGCAAAACTCGCGAAGAAATAGAAGGGCTGAAAATTTGGGAGGGAAACAAACAGGAAAAGCTTGGAGAACTCTTCAAGGTTGAGGAAATCAAAACGGAAAACTTGCCAGAAAAAGAAGCCATAACAATAAAGGGCAATGTAAGCAAAGTGCGAAGAGTAGGAGTTGGCATGAAAAGCGGAGAAATAACGATTTACGGAAACGTTGGCATGCATTTAGGCGAAGAGATGAAAGGCGGCAAAATAGTTGCGCATGGAAACGTCGGCGGATGGGCTGGTTCAATGATGAAGGGTGGAACAATAGAAATTCACGGAAATGCTGGTGACTATTTGGGTGCTCCATACCGCGGAAGCAGCGAAGGCATGCACGGAGGAAAAATAATTGTTTATGGAAATGTTGGAAACGAAGCAGGAGCACACATAAGAAAGGGCATAATCAAAATCTATGGAAATGTGGGTCAATTTGCGGGTTTACGGATGCACGACGGAACAATATATGTTCAAAAAGATTCTGAAGGAAGAGTGGGCGCATGCATGACTAGTGGTAAAATTGTTGTTGGAGGATTTTTGGAGTCTGTTCTGCCAACCTTCACGGTAGATAGCGTTAAAGAAAAGGTTAAAATTGAAGAGGGCGAAACGGTTGAAGGGCCCTTCTACCTTTTTCTTGGAGACCTTGTGGAAAATGGAAACGGCAAACTTTATGTCTTCAAAGAGAAAAATTCTCATCTAAACCATTATGAAAAACTTCTTTAAGGAGAAAATTCCGTGAAAAAAGCCTTAAGTGTTAATCGTCTGGCATGGAAACTTCTAGATAAACTATGCGAAAACCCAGATTTTTACGGAGTGAAGGTTGAAAAAACAGGCTCTGGGGCAACCATTGTGGATGCTGGAATAGAGGTTAAGGGAGGATTTCAAGCGGGAAAAATCATAACCGAAATCTGTATGGGAGGATGTGGAAAAGCAGAAATAATCCCTAGGCGATACGGAGAACTGGAGCTTCCGTCAATATTTGTTTACACAGACCATCCAGTAATCGCAACTTTAGGTTCACAGTTTGCGGGCTGGCAAATAAAAGATGGCGACTACTTTGCAATAGGCTCTGGACCTGCAAGGGCTTTGGCTTTAAAGCCCAAGGAAATCTACGAAAAAATTGGATATAGAGATGATTTTGACAAGGCTGTTGTAGTCTTAGAAACTGACAAGCATCCTCCAGAGAAACTACTGGAACGCTTTGTAAAAGACTGCCATGTCTTATCAAAAAATCTAGCAGTGATTCTGACGCCAACAGCCAGCATAGCCGGAGCAACACAAGTTTCAGGAAGAATAATAGAAACAGGAATCCACAAGCTGAGCAAGCTTGGATTAGATCCTAACGTGATTTTGTATGCTTGGGGATGTGCCCCGATTCCGCCTATTCATCCAAAGTTTGTAAAGGCAATGGCGAGAACAAACGATGCAATTCTCTACGGCGGAATAACATACTATGCAATTGAATACGAAGATGAAGAAGAACTGAAAGAGATTGTGGAGAAGGCGCCGTCCAAAGCCTCTAAGGACTATGGGAAGCTATTCATAGAAATTTTCAAAGAGGCAGACTACGACTTCTACAAAATCGACCCAAACCTCTTCGCACCAGCAATTCTAATCATTAACAATTTGAAAACTGGCAACACATTTGAGAGAGGAGAAATAAACGCTAAAGCGTTAGAAGAATCGTTCGGCTTCAAGAATCGTTAACGAGTCAAAACCCTGATCAATTTACTATTGTTTACTATACGCTTTTTCCAATTTTGGAGTGTAAAAGAATCTAAGGATGAATTCTTTGAAACCTATGTTTCCTGCAAGGGCACCCATTATAATGCTCATTACAGTTATTTCTATCCATGCTTTTGGAATGACTATGGGTATCATGAAGCTCATTGCAGTTCCATAAACGTATAATACTATGTATAGAAAATAGAAAATGGTGTAGATGCATTCTGGAATATAGGATATGAGTGTTATTGGAATAGTTATGGTGGAAGACCGTGAGCTATTATTTATTTTTAGTCTTTTGTAAAGAAAACCCGCCGTCAAACCAGTCAAGGCTTTTCCAAATGGCACTCCTATAAGAGAAAGCACTCCAAGCGAACCCATCACATAACCAAAATAATAACCAGAATAAATACCGCTTAGAAACCCAACCATTGCTCCTACGTAGGGTCCGCCGAAAATTGCCGCTATAAAGGTCGCGATATGGGACAGGTCTAACGCTGCGCCGCTTTGACCAACCGCCGTTAACAATGGTGCAACATTTAGTGAAATCGCGGAGAGAAGGAGACCTAGAGCACTCATCATGGCAACAAACGCAGTTTGTTTGGCATCCATGCTCTCATCCTGAAACGCAAGGTCACGTTAGCTTAGTTCATTATTTAAGAGTAGCTACTCGAAAAAAAGTATTTAGACGAACCGCAAAAATAAATATGGCTTGTGCGAATCTTTTACTGGGAAGTTCATTGTCTGAGATCCTAAAAATTTCTTCAGCTAACGTTAAAAGTTGGCTTGAAAGCGAGACTGGTTCAATTTTTATTCCAGTCCATTCAAAGGCTCAAAAATTACTTGGTGATATGCGTAAAACGCTTGAAAATCTTACAGATGCTTCTAAAATGCTTCTGGAGAACAGTGGAAAAGAGATTGAGAAAAGGAATATGAAGACTTATGGTAGAGCCAGAGCCTTAAACAAGCTGGCACGCCTATTTCTTGACAGAATGCGCCAGATTAAAGTTCCAGACCATGTTTCATATGATAGCTTTCAAGCGTTTGTTCAAGAAACCCAAAAGGCATTTTTAGTAACTGAAGTTGATGTTAGAAATTGGTTTCCGAGGGTTTCTCCATTCTTCATCCTTGACAGAAGAAAATTCCTAACAGTTTTCGAAAAAGCCAAGGAATTACTGAAAGACCTTAACAATTTCCTAACAAAAGAATATGTTAAAACCAAAACCTTGGAGGAAACCTTCCAACTTATCGACAAGCTCAGAACCCTTGAAGATCAGCTAGTAAACCTAAAGGAGCAAAAAGCAAAAACGGAGAGTGAAAAGGCTTTGCTTGGAATGGAAATTACTGAAACACATCAAAAAATGGCTGATTTAAAAAGTAAAGGAGGAATAGGCCAACTTAACCAAATAGATTTAGAAATAGAAGCGTTGAGCATGGAAGTAAAACATGGTTTGCAGCATCTTCAAAAACCCTTCATAAAATTGCAATCGCTAAGCCTTCATGGCGGAGGAAGCGGCTTAACACCAGAAGAACTTAATAAACTCAATCAATACTTGGAGAACCCTTTCGAAGCCTTTGCAACAGAAGAGGCTGGCTATCCACTTTTAAAGCAGATTCTCCAAAAATTAGCCCGCTCATTGGATGAGGGAAAGCTAAAACTGAAGACTGATAAAGAGCGAAAAGCGGAACAAGCCATAGACAAAATCCTAAACAAAAATTCCTTGGCAAGTCTTCATCAAAAATGCATTGAATCTATGACACGAAAAAGGCAGCTTTCAACATCAGCAGAAGTGGCGGAAACAAAAAGCGACTTGTCAAGGCTTCAAGAACACCTTGAAAGGCTGGAAAGAAGAAGGGAAAGCATCGAATCAGAGAAAAATGCAATAGAACGTGCTTACAGCGAAACGTTGGAAAAAATCCGAAATCACAAAAACCAAATAGAAAAGAACATTTTCAGTTTCATGGACAGAAGAGTTCGCATTGAATAATATGAGGCACAGCCTTTTGCAAACAAACCTTTCACAAATTGTCAAAGAAGCCCTAGAAATCCAATGTGGCGAGTTTACCCAGCTGGTTGAAGAGACTACGCATCTGCTTTGCAAAGAAAATGGAAAAGTTGGAAACTTTAACATCTTGGGAAGATTCATCAACCTTAAACCTCAAGGCGAAGCATTAATAATTGGCGACTTACACGGAGACCTCGAAAGCCTGATCCAAATTCTGAAAGAAAGCAGCTTCCTACAAAAAATGAACAAAAACACCGATGCAGTTTTAATTTTCCTCGGAGACTACGGCGACCGAGGCGAATACTCGAAAGAAGTCTACTATACGGTCTTAAAATCGAAACTCCTTTTCCCAGAGCAAGTCGTTCTAATGCGCGGAAATCATGAAGGACCCGAAGATCTTATGGCTTCCCCTCATGACTTACCCTTGGAATTTCAAACAAAATTTGGTGAAAAATGGGAAGAAGCATACTCAAAAATCCGCAAGTTATTTGCATGTCTTTACAATGCCGTGCTGGTTAAAGAACGCTACTTAATGATTCATGGAGGCTTACCACCTCGAGCCAAAACAATTGAGGACTTGGCATATGCTAACACCTTGCATCCAAAACAAAGTTTCTTAGAGGACATGCTTTGGAGCGACCCGAACGAAATAATTAAAGGAACATGCACATCACCAAGAGGTGCAGGTAAACTCTTTGGCGAAAACATAACAAACCAGATGCTAAGAAGATTTGACGCTAAAATCTTGATGAGGGGGCATGAACCCTGCGAGGATGGCTTCAAAATCAATCATAAGGGCAAAGTTTTAACTTTATTTTCGCGGAAAGGTCCACCATACTTCAACGATTACGGCGCCTATTTAGAAGTCGGGCTTTCAGAAAAATTTGAAAATGCAGAACAACTAATCCCATATGTTCACAAATTTTAGGATTGGCGGTTACACGGAAACTTTAAGAACATAATCCCTGTAGCATCTTTCACAGATTCAAACGCAAAGAAGGTTCATTTTTGAAAATTGGAGTTGTGACACGAAATAGGGACTCTTGGAGTTCAACCCAGCTTCGAGAAGCACTAGCCAAACGCAACATACCCCATATATTCTTCAGTTTTCCGCAGTTGATTGCCCGTGTTGGATACAAACCATACCTAAACGTTGGCAACACCAGCATTCTAGAAGAGTTAGACGCCCTATTAATCCGTCCAATTGGACGAGGTTCACTGGAAGAGATAGTTTTCAGAATGGACATGCTCTATAGGCTTCAACGCTTAGGCTTATACGTCATAAACCCACCCGAAGCCATTGAACACTGCGTTGATAAATATGACCTTCTGGCGATTTTGGAGGATAATGGCATACCTGTTCCACGCACAGCTGTAACCGAAAACGTTGATGAAGCTTTAAAGGCTTTTAATGAGCTAGGCGGAGATATCGTTGTCAAACCAATATTCGGTTCCAGAGGAATAGGTTCAACAAGACTTAAAGATCCAGAAATTGCCTCCACAATTTCTAGTGCGATAACGTTTTATCACGGTGTAATCTATCTTCAAGAGTTTGTGCACCATGGTTTTTCTGACATCCGAGCGTTTGTTGTTGGTGACCGTGTTGTTGCAGCCATGAGGCGTGTTGCGAACAGTTGGAAAACAAATTACAGTCAAGGAGCCCGACCCGAGCAAATAAGGCTTGACAAAAGTATGGAAGAGATGGCGATTAAATCGGCAAAACTCATAGAATGCAAAATTGCTGGCGTAGACATCCTAGAAAGTCCTAGGGGACCATTAGTCGTTGAGGTTAACAGTCAGCCTGGATGGAGGGGCTTACAATCAGTTATGCGAGTTAACATTGCCGACGAAATTGTAGATTTCGTCCTATCAGAATTGAAGAAATAGAATGGAGCAAATCAGCATGGTAAAGGTTGAAATTGTAAAAGTCGACGTTTCAGCTAAAAAGTTTCAAAAAATGACAGATTACGTAACAGAAGAAAAACCTCTCCCCATATTCTTGAATAGGACTTATTATGTCACCATTTTTTGCTCCCCATCAAACCTGAAAGAATTAGCAGTTGGGCATTTGCTTTCCGAAGGAATCGTAAAATCGGTTGAAGAAATTGATGAAATAAGTTTCAAAGGGGAAGGAGTTTGCCGTGTTAAACTAAAAGCGGATATTGACTTGGAAAAGAGACTTAAGCTCTTAACCCCTTTTTCCCGCGTGATTCTTTCCGCCTGCGGTAGTTCATCACCCTACGAATATTCTGGAAAGCTTCCTAAAATTACGTCGAATTTGAAGGTAAAAGCTGAAGTAATTCTAAACGGCGTCAGCCGCTTAAACTCTATTGCCGAGACTTTCAGAAAAACTGGCGGAGTACATGCCGCAGCCATCTACAAGAGCAACGGAAACCTTGTAGCCTTCGCTGAGGATGTGGGTCGCCACAACGCTGTTGACAAAGTAATTGGCATTGGAGCCTTAAACAAAACTGATTTCAAAGAATGCTTTCTTGCTTTAAGTGGGCGGTTAACTGGCGACATGGCTCTTAAAGCAGCAAGGGTTGGCTTACCAATAGTAGCGTCTTTGGCCGCTGCAATAGATTCTGGCATTGCCGTTGCTAAAGATGTAGGCATAACTTTAATCGGATTTGTACGTGGAAAACGCATGAACATCTACAATTTTCCTGAGAGAATTGATTTTAACAACTAAGTCCATGAAAGTAGCTAATTCGTCAGTCAGTTTTCTTTCTCTTGAGCTTATTCCTGTTCCTGAATCATTAGCGAGTTTTGAACCGTAATACGCAGTGGCTAGAAAGGTCTTAGCCAACTTTACACATTTTAAAACGGTTTTTAGTTCGCCCGAATGAAGATAGAGTGTAACATCATTTAGGACAAGAACGTCAGTGGTATTGCGAATAAACTCTCTAAGTAGTGGTTCCATATTTTTCATGTTTAATTCTGCATAACGCAGAACTTGTTCAGGCGATTTACCAGCCAATCTAGGTGTGTAAACATTTTTGGGTGAAAGATATTTAATCTCTCTAGGCATGCTCAGATAGTCCGTTATTTTTCCACCAATTTCACCCACCCTTTGCGGAGCAAAATCAATAACAGTTATTTTTTCAGGATTTATCAGAATCGCAAATTCTCTGAGCAGTTTGGCTGCAAGTCTAGTTTTTCCAGAGCCAGTTTCGCCCAATATTAAAACTTTTTTGCCGCGGATTTCTTTGCTTTTCAATTGTACTTTCTGTTTATTTTTCTCCAAACAAAGTTTCCCTACTTATTCCAACCCTCTTTAGAATTAAGAGAATGATGAATCCTATAACGCTTCCTGGAATACAACTCAAAGCCCACCATCCTCCAAAAATCAAGAATGCAAACAACGACCCTTCATTCGCTGTTAAATCTAAAAGTTTTCCAGAATAGCCTTGAGGCCCCATCCACGGAGCAACCAAAAAAAGAGCAAGAGGGACACCTATTAACAAAGTCCCTATAGGTTCTGTGAGGGCCGATGTCAAACGTGTTTTTTCACTTCTTTTCAGACGTTTCATAAGCCAATAACTCACGCCAACAACTATACCGCCAGGTATTCCGCCGGGGAAAGCATAAACAGTGCCGATACTTAGCATGTTTCTTATTGTTCCTATTAGAATTGCAGCTAATGCTGCCCAAAGTGGGCCTATGAGTACGCCTAAAATTGCATTAACCATATGTTGTGTTGGGTTGGCTATTGTGCCGAAAACCGGAAACCCGGTGAAGGGTGATAAGGCCACGCCTAAAGCGGAGAACACAATCACTACAGCCAGCTTTTTGATATACACCACTCCTGTTCTCACTTCTTTTCCATCTCCTTTGCAAGCTGCACACTGAGTTTCGCTAAATCGTAGGCTTGCTCGCCAAAAATCACTATCATCGGTTCTTTACCGACATCGCCTTTATGATAAATCACATCTGGAGCTTTCCCCACTTTCTTAATTGCTTCCTTTACTCCCCAAGGTATGGTCATTCCTTCAACCCTTTTTATTTCCTCAGACTCCTTTCTGCGATCATAGAGGGAAATCGTCATATCCCACTTTTCTAAAACTTTTAGAATATCGTCTAAGAATTTTATGTTAATTGCCGCCGTTTTCCTTTCGTCATGCCTATTCACTTCAATTATGTATTTGGCTAGATGAGAAGAACATCCAAACTTCGGATTGCCAGCAGCTCTAACGCCTTCAGATGTTTTTACAATTCTGCCATCTATTGCAGCCACATCATTAATGCCTTCTGCATAGGGAATTGCCATGGCAATATTCATGCCAACTTCAGGGACAAGCATTGCAATTTCCGGAGTTGCCTCGATTAAAATTTTCGCTTTTTCCAAATTCATCAAAACATTGTATCTTGAAGATTCACGGTAAAGATGAGCCATCGGATTTACAGGTCCGTAACCTTTTCCGATGTTCAGTCCAAACTTTATACCTAAAGTCACAATTTTCTTCGCGTTTTCAACTGCTGCTGGTATATCCATTTTTTTGGCAAGTCCAGCGGCTATGGCTGCTGAAAAGCTGCACCCCGTTCCATGGGTAGTCTTGACATCAAGTTTGGGAGCGCTAAACTTTGTTATCTTTTCTCTATAATAAAGAAGGTCAACTGCGTCCTCCTCTGCCAAGTGTCCGCCCTTAATTACAACAGCTGTTGGTCCGAAATTGGAAATTTTCTTGGCGGCAACTTCAGCATCTTTTAAATTTTTAATTTCTGTATTAGAAAGTTTTTCTGCCTCAAATTTGTTAGGCGTGATGACTGTGGTTCTTGGTAGAAGATATTTTTTTAGTGCTTCTATGGCTTCGGGTTTCAAGAGGGGTGCTCCAGATTTGGCAATCATAACTGGGTCAACAACCAATGGAAACTTGTATTTTGAAATTTCTGAGGAAACAATTTTGATTATTTCCTCAGTATGTAGCATTCCCGTTTTTCCAGCGTCGATGCCTAAATCTTCAGCAACAGCTCTTATTTGCATTCGAATCATTTCGGGTTTCAAGTCTTCAACGGCTGTGACAGAATAAGTGTTTTGAGCAGTGATAGACGTGATCGCCGTTGTACCGTGAACGCCCACAGCAGCAAAAGTTTTGAGGTCTGCTTGTATTCCAGCGCCTCCTCCAGAATCGCTTCCAGCAATCGTAATCGCAACTGGAACTCTGCCTTTCACCTTTCCTATTTGGAACATTTCAAGTCACCTTTTCGAGCACGTAAAGTGCAATGGCTGAGAATATAAAGGATGGTATGCTTGAGCCAAAGCTTGTATAATTGTAGAATATGATGTAAACTAGGACTCCTAAAAGCCAAGAAATTATAGGCTTGACTCTAAAACCTTTTACAGAAGAATAGAACTCTTCTAAATTGTATTGCTTTTTCTTGGTAATGTAAAAATCTGTTGAAAGAACACCAAGTAAAGGTACAAAAACAGAACCTATGTATATGAGAAACGTTCCGTAGGTTGCCTGCCAATTTTCGGGTATTAAGACTGCCAATATAACGCTTATCACCGTGATTCCAGCAATTATTTTCAACTGTTTAGATTTGGGAGAAACATTTTGCACGGATACTGCTCCAGAATAGATGTCAGCAAAGCAATTGTCCGTTTCATCTACCAACAGTAATGTTAGGGCGAAACCTCCAAAACTAATAGAAGCTATTGAGGAGATTATACTTGCCCCAGGGTAAGCCGAAACAAGCAGAGCACCCAAAATGTAGAACCAAGTGTTTGCGAAAGTATAGCCTGTCAGCGTTCCTATAAAGGCTCCTTTTTCACTTTTGGAAAACCTGTTATAGTCTGATATTAGTGGCCACCATGATATTGGCATTGCTATGACAAGATCCAAAGCTAATGTTATTGGCAAGGAACCGTCTCCTTGAACTGTAAAAAGTTGGGGAAATTTTGTAAGAATGCTGTAGGTGATGAAAATTGCGCTCCCCATGGTGAACCATATTGCAAATTTCTCCAGCCAATGTCTTACAACCATCAGAGGGCCTCCAATGCATAGTAATATGCACAAAACAGCAAAGACAATGATCCAGAAGTACAAGGTATATGAACCCAAAAATGGGCCCGTAATGAGTTGAGCGGAATTAGCCATTATGAATATTTCGAATGAAGCCCAACCAACCAGCTGAACTGTATTGAGCACTGTCGGTATGTACGAACCTTTTAGTCCCAAAACTGCTCTTAAACTAACCATTGTTGGTATGCCATACTTGCTTCCTAAACCACCAGCCAATGCTAACATAAGAGAACCTATTAGCGAACCTACTACAGCAACACAAGTTGCCTCAATCATAGATAAACCAGGGATAAGCAAACCGCCGGCTTGAAGCACAAGCAAACCTACCGCCAGACTTGACCATAAAACGAAGTAATCAAGTGACCCCAAAATTCTCTTGTCTGATGGTACTGGTTCTGTTCCCCATTCGGGAGGTAGCTTTAAATCCAATTTTTTAGGACGAGTTTTTCTTTTCTTCATGGTTTTTCCCTCCGCCGGCATTGCCCGGATCAGGTTCTAAGGGTCGACGGCGGTTTCAGCCGTCCTCTCAGCCAGGTCACAGCCCAGCTCCCCTAAACCTTAGGTAGGGTAATCGTTATTTAGTTGTATATTTATCTTTCCTAAAGTCTAAGCATATTGGGATGTTGCAAAATGAAGCCGCTGCCTAAGGAATTTGACGTTATTGAAATTGAAAAGAAGTGGCAGAGAAAATGGGAAGAGATGGGCGTTTACCGCTTTGACTGGAAAGACAAGGCACGCCCAACCTTCAGTATTGATACTCCGCCGCCCTATCCTTCAGGCGAATTTCACATGGGGAACGTTTTAAATTGGACATACTTTGACATGGTAGCTCGCTACAGACGCATGATGGGCTACAATGTTTATTTTCCTCAGGGATGGGATTGCCACGGTTTGGGTATAGAAGTTCAGGTGGAAATAGAAAATAACATTCGGAAAAGGGAGATACCACCAGACAAGTTTCGAAAATTATGCGAGAAACTGGTTGAAAAGTACATTACAATGATGAAAGAGGGAGTAATACGCCTAGGCTGCAGTGTTGACTGGACAACCGAATACCGCACAATGGATCCTGATTATTGGAGACGCACCCAGCTGAGCTTCATAATCTTATACAATAAAGGCTTCATGTATCAGGGTACGCATCCGGTGAACTGGTGTCCCCGCTGTGAAACAGCTATTGCAGATGCTGAAGTGGACTATGAGGAACGTGAGGGGACGCTGCGCTACATCAAGTTTCCATTAGAAAATAGCCGTGATTATTTGCTGATAGCCACTACTCGTCCAGAGTTCATACCTGCATGCGTCGCCGTTGCAGTAAACCCCATGGATGACAGATTCAAAAATTACGTAGGCAGAAAAATCATCGTCCCCATTGTGAACCGCACAGTTGAGATAATTCCCGACGAAAACGTTGATCCCTCATTTGGGACAGGCGTGGTTATGATATGCACATATGGCGACAAGGAAGACGTAAAAACCGTGATTAAGCATAAGCTTCCAGTCATAACAATCTTAACAGAGAACGGGAAGATAAACGAAAATGGAGCCAAATACGCAGGATTAACAATAAGCGAGGCAAAGGAAGCGATAGTTAAAGACATTGAGGCTGCTGGGTTGCTGCAAAAAACTGAAAAGATTAAGCAAGAAATAGGCGTATGCGACCGATGTGAGACTCCAGTTGAGATTCTTGAACGCAAGCAGTGGTTTATGAAAACTCGAATTTTAACCGACAAAGTGGAAAAGACCGCTAACGAGATAGCATGGTATCCTGATTACATGAAGACCCGCTTAGTAGATTGGGCGCGTTCCCTTGACTGGGACTGGGTGATAAGCCGCCAACGTGTGTTCGGAACGCCAATACCCATATGGTATTGCAAAAACTGCGGTGAAATAATAGTAGCGAAAGAAGAATGGGTTCCAATAGACCCGAAACTTGAAAAGCCAAGAATAGACAAGTGTCCAAGGTGCGCCGGCAGAGAATTTACCCCGGAAAGAGATGTTTTCGACACGTGGATGGACTCTTCCATTTCGTGTGCAGTGCATGCTGGTTGGCCAGACCGCGAAGACTGGAGGAGACTGTTTCCAGCGGATTTGCACCCTTCAGGCATAGACATCATTAGAACTTGGGCTTATTATCTGATGGTTAGACACCTAGCCTTGTTCGATGAAAAACCATACAAAAGCTGCCTCATCAATGGCATGGTCTTGGGTTCAGATGGCAGAAAGATGAGTAAGTCCCTCAAAAACTATGTTGCAGCACCAGAGGTGTTAGACAAGTATGGGACGGATGCTGCCAGACAATGGGCTGCAGCCGGTGGTGCCACCGGATCGGATATTCCTTTCCGTTGGCCAGATGTCGAGTATGGAAGACGTTTCTTAACTAAGCTTTGGAATGCGGCGCGATTCGTTAGCACTCAGCTAAAAGACTACGATGTTGGCGGAAAATGTGAGTTGCAGCTTTTAGACAAGTGGGTTCTCGGCAAGGCTGAAAAACTGACGCAAAAAGTCACCGATGCCTTAGAAAAATGTCAATTCAACATAGCCATAGAGGATTTGCGCAACTTCACGTGGCATATATTCTGTGATCAGTACATTGAAGCGGTTAAGGATAGGCTTTACAAGCCTGAGCTTTATGGAGAGGAAACAAGGAGGGGGGTTCAATTCACGCTTTACACGGTTTTACATCGCATAATCCAGCTGTTAGCTCCAATAACGCCTCACATAACAGAGGAAATTTACCAAACGATGTATGCTGAAGACATTGGGCAGAAAACCTTGCAGTTGGCGCCTTGGCCGAAGCCAGACCTTAGAAAAATAGATGAAGAAGCTGAGAAGAAAGGCGAATTGGTAATGGCTGTAATAACGGAGATTAGGCGGGAAAAAGCTGAAAAGAGAAAACCCCTAAACGCGCCAATAAAAAGGGTGAAAATCTACGCGGGAAACAGCAAATTTGCAAGCATAATCAGCGAAAACAAAGAAGACATTGTTGGAACGTGCAAAATCTCTCAACTTGAAATTTTATCCGAAAAAGGCAATGGCAGACAGATCCAAGAAATTCCAGAAATAAGTCTCATCAGCGAGTATTAGCTTTTAAGGCTTAAGCCCAGTTCCTACGTCTACCCAAAGTTTTTTGCCTATCTTTTTGTAACCAATTTTTTCATAAACTCTGATGGCTGGATAATTGTCCGACCTTACAAATAGAGCTGCGGTTTCTGCATTTTTTAAAGCTTCTTCTGTCACAGCTGAGGTGGCTAGTGTTGCATATCCCTTGTTTCTGTGGTTTGGGTGCGTGTAAACTCCGCCTATCATCCAAACTTGTGGCAACTGCAGAAAAGAACCAGCGTAAGAGACTAATTCTGAGTTTATGGAAACTCCGTAGATTGGCGTCTTACTGATCCAATCCATGTATTTCTTTGTCCTTTTTGGGCGGTCTTCACGGCTTGAAAGAAGAATAGCAAGTCTAGAAGCATCATCCTCAGAGCATAATTTATGCACATGCTCAGATCTGAAAAAGTTTGCGTGTCCCTTCTTAACTAGCATCCAATCTTCAACGTAATTTTTGGCGTTTGGAAACTTGCCTTCTATGATCGGTAGAAGATTAGGTGGGACATGCATGATGAAGTGGTTCTCGGGTGCATATTCAATCAATTTTTCTGCTGTGTCATTTTCGCATTCTAAGATTACGCTTGGAAAATCTAGAGCCGTGTAGATGAGAATGTATCCCTTTAGGACATTGTCTTCAAAAGCGGCATACATGGTTGTGTGTTCTGGTTCATGTTGAATGTCGTAAAAGGCGAAAACATGCCTTATGACATCTAATCTAAGGGAATCAATTACCCGTTGTTTGTTGTTTTCAACAACCTTCTCTACAACAATCATAAGGCTTCTTCTTTCCTGCTTGGGCAATCTTAGAACACTACTGCAGTCCAGTCATTTTTCTCCATTTTTGATTTCTTCCATAAACTTGTCAATTTCCTCTTCTGTGTTGTAAAAGTGTGGTGAAACCCTTAACCCATGAGCCCTAGCGGAAACAATTATGCCTTTGCGGTTTAGGCTTTCGGCAGTTTCTTTCGGTTTATCTACTTTGAAGTTGACTACGCCTGAGCGATATTGTGGTTCTTCTGGTGTTTGCAGTTTCAACCCTAAACTCTTAACAGACTCTATTAAATGGTCTGTTAGCTTCATTATTCTCTTTTGAATGTTTTCTATGCCAAAATTTAACAGCATTTTTAGTGCTTCTGTTGCGCCTGTGAGGCTTATGAAGCTTGGTGAACCAACTTCAAAGCGGCTTGCAGTTTCTGAAAGCCTTAGATTCCAAATGTCCCAAAAGTCTATTGTATCAAAAACTTCTTGCTTTACGCTTGCCCAGCCAACAAACGGCGGCTCAAACTTTTCTACAAGTTCTTCTTTGACGTAGAGGTAGCCTGCTCCGGGCGGGCTTAGAAGCCATTTGTAACATGCAGTTGTTAGAAAGTCAACGTCATCTTTTTTGACGTCTATTTGCATGGCGCCAGCGGATTGAATTGCGTCAACGATTAGGTAGGCTCCGTGTTTGTGGGCTATTTCGCTTAAGGCTCGTAAGTCATGGCGGAAACCGTTAACGTATTCGACGTGGCTTACTGCTACAGCCACGGTTTTGTCATCAACAGCCTTCTCCATATCCTTTAATAAGATTTTTCCGTTTATATTTTTCACGTAATGAACCTTTACGCCTAGGCTTTTGCGTAGCCAAGGATAAACCACTGAGGGATACTCCAAATCTGTTGTGACGATTTTTGAACCGCGTGGATAATTGAGCACGTTTGCAGCGATATTTAAGCCTACGGAAGTGTTTTCGACAAAGGCTATTTCTTCTGGTTTAGCTCGAATTAGTTTTGCGAAGAAGGGTTTTCCGCCGTCGTTCCATTCAATCGAAGTTGTTCCGAAATTCGAGAAATCGTCGACAAATTTGCGAACAGCATCTGCAACTGGCTTTGGAAGCGGAGACTGCGCAGCGTGGTTCAAAAAGACTTTGTTTTTTGTTATTGGAAATTGCTCTCGAATCGTGTGTATGTTTTCCATGCATAGTCCATCCGGCGTTTTGGTAGTAAACCTAATTAATAATGTTAAGTATTAAAGTTTCGAGGTTTGCGTGATGAGTGAAGTAATGGTTGTTACGACGCCAGATTTGCTTGGATACGATATTGTTAAGGTTTTAGGTACAGTTCACGGGTTGACGGTGCGGACAAGAGGGATTGGCGGAAAATTCGTCGCTGGCATTGAGGGAATTTTTGGGGGAGAAGTTACAGCTTATACTTCTGAGTGTGAAAAGGCTAGGAGAGAATCGTTAAATAGGCTTGTTGAAAATGCAAAAAGGATTGGTGCAAATGCTGTTTTAAGCGTGGATTTTGAAACAGCCGACATACTTCAAGGAACAGCCACGGTCTTCTCAGCTTATGGAACAGCAGT
>CAZNJT010000016.1:23157-24361 GCA_964573475.1 uncultured Candidatus Bathyarchaeia archaeon | reverse complement strand
AACATTTTTGCGTGACTAAACAAACGGCAATAGTCACCACTATAGTACAGGCAGAGAACCCCAATTCTGGTCCAAAACCATTTTTCATCTAAATCTAAAAGCCAAGAGTAGGGGTTTACATTTGTAAACTTTTATATCTCGGAGAAACTCCAATATTGAGGAGGGCTTAATGCTTGGAAACAGCAAGAACCGTAGTCTCCAAGGAAGATATTAAAAGACTCTTAGACGTTGAAAAACTAAAATACTGCTTTGAATGCGGCATCTGCACAGCAAGCTGCCCAATGGCAGAATTGCTTGGAAAAGACTACAATCCAAGGAGTCTGCTGGAAAAAATCTTCCTAAATCCTGAAAGTGTCTTGGCTTCTGATGAGCTTTGGTTCTGCGCTTGGTGCTACAGCTGCTATAAACATTGTCCCCAAGCTCTAAGATTACCTGAAATATTTCTATTCATGCGAACAACTGCCATAAAAAATGGACATACAGAGCCCCTTGAAAAAGCCCTTAAAAAAATTGTGGAAAACATTCCTTTACCGCTTATAACTACTTTAGTTTGTTTTCACCCGGAACGCGCTGGACTAGATAGGGATAAAATCTTAGAAAGAACTGAACAGATGCATATAGAATGTTTAAAGAAGGGAAAAAGGAAAAAAACCTCCAAAAACTCTGAAGAAAAGATTGCAGTTATAGGCTCTGGACCTGCTGGTCTTACAGTCGCCTACGAGTTAGCTCGGAAAGGACATAAAGTTACAATTTTTGAAGCTCTTCCGGAACCGGGCGGAATGTTACGAAAATGTATACCAGAATACCGCCTACCAAAGCAAGTCTTAGCAAAGGAAGTTCAGTTCATAAAAGACTTAGGTGTAGAAATAAAAACCGGTGTAACGGTTGGAAAAGACTTGAATTTTGACGATTTTTCGAAGGAAGGATTTAAAGCCATTTTTATTGGCTCGGGTGCCCATAAAAGTCAAAAGTTAAAAATTGAAGGTGGAGATTTGAAGGGCGTGATTCACGCACTTGACTTTTTATGGGGTGTTAATTGTGGAGAAAAAATGGAAATTGGAAAAACCGTTGTTGTGATTGGCGGCGGCAACGTTGCCACAGATGCCGCGAAAACCGCTTTAAAGCTTGGGGCAGAAAAAGTAACTATATTATATCGCAGGTCAAGGGAGGAAATGCCTGCAAATCCATGGGAGGTTAAAGAAGC
>CAZNJT010000016.1:0-23057 GCA_964573475.1 uncultured Candidatus Bathyarchaeia archaeon | reverse complement strand
TAGAGCTAAGTGAAGATGGCACAGTTTGGGTTAACCCTATAACCATGGAAACAAGCTTACAAGGAGTTTTCGCGGGTGGAGACGTTGTTACAGGAACGGCAACGGTGATTGAGGCAATCCGAGCTGGAAAATGTGCCGCAGAGTCCATTGAAAATTACTTGAAATCGTTAGGAGGTTAATGTAATGGTGGAAAAGAAAGATTCAGACCCTAAGGAAGGCGGCGGAGAAATCCGTATTGGGGTCTATGTTTGCCACTGTGGCTTAAACATTGCGGGTTCTGTGGATTGTGAAGAAGTGGCAAAATTTGCTGCAACCCTTCCACACGTCGTTTTAGCTCAAGATAATCGATACACATGTTCAGACCAAGGACAAGAACTAATAAAAAAAGACATAAAAGAACACAACCTCAACCGTGTCGTTGTAGCGTCATGTTCGCCGCGTCTTCACGAACCAACATTCAGAAAGACATGCGAAGACGCTGGATTAAACAAGTATCTTTTTGAAATGGCTAACATACGTGAACAGTGCAGCTGGGTTCATTTACATGACCGGAAGGCGGCTACGGAAAAGGCTAAAGACCTTGTGAAAATAGCCGTAGCCAAAGCTGCTCTGCTTCAACCAGCAGAAGAAATTGAAGTGCCGATAACCCGAAAAGCATTGGTCATAGGAGGCGGAGTGGCAGGCATTCAAGCCGCTTTGGACTTGGCTGACACAGGCTATAAAGTGTATTTGGTGGAGAAAGAACCAAGCATCGGCGGGATGATGGCGCGAATAGATAAAACTTTCCCAACAATGGACTGTTCAATATGCATTCTTGCGCCTAAAATGTCCGATGTTGGGCATCATCCAAATATTGAATTGCTGGCTAACAGCCAAGTTGCTGATGTGAAAGGGTACATTGGCAACTTTCATGTTAAAGTGCTGAAAAAACCACTGTACATCAAAAAAGACTGTTCGGCTTGTGGGGATTGCTCCAAAGTTTGTCCGGTAATTGCTCCAAATGAATTCGATGCAGGTTTAGCCATAAGACACGCTATTTACACGCCTTTTGCGCAAGCTGTTCCATCGACATACATAATCGACATGAACATATGCCTCAACAAAGACGGTGTAATCGTCTGCGACAAGTGCATTAAGGCATGTGAAAGGCAAGCCATAAACTTCGAAATGAAACCGGAAACCATAGAATTTGATGTAGGAACAATAATAGTGGCAACAGGCGCAGATGTGTTTGACCCATCGGCATTGCCAAACTATGGGTATGGCAAATACCTAAATGTGATAACTTCGCTTGAATTTGAAAGATTAATCAACGCAGGCGGGCCCTCAGGCGGGCACCTAATAAGACCTAGCGATATGCAGATTCCCAAACAAGTAGCCTTCGTTCAATGTGTGGGTTCTCGTTCGGACAAAAACGGAAGATTATATTGTAGCAATGTTTGTTGCATGAACACAATTAAAGATAGCCTACTAATTAAGGAACATTGGCCTGAAACCGAAATCTACGTTTTTTATGTTGATATACGCGCGTACGGAAAAGGTTTCGAGGACCTCTATACACGAGCGAGAAAAGAAGGCATCCTATTTATACGGGGTCTTCCAGCCGAGATAATCGAGGACAGAAAAACTCACAATCTTTGGCTTATTGGAGAAAACACCCTGCAAAAAGAACTATATAAGATAAATGTTGACATGGCAATCCTTTCTATAGGTTTGGAGCCGAGAAAAGACAGCGAAATAATACAACACTTGTTGACGCTTTCCAAAACCCAAGACGGGTTTTTCATGGAGGCACATCCAAAGCTTAGGCCTGTTGATGCTGCTACAGGCGGAATATTCTTTGCGGGGTGCGCTGAGGCTCCTAAGGACATAAAAGACAGCGTAACACAGGCAAGTGCAGCTGCAGCTCGAGCCGGCATATTAATGGCTAAGGGCAAAGTAACTGTTGAAGCAATCACCCCGATTTTCGACGCTGAAAAGTGTAAAGCCTGTGGACTTTGCACAAAGGTTTGTCCATACAATGCCCTATCTCTGAATAAGGATTTGAAACGAATCGAAATTATAGAAGCCGCATGCGGCGGTTGTGGAACATGCGCTGCAGAATGTCCTTTTGGTGCTTTAACCCAAAACCACTTCACCGATGAGCAAATCATCGCACAAATAGACGCTGTGACAGAGCATGATGCAGATAAGAAGATTGTTGCTTTCTGCTGCAACTGGTGCGCTTATGCAGGCGCAGACTTTGCAGGCGTAAGTAGAATGCAGTATCCGCCAAGTGTGCGTATAATAAGAACTATGTGTTCTGGGCGTGTGGCTCCAAAATTCGTTGAAAGAGCATTTGCAAGAGGAGCAGCAACAGTTTTGGTGGCTGGTTGCCACCCGGGAGACTGTCATTACATAAACGCTAACTATCAGACACAGAAGCGTGTAGAACGTTTATGGAAGAAAATGGAGCAGCAAGGATTAAACAAAGAAAGGCTGCAGTTGCTGTGGGCTTCAGCAGCGGAAGGCGAAAGATTTGCTTCAAAAATCCGTGAAATGCAAGCACTGGTGGAAAAGGTTACTCGAGAGGAGATAGAGAACGCCAAAAAAGTTTTTGAAAAAGCCTTAGGTGAGGGTAGTTAACTATGCCCGTAAGACTTTGGCGAACACCACTTGACAGTGAAAAAGTAAAACTTCCAAAAGCGGAAATCCACATAATTAAAGACCAATGTAAGGGATGCGGGTTTTGCATACAATTTTGTCCCAAGAAGGTTTTGGAAGAGTCGGAAGAAATAAATGTGAGGGGTGTTCATCCTCCTAAGATTGTTGATGAAGACAAGTGTATTATCTGCGGTTTTTGCACTGCAGTTTGTCCAGATTTTGCAATTTTCGTTGTTGAAAAACCATGCAAAGAGGGATGCTAGGTATGGCTAAAAAAGAAACCGTGCTTACAGGCGCGCATTTCATGAATGGCGATGTTGCATGTGCAGAAGGGGCAATAGTTGCTGGCTGCAGATTTTTTGCAGGTTATCCTATTACTCCGGCAACTGAAATTGCTGAGCATTTGTCTCAAAGAATGCCTGAAATTGGTGGAATTTACATTCAAATGGAGGATGAGATTGGGTCCATAGCGGCTGTAATCGGCGCTTCCTATACTGGCTTAAAAGCAATGACAGCGACGTCTGGACCAGGCTTTAGTCTCATGCAAGAGAACATAGGGTTAGCCGTTATGACAGAAGCTCCTTGTGTAATTGTGGATGTTATGCGTGGCGGACCGAGCACTGGTCAGCCAACGTTGCCTGGGCAACAGGATGTGATGCAAGCAAAATGGGGTTCTCATGGAGATTATGAAATAATAGCATTGGCTCCTTCTTCTGTTCAAGAAATGTTCGACTTGACTGTTGAAGCCTTCAACTTATCTGAAACCTACAGGGTTCCAACCATATTGTTGGCGGATGAAATTGTTGCGCATATGTGGGAAAAAGTAGTAATCCCACCGGCTGAAAAAATGAAAATAGTGAATCGCAAAAAGCCGAATGTTCCACCAGAAAAATACATGCCTTTCATGCCTGATGACGATCTGGTTCCGCCCATGGCCTGCTTTGGTGACGGGTTCAGTTTTCACGCTACAGGCTTAACACATGATGAACATGGCTATCCGCAAACGCAAAGTTCAGAAGTCCAGCAGAGGCTTGTGAGGAGGCTTTGTGATAAGATACGGAAAAACGCGGACAAGATAATAAGAGTTGAAGAAGTTATGCTGGAGGATGCGGATGTGGTTGTTGTTGCTTATGGAATAGTTGCTAGAGCCGCTTTAAGCGCTGTAAGAAAGGCTAGAGAAGAGGGAATAAAGGCAGGTCTTCTGCGTCCAATCACATTATGGCCGTTCCCAGAAAAAACCATAGCAAGGATCGCCCAACAAGCAAAAAAAATAGTTGTTCCCGAAATGAATTGTGGACAATTAGTGCGAGAAGTTGAAAGGTCAGCAAAAGAAACTCCTGTGGTTTTTCTTTCAAAGTTAGGTGAAGACCCACACACTCCAATGGAGATTCTTGAAGCAATAAGGAGGAATATTTAATGGTTGAAGAAATGGTGCATCCGTTGTCAAAGTATTTGAGAGAGGCAATGATGCCGCACATATGGTGTTCAGGTTGTGGTAACGGCATCATCCTCAACTGCTTCATTCAAGCAATAGACGAGCTGCAAATAGACTTGAACAAACTCGTGGTTGTGTCAGGTATAGGATGTATTGGGCGCGCGGCTGGATACACAAACGTAAATTCATTTCACACAACGCATGGGCGTCCAATAGCCTTTGCAACGGGAGTAAAATTGGCAAATCCAGAGCTTGATGTCGTGATTATAAGTGGAGATGGCGATCTGTTTGCAATAGGTGGGAACCACTTTATACATGCTGCACGGAGGAACATAGGCGTCAAAGTGATTTGCGCAAATAACTTCAACTATGGAATGACTGGTGGACAGCAGGGTCCAACAACACCGCTTGAAGCATTAACAACTACAACCCCCTATGGAAACATCGAGCATCCCTTCAACCTTGCCCATTTGGCAGCGGCATCAGGCGCCACATTTGTGGCTAGATGGACAACTTTGCATGCGCGAAGACTAACACAATCCATTGTAAAATTGCTGCAAAAAGAAGGTTTCTGCTTCATTGAAGTGGTTACGCCCTGTCCTGAAATTTTCGGTCGCCACAACAAAATGCGAACAGGACTTGAAATGATGGAATGGTTCAAAAGGGCTTCAGTGGTAGAACATTTTTCAGATCCAGCCAAAGCAGAAATCACTTCTGAAAAAATTGTTGTAGGCGAATTTGTGGATATAGCAAAACCAAGCTACGAAAAACTACTCCATGAAAAAATAGCTCAAATTAATACGAAAGCGGGAGAATTGGTGAAAGAGTATGCGAGTTGAAGTAAGATTTGCAGGATTTGGTGGGCAAGGAATAATTAAATCCGGAATAATCACAGCTGCGGCAGCATGCATCTATAGCGGAAAAAATGCTGTTCAAACGCAGTCGTACGGTCCCGAGTCAAGGGGTGGGGCATGCAAATCTGAGGTTGTGATATCTGAAGAGGAGATAGATTTTCCAAAAGTAGTCGAACCCGACGTATTAATTGTGATGTCTCAGCATGCCTACAATGAATACGCTGAAAACATTAAACCAGGCGGAATAATAATTATGGACCCTGACATGATTCCCCACGAGAAAGAATTAAGAAGCGTTAAAGTTTTTCGAATTTCTGCCACAAAAATTGCCGAAGGACTGGAAAGAAAAATAGTTGCGAACATCGTCATGTTAGGCGCCTTTGTAGCTATCACGGGCATATTAGATAAAAATGCTGTCAAAGAATCAGTTAAAGCAAATATACCTAAAGGTACTGAAGAACTGAATCTAACGGCTTTTGAAAAAGGTTACGAATACGCTAAAAACCTTCTAAAAAGCTAGTTTATCCAGCCTTTTGCAGTGGCAACTGTGCCAATTGTGTTACAAGCTTTGATTTCCTAATGCCGATGTGGCGTAGTGGAGCTATCTTTTTAGCTTCGTTATATATGTCTGACGCTATTTTTCCAAGAACCATTTCCTGTGCAAATTGGTCCAGTGTCAGCGTTGAAGCTTTTTCTTTAATAATTCTATCCATGATGACGCGTATGTCTCTCTCTTGTGATGTCCTAACTCTTGAGAGCGTGAAAGCGGAGACTGCCACCCGCAGTTTATGTCCATCTTTTAAGGTTATATTAAACAGTCCATCAATCTTTGTTGTTCTTCTTCTGACCAAGCTTCGTAGATAATCTCGCGAGTATTCGTGTCCTTTAAACGTTGTTTTAGCAGTTTTGCCATCAATTTCAGTTATTTGAAAATACAATTTCAAGTATTGATGTGCAAAGTCGTTTGTAACATCGTAAAGTGTTGAGTCGATTACTCTTCCAATCAGTTTTTCCGGCTCATCGGCTGGTATCGCTCCTAACTCGACGTTTCCGAAGTATGATGGAGCTAACACCGTATACCACGATTTGCTTCGCCATCTATCTCTTACACGCTTCGTTTTTGAAGACAAGTTTATCCTCCAAATGTAGCTTGAGAATTCGCATCAGAGTATTAAAAGTTTTACCGTTTTGGCTCTATTTTCTTGATACCGCCCATGTATTTTCTTAAAACTTCAGGAACACCGACTGAACCGTCTTTTTGCTGATTGTTCTCAAGTATTGCAACGATTGTTCTGCCAGTAGCTATAGCTGTCGAATTCAATGTGTGCACAAACCCTTTAGGCGGTTCGCCCTCTTTTTCTCTATACTTTATGTTTAACCTTCTGGCTTGGTAGTCTGTGCAGTTGCTGCATGAAATTATTTCTCTAAAGGCATTTTGTGCAGGCATCCAAGCTTCTATATCGTATTTTTTAGCGGCAACTGTTCCGATATCGCCAGTACAGTCATTTACAACGCGGTAAGGCAGACCTAGTTTTTGAACAAGTTCTTCCGCGTTTTGTATAAGTTCTTCATGCATTTTCCATGAGTCTTCTGGTTTGCAGAAAATAAACTGTTCAATCTTGTTGAATTGGTGAGTTCGGAAGATTCCTCGGGTATCTTTGCCGTGTGCTCCGGCTTCTTTTCTAAAGTTTGCACTTACTCCAACAAGTTTGAGCGGTAAATCTTCTGCTTTTAACACTTCATTCATGAACATTGCTGCCATTGGATGTTCTGAAGTCGCAATTAGGTATAGGTCTTCTTTTTCAATTTTGTATAGGACATCCTCGAAGTCACTTATTGCTACGACGCCCTCGTAGGGTTCTCGTCTCATTAGAAAAGGTGGTTCTATTGGCGTGTAGCCCTTCTTAACCATTTCTTCTAGGGCAAAGTTCATTAAAGCCATATCTAGGAAGACGCCTTCTCTTTTTAGGTAGAAGAATCTGGCTCCTGCAATTTTTCCAGCTCTTTCAATGTCCATTATGTCAAGGCTTAAGCCTAAATTTATGTGGTCTTTGACGAGAAAACTGAATTTGGGTATTTCGCCCCAACTTCTTACTTGAACATTATCGTTTTCATCCTTGCCCGTTGGAACCGACTCATGTAAAAGGTTTGGAAGCCGCATAAGATAATAGTGCACTTTCTGTTCGCACTCGTTCACCTGCTTTTCTAACGCTGTGATTTCGGTGTCAATCTTTTTTGCCTTCGAAAGTTCTTTGTTTGCATCTTTTCCCTTCTTTTTCAACGCTGCAATCTCTGTTGTTATAAGCCTTCTTTCATGGCGGAGCTCATTCAATTCTGTCAAATGTTGCCGCCATTTCCGGTCAAAATCAATTAGTTCATCAAGCATCCTTAGGTTTTCAGGGTCTCCCCTCTTCATCAAATTGTTCCGTACGAGCTTTGGATTTTCACGGACGAGTTTAATGTCCAACATCTTTCTCACAGATAGTTATGCCCTATAATTAGGGTCTAACCCTCTAATTTAGCCATAAATCAACTATTTAACCTTACGATAAAGTTGCTACGCGACAAAATTGCGTTTATGAATTTTCTTCTATTTATTTTTAGGAAAATTCTGCTCATTTTACAAACTTCATTGGATTCCTTTTAAATCTTTTCTTGCAAGTCAAACTACAGAAATGATACGTTTCCCCTTCGTAAGTGATCTTAAATTTCGATGTCTTGTCATCTAGAATCGCGCCACATACCGGATCCCTAGGCATTATCTCGCCCTTAACCTCACACAATAGTGAACGTGTAGAAGTGTGCTTTCTGCTTATTATGATTAATGGTAAGAGCATCAAAAAAAGAAAACATAAAAAAGAAAAAGGATGTGAACGAAGGATAGATGTTAGCTTGTTAGCTTAATATCTCCTTGTATTTCTTCGTTTAGCGTAACATTCTCGGCAGTATACCGGTCTGCTTCCGTCAGGTTTGAAGGGAACTTCGCATTCCTTTCCGCACTCGGCACAGACTGCCTTATACGTTTCTCTTCCAGACATTGCCTTTTTCAACTCCCTTTACTATTTAGTGCAAAAAGCGCTTTTTGCACATCCTTCATAATTCACACGCTGTATTAAACTTATTTATGCGTAAATGTTGGTTTCACGGTCGTTCTTAACGCAGCAATACAAAGGGAGCGCGTTCGAGAGGCTTTACTTCGGGTATTTAAGGAGGAAATGGCAAGGATACCTCTAGCTATTTAAATGGTGAACATGCAAAGCTTAGCGCGCATCGGTGAGAGTTTCGCGATATTGGAAACCAAAAAACACACTTAGAAAAGCCAACATCAGCGCCAGTATTCCTTTAGTTTTGGACATGTTAATTTACACTTTGTATTTGAGGGAAAAAGATAAATAGTTTTTATTCAGCATCTGTCTGAAGGTTTTTCATTTAAGCTTTTTTGCTATTCGAAGTGTTTTCTCTGCCGTTGAAATGCAAAAAAGCAAGTCATCGATTGTGGCAATAAATGTTGAAAGCTTTCTTTTGCATTTTATTTTCGTTAAAACTTTTTCCTTTCTCCATGTTGTTTTGATGGATAAGCCTCGTGGTGTTTTGAAATTATCCGGTGAAACTGCTTTGGCAACGGCTTCCGCAATTTCCGCCTCCTCATAATCCAGTATTATTTCCGCTTCCAATGTGTTCACCCTTCAACTGCTTCCCAACCAATTCGTTAACAATCTCAATGAAGTCACTGATTTTCTCTATTGGAACCTGTGCTCCTGCTGCTACGTTATGCCCTCCACCCTTTCCTTGGCATTTTTCAGCCGCGACTTGCATGATTTCACCCAAGTTGACTCCTTTGTTGGTCATAGTGTCAATAGTTCTTGCTGAAATTTTCGCCAAACCATCTTCCTCAACATTAGCATACGCAATTAACGGTTTTTCAGGATTGGGAAGGCTTGTCGAAAGAATGGATGAAATTGCCCCAACTATCTTTTCATTTATAAAGTTTTCACCATAAACAACGTAAATATTCTCCAATTCCTTCATTCTTTCAGGTTTCTCCATTACCCATCCAAGATACTTGTTGATAGCTCTCCTATACTCTTCTAACACTTTGTTTGCTTCTTCAAGAGCTGAAACCCTGTCACCCATGCAAATGGAAACGCCTAAACTCGGCCTATCCATACGGCCAGTTGCATTCAACAGCACAGCAAATTCTCTTGCATCCCTAAGCGGAGTCCACGGCTCTTCCTGGTTTAAAACATAAACATGTCCAATAAGATTCGTCACTTCATAACGTAAACCCTTTGACAGCAAATAATCCGCAAGAGCTGAACACAACCTTTTCTTTTCTTCATCTGAAAGGTCCCTCAAAGCCCGCCATTTTTCACCATGCCTCGGTTTAATGTCTAAACTTGCCAAAAAAGCTAAACTTTTGTCTTCCTCGCCGCTTATGCCTGGAATGAAAGGATTAGTTGTAGATGCTAGGGTTCTGTGGATGGGACGTGTTTCTCTGCCGAAAAATATTAGGTCTTTTTCAACTGTTAGAAGCCCCGCGTTTGTTGCGTCTTCAACTATTTTTTCGTTTACTCCGCCTAGCTTTCGTTGGTCGTATTTGTCTTGCATGTCTCCGAGGGCTCCAACCACAGCTATAGGCGCCAAACTAATGTTATCTTTATCAACTGCTTTAGCTACAAAATATGCGACGCCTGAGCCGCTGATGTCTCGCGCTCCATCTATTCCGTGCAAATGTGGGTTTACATGTACAACATTGGCTGATTCTTTGCCGATGATCTGGTGGTGGTCCAAAATTACTATTTTAAAGTCTGCAAGCTTCTCATTTAGCAAGTCAATGTAGCCGCTTCCAAAATCAGTGAAAATTATTAGTTGCGGCTTCTCTGAAGTAATTTCACCAACAATTTTTTCGTCAATCCATTGAGTTATTCTAATTCGGAATTTTGCATCAAGCATAAACAGGGTTTTTCCAATAATTCCAGCCGCCGCAACCCCGTCAGCATCTAAATGTGAAAAAACGTGGATTAATCCGTCTTCTTTTACGGTTTCCAAAATTGTTTTGGCTGCTTGTACGGTTGAATCTAAAAAGTTTGTAACTTGGTTCTTGTCTAAAGCCATGTCAATCACATTAGGCTAAGAAGCTAAATTATTTAAAGATTTAAAGCTGGCGTTACGTATACGTGTTCCTCATCGTATAATTTATGAATAAAAGTTTAGAATAACAGTTAGGCTAGAGAAGCTATTTTTGGCGCGTATTTCCAACTCTGCGGCAAAACTCCCTCACGTTTGTAATATCTTGACAGTTTGTGGATTTTTGCCTCTACAATTTGAAGTGCCCTTTTATTATGTGAATCTCTCTTGTTTCTTTCAAGGTGGGCGCCGAGGCTTTCGGCCTTTTTCAGCAGATTTCCTAGGTCTTCTGGCATTGCTGGCGCAAGCTCTGCATCCTTAAGTATTTTTGTTACTGTTTTTCCGGTTATTGGCTTTACTAGGGGAATTGCATATTGATCCCTTAAGATTGTTCCAATTCGGCTCGGCGGGTTTCCTTCCTTTGCCAGTTTGATGACGAGACCTTCCACTTCTTCTGGTTGATATTTGCACCAGCTTGGAGGTCGCTTGCTAACTGGTCTTATTTGGTGGGCTTTTCCTTTTTCCTGTTTAGGCATTTTTTATTCCCTTAAACTCTGTATGAGCGAACGTAGACAGATATTTAAGATTATTGATTGAAAGTAAATACTGTTTTGGTTTTTGTTATTGAATTTTTTTGTACAATTCTGCAAACTTATGCAAGGCCTTTGCACGGTGCGAATGCTTGTTTTTCTCTGTCAAGCTCATTTCTGCGAATGTTTTATTGCAGTTTGCTGGCTTAAAAATTGGGTCAAATCCAAAACCGGATTTATGGTCTCTTTTTCTTTCTTCTTTTGTTATTTCTCCAATGGCTTCTCCCTTAAAGCATATTGGTGATTTGAATTCTGGAGAATAGTGCGCTACTACTGACTGGAACTCAGCCTTTCTGTTTTCGACGTTTTCCATAAGTTGCAGTAAACCCCTATTACCTATTGTTTTGTAAACGTAAGCGGCGTAAGGTCCGGGAAACCCTTTTAGAGCATGTATAAATAATCCTGCATCCTCTGCTATAACTGGCAAATTACATTTTTCAAAAGCCTCTATAACGCTTGTCTTTGCAATTTCCTCTAGGCTTTCGCTTTGGATTTCTAATGTTTTGACCCTAAGCATGCCTACGGCTATTTTATATTCGGCTAACACTTTGCGGGCTTCATTGAACTTGTTTATGTTGTTTGTTGCGAAGAATATGACTCTGCCTTTTAGTTGAAAATTCATGTTGATTCACGGCTTTTTTTGGGCACCTTTGGCTGAAACACTAAAATATTTTTGCCAGCTTATCTGTGCGATTTCTAGTATGTGACCGTCTGGGTCTGTGAAGGTCGCTTGTTTTCCACCCCAAGGCTCATCATGCAACTCTTTAATGAATTTCACACCTTTACTTTTTAAATCATCATAGACTTTGTCCACATTGTCTACAAGAAATTCTACAGAAGGCGATGTCTGGCTTGCCTTTTGTTCTCCTTGGGGTTTGGGAATTAATCCTATCTCTACGCCGCCACATTCGAAGCCAACGTAACTTGAAAATTCATATTTCTTCTCTAAACCCAAGATTTCTTCATAAAATTTTTTAGCCTTTCTTAAATCTGAAACATAAAACGTGATACACCAAACGGTCTTAATCATTCTGTTTCACCTTTCCTTTCGGCAACATATCTTCCTCTTCTCTCTATCTCTTTTATCTTATCTAAAACGTTTTTCACAGTCTCAGCGCCCAGAACTTTAGAATACCCCCTAATTACAGCGTCAAAGCATTCTTCAGTAAAGCGGAAATGCGTACTTTGCAAAGCCCTTTTCATAAGGTGCAAATCAACTCCTCTTGCTTCCAACTCTTTTGTTTTCTCGCCAAGTCCAAAATCCACAAAGAAAATTTTCCCTTCAAAATCCAAAATCATGTTTGACGTTGTTAAATCGCCATGAATTATTCCGTACTCATGAAGTCTACCTATTAATTCGCCAATTTTGAGGCATAGACTTTGTCTTTCACTTTTGGTAACTTCGCTTAACAACTGTTTCACTTGCTTTCCTTCGATAAACTCCATTATTATCGTGGCATTTTTTACGTCAACCAGAAAAATTGTTGGCGTTGGCACTTCAGCCTTTTTTGCTTCATGCATTAATTGCGGTTCATGAATTGTCCTGTAAGTTCGAATATGCTCATCTAACTTTGATGGACGATATTTCTTGGGCAAACGCTTCTTCATTATCACTTTTCTGCCATGCCAATCTGTAAGGTAGAGACTGGCTTCCGCTCCTTTCTTAATCAAAAGCGGCTTTATCTTACCCACGGAACTTCAACCTCTTCAAGCCGCCACCTCAACTTTACAAAACTTTTCTCGATTGGCGTAACCATGCCACACTTGTAGGCTAGTACACCAGTCCATGCAATCATGGCTCCATTATCAATTGCAAATTGGCTCGGCACGACACAGAATTCAGCGTCATGTTCTTCCGCAATTGCCTCAACCATGGATTGCAATTTTTTGTTGGCGGCAACTCCGCCAGTTAACAAAACCTCTTTCTTTTCTGTGTGGGCTAAAGCTCTCTCTGTTACTTCTGTAACCATTGAAAAAGCTGTCTCTTGAAGACTATAACATAAATCTTCGAGTTTATATTCTCCTTTTTTGATCAAGTTGACCGCGGCGGTTAGTAAGCCGCTGAAGGATGTGTCCATGCCTTTAACAGTGTATGGCAGAGGAATCAGCTTCTTTCCCTTTACCGCAAGTTTTTCAACAATAGCCCCAAACGGCATGCCTTCCCTTTGGCGTAGTCCTGCTTCTCTTGCAAAAACGTCCAAACAGTTTCCAAGGGCAATATCCAGCGTCTCGCCAAAAACTCTATAGCGTCCAGAATCAAAGGCTGCAACTATGGTGTTTCCGCCAGAAACATAAAGTGTGATAGGGTCCTTAGCGCCTGTTTTTAGTTTTCCTATCTCGATGTGTGCTATGCAATGGTTGACTCCCACAAGCGGAACATTAAGATAGGAAGCTAGAGCACGGGCTACAGTTGCACCTGTGCGAAGACATGGACCTAGACCTGGACCTTGAGAAAATGCGGTAACTGATAAGTTCTGTGGTTTTATCCCTGATTTTGTGAAGGCTTCTTCTAGGACTTTGCTTGCTACTTCTGCGTGATGTCTTGCTGCTTCTCGTGGATGAATGCCGCCTTCTTCTGGCATATAAGCGCTTATTATGTTAGCTAATATTTCACCGTCAAACGTTGATATTCCAACGCTGAAGTCGTCTGCTGTTGATTCGATTCCTAAGCAGTAGGATTCGCTTGCCTTTCTCTTCTTCATTTTATCGTCCTTCACCATTAACTCCTTACAACTTTAAACATACATCTTTTTATTTAAAACTACATATATTTAATGAGGAAGACTTGGAACTGGTGAAAATGTCGAAACGCAACGACTTAGAACAGAAAGCCCTACAATTCATAATGAATACAGGCTTTGACGGCATACTTCAATCCGAGTTATGGCGAAAACTCGGAGCAAGCAGTAGAGAGGGCTCTAGAATAGCCATAAAACTAGAAGGCAAAAGGCTAATACGGAGGGAGAAGGAACTCCGCAATGGAAGATGGACCTATAGGCTTTATCCGAAAAGACTTCCCGCAAGAATAGATTCAATAGCGGATGTCCCATGCCTAATGTGCCCAGACAACCCCAGATGTGACCCATCAAGTGCAATTTCGCCACAAAACTGCGAAAAACTCACAGAATGGCTCCTCTCCATATCCAAAAACGAATCTAGAGCGCTGGGTGACAGCTAGTTTTGCCAAAGGCATGGATTCAAGAGAGGAAAAGAGATTATTACTATAGAAAGGCTAAAGAGGAAAAATATCGCTCTAGAGCAACCTACAAGCTTTTTCAAACAATTGAGAAGTATCATTTCATAAAAAACGGCGATGTTGTTGTTGATTTGGGTGCAGCGCCAGGCGGTTGGGTTCAAGCTGCAAGGAAAATTGTTGGAAGCAGAGGTTTTGTTCTAGGAGTCGACTTAAGGCCCGTCGAACCTTTCCCGCGAAGTAATGTTAGAACGATAATAGGCGACATAAATGAACAAGAAACATTGGAGCAGATTTTGAGTATGATTCCCAAAAAGGCTGATGTCGTAATTTCAGATGCTTCACCAAACATTTCTGGAATATGGGAAGTTGACCACGCCCGCCAAATAGACTTGGCACATCAATCATTAAAAATAGCTTTGGAAACGCTTAGGCCTCTTGGAAATTTTTTTGTTAAAGTTTTTGAGGGAGATTTGCTCGTTGACTTTATAAATAAGGTTAAAAGGCATTTTGAGGTTGTGAGAATAATAAAACCTAAGGCAAGTCGAGCCAAAAGCTCAGAGATATTCGTCTTGGGAATGCACTTAAAGAAATCAGTGGATTAAGCAGCAAAGATAAATTCTAACTAAACATATTTAAGAGCAAGGTGAACTGCTTGAAAATTATCGCAGCGGATTCTTCTGCTGCTATACTGAATGATGGTTTTGAACCTTTGTTGATCGTTGCAGTCGCATCCGTATTAGTTAGCCCGCCTTATAGAGAGTCAAGTGCATTTTTAGCTGAACCCATTTTTGCAGATGCGGAAAATGGGCATGAAGTTATAGTGCATGAGGCAGAGCTTTGTAGAGAGTTGCTCGGAAAGGTGAGGGCGGATTCTGTGCATCTTGACATGTCTTTGGGGGCGATTTCCCTTGAGCAGCTCTCCCCAATTCAGCTCTCTGATTTGAGAATTTCCGCAAGAGCAAAGCGTGATCTTCTAAAAATTCTGCCTAAGCTGAGGAAAATTGCCGGTGAAATCACGCAAAAGTATGGAGTTGAAGTCTTAGCTATAGGAAAAGAAAGCATTCCCGTGAGGATTGCCGAGTTAACGGCTGGAGCACATGCAATCTTGTATGCATGCGAAAAAGCCATTAAAGAGAAACAAACGGTTTTGCTTGGTTTGCCCTCTAAGTGCCAGCCTAAAGTAGCTGAGAAAAGAGTGTATCTCTACTCTCTAATGGATGCGGAGCATGACATTAGAGGTTACGCAGAAGACACTGGAGAAATTTTGAAAAAAGTTAATATCATAGAAATGTTAAACCCAATTGCTAGAGGTTTCCGAATCTTAAAAATAACTCCATTAAAAGAGTAATTCACATGAAAGAAAGTGGCACTATTTCTCCTCTCGCAGCTATTCTGGCGGTTGTAGCAAGTTTCTTCCTTGTCATGTTTCTTGGAGCTGCAATTTTTATTTTGGTTGGGTATCCTATTGCCCAAATATTTGTAGAACTTCTAGTGCTTGTTATTCCACTTGGTTACATGCTCTACAAGAGAGTTAACATCAGAAGCTTCATAGGGTTTGACACAAAGCCTCGAAGTATTCTATTAGGCGCCGGTTTCGGAGCAGTTCTCTTCTCGTTCGACGTATTCGTCACAATCACGCTTACGCTAATTTTTGGAACAAGCACAGCCGTTCAAGAATCTAATGACTTGGTGATAGGTGCAAGTGAATCTTCACAGGGTTTAATTTTGGTGATAGTCTCTTTACTTTTAGCTGGAATATGCGAAGAGTTCACTTTTCGAGGTTTCTTGCAAACTGCGATAAATGGCAAATACTCTTTTGGAACCGCCTTGCTTGTTTCGTCTGTAGCCTTTGGGTTCTTCCATTTCGATCCACAGGCAGTGTACACTATTTCAGCCTTCCTCATTGGGCTACTGTTTGGCTATATCTATCACCATTGGCACTCGTATGTCGCGAACGCGGCTGCACATGCAACTGTAGATCTCATAACGGTGGCACTACTAGTGCTTATTAGATAGTATGCGCACGCAAAATTATTTGCTTCTCTACGTTTACTTGATTTGCGTAATTTCCATACTTATGTCTAACGATTTTGAACTGTCTGTTATTTCGCCTAGGCTTACAATGTCAACGCCTGTAGAGGCGAACATAATTATATTTTCTGTCGTTATTCCACCGCTGGCTTCTAACAAGATTTTTCCGAAAAAACCTGGTTTTTTCAGTAATTTAACTGCCTTCTTTATTTGTTTTGGAGAAAAATTGTCCAACATGATTATGTCTACTCCAGCTTTTGCAGCAGCTAAAACATCCTCAATCCTCGCCACTTCAACCTCGATTTTTTTGCTAAACGATGCCCTTTCTCTAACCTTTTTAACAGCCTCTTCAATGCCTCCAGCCACCTTGATGTGATTATCCTTTATCAAGATCATGTCATCTAAATGAAGCCTATGTGTGTCACCGCCACCTATCAGAACCGCCTTTTTATCAAAATAGAGGAGTCCAGGCGCTGTTTTTCGTGTGCATGCAACTTTTGTTTTGAGTCCAGTTTTTTGAAGTTTTTCTTTTAGTTTTTTTGTGGTTGTTGCGATTCCGCTCATACGTGAAAGAATGTTTAAGAGTGTGCGTTCGACAGAAAGTATTGTGCGTGTGTCTCCGGAAATTTTGATCAAGACCTGTTTCTCTTTTATCTTTTCTCCATCTGAGGCTAAAGCTTCGACTTTAAGCCCTAAACTTTCTAGAAGGATTCGTCCTTCTTCAATTCCAGCAACAACCCCTAACTCTTTTGCTATAACTTCCGCTTCTGCCATGCTATCCTCGGGAACAATTAGTGCTGTGGTTATGTCTCCTTGCCCCACATCTTCAGCAAGCATTTTTTGAAGTTTTTCTTTCAAAATTTTACGTGGCAGGAACATATCTTAATCTTTGATTGTTTAACTTAAAATACTTGTTTATTTTCTGCCATTTCAATTACTGTTTTTACAGCGTTTTCTAGACCATCATGTTTTAGGGCTTCTTTCTGAATCTCTTTAAGTCTTTCAGGAGTTTCGCCTTTTAAGATTTGTTGAACCCTTTTTAGGAGTGTTTCTTTGTTTAGTTCTTCTTGTTGGATAATTTCCGCGATGCCTAAGTTCTTAGCTTGCCTTGCATTGCTGAGTTGTTCTGTATGGCTTGGCGTAGGCACAAGTATCATGGGCTTGCCATAACACAAGCACTGCGTTAGGGTTCCGTGCCCTGCACGCCCTATGACCAAGTCACAAGTTTTTAAATATTCAAAACGGTTTGGAATCCACTTATAAATCGTTACGTTGCCGTGGTGTATGGGCTTGTTGTCAGCGTTTGGATAGCCAAGCGAGATAACGACTTCATAATTTTCTGGAAACTCTAGCAAAATTTTCCTCAAAATCTCTGTTAAGAAAGCTCTCTCCTTGATTGGACCGCTTATTGGTGCAAAAATGACAGGTTTATCAACTGGTAATCTCAATGTTTTGCGCAATTCCTTTTCAGTTGGCAATTCATTTGGATGTACTGGTAATATAGGTCCTATCAGTTTTACATTTTTTCTGTAGGATTTTGGGATGTTTAAGTTGCCAGCGCAGATCGTGTATGGTTGGGGGAAATCCGGTATTAAAACGATGTTTCCGCTTGTCCACATTTTCCCAATAATTATGAGTGTTATGGAGTCTGCGAATTTTGCTAAGCGTAGAAAACGGTTTTTCCGTGGAATTATCACCTGAAACTGATTTAAGATGCAGATTCTAGGTATTCCTAAAATTCTTGCCGCCAATAAAGGCGAGATACGGGAGTCTGAAACAACAATGTCCGGCTCGAAGCTTTCAATAGCCAGCACTTCATTGTTAATTTGCTTCAAAAGGGTGAAGGAAGCCAAAACTGGACCTGGATTTATTGCCGTTTGCCTAAAATCTACAGTTCCATCAGGTTTAACTTGAAAACCGATAGGTGGAGCTTTTATGAGCGGAAACTTTTCTCGTTCAACATAGTCTATGCCTTCGCGATAAGTGGAAAACATCACATCGGCTTTTTTCTCTAAGAGTTTCCTTGCTATTGGAACACATCTTCCAACATGTCCTAAGCCGATGCCGCAAGGAGCAAAATAAACCCTCATGGAACTATTTCCCGCCGAGGGCTTTATGCTTAACTTCACCTCTTGGCTTTTCTTCCTCAAAGATTATGGCTTGAAACTTGTAAATTTTGGTGTTCTCCAGTAGCCAACAATCCGGGGGTAGACCAGCCTTAGTACAACATTGACATAGAAATTCCTCTTCATCCCATTCCCATTCAACTGGCACTTGCGGTAGAAGCAAGCCTTTAAACATGCCTCTTTCCACAATTAATCCGTCTTTTCCAACCATGATTTTTGGGAGGTATTCGCTTGGTTTTTTCACTTCTATTAACTGCGGAGGCGTAAGCACACTTATCTCAAAAACTACATTGTCAAGGTCGCTTAAGGAGAGCGGGTAAAAGCGTGGGTCTTGGGTTGCTGAGCTTATGGCAGATTCGATAACTGCCTGAACCAGTGGGGTGGTGGGGTATGGATAACCGATGCATCCTCTCAATTCTTTTTCTCCGTCCCTTATGGTGTTTATTGTAACGAATACTCCGCATGGCTGCAGAAGCTTTTCAGAAATATTTTCTGAAGCGCTGATTCTTTTTCTGGATTTTAGATATTCTTCCACAGCCTTGCGGGCGAGCTCAACTAGGAATTTTCCTTCTTCCAAGCTTAGTTCAAGTGACAATTTATGCTCTCCACCGTTCGCTGGCAATGGTTTGTTGTGCAGAGATTAGAGTTTAAACTTTTACAAAAGTTTTGGGTTTAGAATTTCATTGATTCTTCACGTGTTCCATCCTTTGTTATTAACAGGAAATCTATTCCGTCCCCGCTCATGATGTCCCTGCTTATGGCAGATTTTATTGCCCTGACAACCAAGTCTTTTGCTTCTTCCATGGTTAAATCTTCCTTATATCCTTCTTCAATTACTCCCATGGCTATTTCTGTTCCAGAACCCACAACCGCATATTTGTCTGGTATTACTGAGCCTAGAATATCAAGCACATAAAGTGACGCTTCTTCTTCATCTATGCCGCCGACAATTGTTTGGGTAATCAACGGTGCCAATCGGCGGCCAAAAAGTAGATTTGACGTTAGTTTGGCTGCTGCCCTCACAGAAATTGATCTGCCGACATCTAAGCCAAACAATTTTGCATACGCTTCCACTTCTCTTACGAGGATTTGCATGTCAGAAACAAGCCCTGCACATGCTGCACCAATGTGATCAGTTATTTTGAAAACTTTTTTACCGCCCTTACTGACAACGAGATAACCGTAGGAGACACGTTTTTCAGAGGCTAAAATAACTCCATTCTGGCACACTACTCCGACAGTTGTTGCGCCTGGAACCCAAAGATATTGGGGTTGTTGCGCTTGTTTCTCCATCCAGTTCACCTTTCTTTCGTGATATACGCTGGCAACTTATTAAACTTAATTATGAAGCTTTTATACTTCTGTAGTGGTTATGCCTAAGATTTCATTCAGCTTCCTCAACTGTTCTCTATAATCGCCATACACCATGACGTGATGATTCCCAGTTGTCTTATGAATAAATTCCTTTGGATTTTTGATCTTCACTTTTGCTTTTACCCTGCAGTATACATCATCGTCCATCTCCACAGAATCCACGATTATTCCACTTGAGATTAGCATGTTCTTTAAGTCACCGCTCAACCGGCAGATTGTGACTTCTTGATCTTTTTTCATTTTCACAAAAGCTGTCAAGCTACCAGTGAATTTTTCCCTGTGATAACGTCTTAACGTGTAAGGCGTCGGGTTTGCGTTATATCCTTCCATTTTTCGGGGACATACACAATGGCTTAGGATTAAGGTCTCATCAGTAGTGTCAATGAATGTGTTACCCATGAAGCAAGGCTTCCCTGCAATGTAGTTTAGGATTACCATTGATAGAAGCGAGATAATGTCTGCTTCACAGGCTGAGGGCATCCCTTCATCTCTCAAGTTGGTGTATGCAAAGCATGGAACAGGCAGTGGGCCTTCGCCATAAGCCATTGTTATTGCGTGTGCATTTTTTTCCTTTAATAAATCTTCCATAACAAGGTAAAGCTTCGCCACGGCTATCAGGTCCTTTTCTTCTGGTTCAACGATCTTTTCAGCTTCTTTTGTCCATTTCTCTACTATTGGTTTCACCCGATTTTCATCTATGTTTTCCCATTTTCTTATCACATCTTCGCTTTTCACGTATTCCAGTTCTATCCCAAGTTTCTCTTTGATGGCTTCACGGCCCCCATGAACGCGGCAAATAAATCTTTCCCAATGGGGATAGTTCGCATTCAAAATCAATATCCTTGTTTGCCCCAGCTTTTTCTTAACCGAGAGGGCACCCAAATAGTTGTTCAGATCTTGATAATCAACGGCAACCCAGACTTTTTCTCGTGGGTAGATATATTCCAGCGCGTCTAATGGAGTTGTGGTAATTCCTTCGTCGTTGAAAAGGATTATGGGAAGGTCGAATTCACAGATTTTTGCTATGCAGTTGCCCAGACCTAGGTGGGGCTTGTATAGGAGGATTACATCTGCATTTAATACGTTCTCTTTTAGAAGTGTAACATCTGCTTCTTCATTAATAGTAACATCGTTCAAAATGTCAACAGCGACCTTCAAGTTCTTCTTGAGTTGTTTTAGTTTTTCTTCCATAAAATTTTCTGTAACTTGACCCTTTCTGCAGACTAAGACGGGAAGTATTTTTAGAAGCTCTAATTTGGATTGCATTTTGATTTTTTCCTCTTTATACATAATAGTCGTTTATGTTACCTTTCCAGTTTTTATATTTGTATTCGGGAAGTTTCTTCACACGGCACATTGGCTTAGCTATTATCTCCTTAACCTCGAATTCTCTAAAGAAGTTTCCACTGTATGCAGTTTTCACGACGAGGGCTGTGTCTAAACCCTTATATGTGCCTCCGCAAGACGCGATTTCCTCACATCATCGACTTCTCCACCATCCGTTGCCATAATAGCTACTTCTATGGCTATTTTTGTGCCTGCCCCAAATATCTCGAGTGTTTTGTCAATGATACCTTCTGGAGTTGGATATTCCCAGTTAATTGATCGTGAAGGGGGAGCAAACGGCCTAGTACCTTGGACAATCTTTACTCCATTTTCTTCTAGTTTCTTCAGGTTTTCCGCGTATTCTTTCCGTTTTAGTCCTATGGGTATGTTTCCTTTAGGTCCCCATGTTGTGGCTGGATAATGAGTTACAACAATTAACTTAACATTGCTTGCCTTAAAGACTTCGAGGGCTTTTATTGCGCTTCTTCCAGTTTCTGAGGCAATCACTACTTTGGTTATGTCTCTCTCTTTACACCTCAATTTTACCGCATGTAAAACTTTTTCAGTATTCACTTCTCCACAATATTTGAAATATGTAACTTTTCTTTCGATGTCTTCCTTCATTTTCAACACCACAGAGCTAAATACCTCAACACTTTTATACACGTCAAAAGGAGCGCGCGAAATGATAAGTCTTTATACTAAAAACATCGAAGGGGTCTGGTTTGGAGTTGCCTATGATAAAGAAGAGGTTTTCGCTACAACTTTTGCTTTTAGCGAAAAGAGGACTTTGCAAGGTTTGTTAGAAAGTGTTCCTTTTAATATTCCTTTTCAGCATTTGGAAAAACCTTCAGTCTTCGCTGAACATGCGCTCGGGTTATTGAGAAATATTTATGATGGAAAGGATGTATCCCATAGCTTTTCTTTAGCCACTGAGCATTTATCAGATTATGCTAGGAAAGTAATTGAAATTGTTTCTTTGATTCCTTTAGGGTATGTGGCTTCGTATGGTTCTGTTGCTAGGGCTGCTGGCGGTAGTCCAAGGGCTGTTGGTCGCGTTATGGCTTTGAATCCTTTCGCTCCAATTGTTCCTTGTCATCGGGTTGTTAGTTCAGATTTCACTTTAGGCGGATATGGCGGCGGCTTAAAGGTAAAGCTTGATTTCTTAAACCGTGAAAAACGAGGGTATACTGCCAAACGAGAAATCCCAGTCAACGGCAAAAAAGTGCAAGTGTTCCCAGCTGAGTTTGTTCTGAGAAAAGTGGAAAAAGAGTAAGATAAAACGCCTAACTAGGCGCGATAACCATTACGTTTTTCTTTATTTCATCTAGACTTCGCATTCCTATAACCATCGCATCAACAAAGTCGAGCTGAGCAACTCCTTTTATGACCTCTTGGTACTTCTCAATCAATGAAGGAGCCTCACCTCCAAGAACTTTCATGGCCACAACCCCCTTTCCATTATCATGAGCTAGTTTAAGGGCGTGAAACATCTCTAGCATAGAACCGTCTTCAAGGGGAATAAGCTCGTTAAATTTGTTGATCAGAGTTTGATCTGCTTTACAACATATGGCCATGATAACGTCTAATTCCTCAAACTGAGCTGCCTTCCTTGCAACAGCAACGCTGTGGGTGGACAAGCCAATTGCCTTAACAATTCCAGTCGTTTTTAAGTCCTTCATTTCCTTCAGCACTTGGTGGCAACTATCAATCCAGTCGAATTTGACAAAGTGTAAAAGAAAGATATCTAAGTAATCCGTACCGAACTCTTTAAGAGAGCTTTTAAGACTCTCGCTTGCTTCGTCGCCGCTTTTAGCGTATGTTTTTGTGGATATTACAACCTGTTTTCTTGGTACATACTTCAATGCTGAAGCAATGTGCGGATGGGTGCCATAATCATCGGATGTGTCCCAAAAATTTACTCCTAACTCATAAGAGCCAATAAGTAATCGACCGCCTTCTTCAGGGCTTAAATTAGTGGGTGGTCCAATACCCAGTTTTGATACTTCTAATCCGGTATTTCCAAGTTTTACCTTTGGAACCTTGAACATTTTCTCACAGCTGTATTTTTTTACTGATATTTTTACCTTTAAGTCGTATATATAAAGGCGGATTTGCTGTAACTTGAGAATCGCAAATGATAAAAGCCAGATAGCCACAACTCAAAACGGGATGTTTCATGGTTAAGCGAGGCCTTTTTGTTGGTAGGTTTCAGCCCTTTCATTTGGGACACCTTGCCGCGATAAAGGATGTTTTAAAAGAGGTTGATGAGCTTGTAATTGTGATTGGCAGCGCCCAATACAGTCACAATCTTAATAATCCGTTTACTGCCGGCGAAAGGCTGATTATGGTTCG
>CAZNJT010000015.1:8856-24835 GCA_964573475.1 uncultured Candidatus Bathyarchaeia archaeon | reverse complement strand
TCTGCCTGTACTATAGTGGTGACTATTGCCGTTTGTTTAGTCACGCAAAAATGTTGAATGGCGCCGAAACAACATTTACCTTGCCGTAAAAGGGTGCTGAAACATGTTTAACCGCGACTATTCTTTAGACAAAAAGGTGCCAGAACATGGACGTGGAAACTGTTTGGATCGAGAAAAAATATGTTAGGCCACGCTTAAGCCCTGATGAGCTTTGGCTGATATACCGCCTAATAGATAACCAATACTGGCTTTTGAGGAAGCATCCCCGTCCGCTTTGGAAATTGGAGAAGGTCAGCAGGTTTAGGAGAAAAATCTTAAGGCTTGTGAACAGGTGCCGCACGCGAAAATATCAGATAAGCCTCCGCGAAAGACTCTACTAAACAACAAACTGCGCTTTGGAACACAGAAAAATCGCTTGGGAAGAAGAGCATGTGCGTGAATAGTGTGACTTGCTTAAGCCAAACATAACAGCGGTGCTAGCCGTTCTTAGGATGAACACAATAACTGAAAATCTGACTACTGAAAAGGCCGCATGTTGGGCAGGATACTAAATAAAGTATGCGCGGCATTTTAGTTAATATTACGACCAATAAGAAGAATTACAAAGATTCCTGTTGTATGTAAGAGGCATGCTACTACAGCGAATTTTTTTGTTGATATATTTTTCAGAGACGCCATCAGCGCAACACCAATTTCGGTAGGGGAGAGGAGAAGCAATAAGAAAACCTGCGATGGACATCAACATATACCTTTAAAGGGTTGTGGAAATTTTTTTCTGGATATACTGAAAGATTTTTTCTTTTGAGAGCCTTTCTCTACACGTTCAGCCACCTCAAATAAGACAGGGTTAGGCTGATAGATCCCGCTGGTTACTGCGACTATCTTGGGCACACCATCCTCGTAGTAAAGCGGAGAAGCAGCTTCATTCACACGCCATCCACGGACCTCCACGCACCTCTTGCCACGGTAAGGCGAGAACGGCCACTCTCGAGCTGCAATTTTCTCTTTTACTCGCTCTTGGACAAAATGATAAATCTCGCCTAAGTGAGCAGGCTGCTTTTCCTGATTCCAGATCGAAAACACTGCTTGAATACAGAGCTCCCGGTAAGCCTTACGCTCAAACTCATCCATCGGAATACCTTGGCCGCCTCGTCGGCAACTTAGCTGTGGCACCATTCAAAACCAGCCGACTCAACAAAACTGAAAAGAAAAAAAGAAAGGGAGATGACGAAAACACACCCTTGGCAGAATTAGTATAAATTACACTCTGGAGTGTGGTAGCCCGGGATAGCTTCAAACTCTCGGTTCAAACTTTTTTCAGATACTATCAATTCGCGAGTAAAAAATAGCTGAATTGCGATTGAAACGATTAGTTTTTACTCGTATTTTCGCTATGCACACAAGAGCTCGAGAATTTTGGCCAGCATGTTATGCCGCAAACATGACATCTAAAAGATTCGAAAATAATTCTGCCAGTCCCCATACTCAAAAGGATTCAAGTCCAATTTTGCCTTATTCACTCAAAACCTTCGGCTTTCAAACTTCGTGGGTTCAAATCCCATCCTCGGTTTTTTAGGACTAAAGTTCAGCATGTCTAGAGCTGAAGTTGGGTGGGGTCCCACCCCGCACTTGCTGAAAAAGGTTTTCAGCAAGTATATTCGTTTGCAGACATCCTATGGGCGATCATTGGATACCTAGAAAAAGCAAGTTTTAAGATGCACAGATCAGATAGTTTTAGCACACTTTGATGAAGGATGAGCGATTTGACATTCGTATGCCCGTATGATGAGAAAAATTGTCTCTTCTACTATGAAGGTGAATGGTGCACTGACTGTCGCGAGCGTACGTATTGCGGAAAGTACTTGCTTTGGAGTGGTAGTCGAAAGAATATTCATTTTGACCATATTCTTCCGTATGCTTCTGGAGGAAGAACAATAGTTCCTGTGTGTGATGAATGCAACCTTAGCAAGAGCAGAAAAGGATTGAAGGAATGGTTGAGATGGGTTCGGGACAATTGGCCTGCCAAATGGAATGCGATTGTGGATTATAATAAGTGGAAAAGAAATACGGTTGCAGACGCAGTAAGGGACATAAGAGATGAGCTTTAGCTTGGCCGATTCTCTATGAAAACTGTGGTGTTTTGATTAGAATAGCGATTCTGGTTTTAACTTTTTCGAGGAGAGATGCTCTTGATATACTCAATCACTTCTCTGCCTTGCCTATTTGTGCCCAACATTTCGAGTACATTGTCTATATGTTGGGATCGCATAACTATTATCCCATTCTCAGCTGCATATTGGGCGTCTGACTCGGAAATAGATATTGGCTCCGAAGACAAGACAATTGGAGTCAACGAACATTTGTTAAAGAGGTCTGCCATTTCTGCTTTCATCTTCTTTGCCATTAAATCCATTTTTGACAAGTCATCCTTCAATATTCCAGTGGTACAACCAATAATAAAAAGATCAAGAGTTTCTGGATAGAAACAAACCAAGTCGATGCCTCGTGCTCGATCACCCGCTGAGTCAACGTGGAGCGTCACGAAATTGAAGCTTGCAAAGGCACTCAGAAGTATGTATTCCAGCATCGTGGGCTTTCCGGGCACTTGTCCGCCTAGGTTTTTCTTGTCTTTCCACATATCAGTCAATTCTCTTGGATTCTCCTTTCGTCCACCGTAGCAAAAATCATAAACTTGCAACATTGGGGGTTTCGGAAAAACCTTGGATATTTCCTCACATGACACTCCAATTTCTTTCAAACACCGCAGGGCGAAACTATACTTTTCTTTTTCCAAGAGAAGGTCAAAAAGGGCTGGCATAGACAGTCTACCCATTTTCACCAAAAGTGTTTGCATATAAATATTCGTTGGATATTCGTTCCAGTTTATGCGAAGAGACTTAAGGAGCTTGACTGAGTCAACCTTTGGCTCTTTCATTTTTTCTAAAGATTGCAAGAGGGTATCCACGACATTTCTGTTGAGTTCTTCTTGAAGAGTTTGCAGAACGTCATCCACACAGTTTGGATACGCATCCAAAATCTTGGCGAGTACACCGATGATGTGGCCAAGGTGCTCATTAGACCGCTTTTCCAGAAGCTTAAGCAAGAGAGGCAAACTTTGTTGACTAGCCATTCTTTCAAGGAACTGACAGACGTCACGCTCTATCTCAGCATGGTATCCGTAAAAGTAGTCTTTCATAGATTTCTCAAGGGCGTTTAACATGTCTGGCGCTAGTTTATCATCCGCAAACTTTGCACACAACCTCACAGAATAGACAATCGCACAAATTCTGTGAGGGGGCGAGTTCAAGTATGTTGAAGATTCCTTCACAATCTCTTGACCTAGTTTCTCATTGCCTAAGGAGACTAGACAGGCATAAACTTCCTCTACTCCTATATCGCTAAACGCATCCCTAGTCATTAGGAAACTAACTAGACGTTTGATGACCAGCCTCTTTTGGTCAAAGTCTAATGACGGCACTATTCCTGAGAAGCACACAAAGAGTAGCCCCTCTTTGCGGTTGTCTTTTTGTCCCTCAAGCCCTTTCAGAATTGTTTCGAGTGTTCCTTTGTCTTTTTGAATAAGGAGAGTGAGAGATTCACTAATCAGCCCGTTTTCTGGGTGATTGTATCCGTGTTCCTTAGCCATGTCTAGAAGAATCCTTACGACTTCATTATTATCCTGAATGGAGTTGGAAGCAATTCTTCTGCGCAATTCCTCAAGTGCTTCTATCCTTTTACTTTTGTGCTCTTGAGAGCCTCCTAAGATCACTTGTGGTAATACTTCAAGGAATTGCTTTTCGTCAAACGTTGAGAAGGAATTGTCCGTAATCACCATTTGATACTTCCCACTATTTCAAATGCTTTTTGTGACAAATAAAACATCCGCACCGTGGAATGAAGGAGAGTGTTCATGTCATTAAGGTTTCTCAACTCAAGAAAGCGCGCGCGACAATAATTCCAAGTATCGTTCCTATGGCTAACACGATTTTCCAGATTTGACTGCCCCATACTGACTTTGGCATAACACATCAGTTTCAATTGTGGGCTATTTTGCTATAAAGCCATTTTGCACGGATAATAATGCTTTTTGAAAAAGTATTCTGAAAAATGCAAACACTAAAAAGTGAAACAAACCGACGTATTAGAATACGAAGGGGTTAGCTTTGTCAAAACAAGATTGGAAACAGTTCAAATCCGAAGTTGAAAAACAAATATCAATTCTCAGCAAGTCGCCAAACTCTTCAAAGACCTTTGAGGATATACAGAGTTTGATTAGTGATTATTTTAAGAAATCCAAAAGCGTCAACATCGAAGCCTTGTTTCATTTAGAATGGAAGCCTGAAAATCAGCGAGAAATGTCTATAGTCATGATGGCTATATATCTCTGGGAATTTGAGGGGAATTTCAGTTTTTGTATAAACTTTCTTTGCTTTCTTCTAACATCTAACGGACGTGACCTTTTTGACAATTGCAGAAAAAGGCGTGCCATGTCTTTTGAAGAAATAGAATCTGTCAGCATTTCACAGAAATGTAAATTCTTAGCACACCATGGATTGGGAATATTTGACGAAAATTCAAATAAAGAACTTAAGGGACTGAGAACCCTTAGAAACAATATTGCCCATTACAGTTTTCTAATTGAATCCAATGGAAAAATCAAGGTTCATGATAATGAGCGAAAATGGAAAGAAGAAGCAGTTATTCTGAGACATGGAGATTTGCTGGACTATACGAATGAAATGCGTAGTATATTTTGGGCCTGTCTATATCATGACTGAAAGACCCTCCCACAGGTAAGAAATATTTCCCAGAAAAACCTAAGCGCGCGCGTTCAGCGTTCCAAGGTTCTCAGCCGAAAATTGACCCCTGTAACGTACACGTTTGTGCTGGTGACTGCCCTGACAGAAAGATCGCCTGTGAATGCGAGAGCCGCGCCCGCTGAAGCCTTCTGCTCAAAATAGTTGACCAGGCTGCTTGCGCGCGCATGTGTGTTCCTTAATAGGTGTAAAATGGTTTTCTGGAAGTCTAGCCTTGAAGTGAGCTTGCCGCTATGCTCGGCAGGGCTGGAGCACCGCGCTATTGTCAAGACTAAAACGGAAATCACAAAGCTTGTAGAGCAAACAGCGAAACTTATGCAGAACTTTCAAGCACTAAGCTTTAAGTGCATTGATAGTTGCAATAGCAAGGACAAAACAAGAATAAGGAAAGAACGGGGAGAAAGGATTTTATCTCAAAGTCCCTTACTCCTCAAATTATATATCTTAGAAGCTTTGGACTTGAAAGTGGGCTGGCAGAAGGATTTGACAAAAGATTATCATTGGTGCGCGCTATTGGATTTGCGCTCTCGAATGTTGCTGGCTCGACAAGGAACGTAGGTTTCGCTTAGCAGCTAATCATACGTAAATGCTGTGCCTCAAGAAGAAATGAAAAAATGGAAAACAAAATAACTTCAAACAAGTCGAAGCTGAATGTTAGTGGAGACGCTAAACAAGAGGTATCAATAGTGATAACCAATCATTACAGGCACTTGGTCGAGTTCTCAATTGCTAGCGTCGGAGGGCTTTACGAGGTACTGCAAATGCATGTCGAGTTGCTTAAGATGCGTCGCTGTGTTTCCGGGCCCTTGAGGACTGAAGCTATAGAATTCAGAACTAACTACTCCCTCATCTTGGTTCCTGATGTTAGGTCTTACCCGATCCTTGCTCCAACTATCACTAATTCTCGAGATGGTTGGGTATTAAAAGGAGAAGATATCGATCTGTTTGGGATATATTTTGTTTGGCCTCAGCTGATGTCTGCTGAAGTGGCTATTAAAGTAGAGCTATTTGATCACGTGCGAAAGGAAAAGAAACTGATCTCTAGCGATCGAATATTATTGGAAAGAAATGGCGAGAAACCAACGGAGATCAGCTTTATTCCTGAAGATAATACTATTTCGATGTCGCCGTATTTGTATAAGCTACTAACTGTTATTGGCTTACTTGAAAAAGTCAAAGGCGAAGAGCAACTGAATCGAACGGCTTTCAATGAGATTGCTTCCATATTCCATTCTGACCCCGATGGCTTCAGCCGCCTGCTTGATGAACATGACGATTCTCGTGACTCAATATTTGGTGCTGATGTGCATCCATCGATCGCTCTACGGTTGCTTGATGTAGCAGAGACGCTGCAGAATTATCTGAATGTTGGTCAGAGTACAATTATCAAAATTCTTTTCCTCGCCTCAAATCCGACCGATACTTCTCCTCTAAGACTAGACGAAGAAATTCGTTCCATAGATCAAGCACTCCGGCAATCAAAGTTTCGAGACAGATTTGATTTACAACAATGTTGGGCTGTGCGCGTTACAGACATACAAGGTCATCTTCTTCGATATAACCCACATGTAGTACATTTTAGCGGTCATGGGAGCGCATTAGATGAAATAGTACTTGAAGACGATTCAGGGAAAAGCCGCTCAGTTACAACTCGCGCCCTAAGCAGACTGTTCTCAATTCTAAAGGATACCATCCGCTGTGTTGTGCTAAACGCATGCTATTCTGAGAAGCAGGCTCGAGCAATCTCCAATCATATTGACTACGTTATAGGGATGTCTAACTCGATAGGAGACTCTGCAGCGATCAGCTTTGCCGCAGCTTTTTATCAAGCTCTTGGTTACGGAAGAGACATTAAAACCGCATTCGACTTAGGCTGTACACAAATTGATTTGTCGAACCTAAGCGAACAAGATACGCCTAAGTTGTTTGTAAAAAAAGGGGGAGGAAGACAACTATTTCCTAGCCGAGCTGTAGCCTAAATTGAGAAAACACGGATAGGAAAACTATGACAGAAGATAAACCTAAACATGATCACAATCTGGAAATGGCATTGAAAGATTTCAGCAAGGCAGTGGAACTCAACCCACTCTTTCTTGACGCTAGACTAAACAAGGCAATGGTACTTATGGAACTTGGCGAAGCAGATCAAGCCATCGTTGAATTAAATATTGCCGCAAAGATTTTACCAGTAAACGATGAAATATACCTCTTGAGAGGACGTTGTTATATGAGACTCAATTATCTGGATAATGCTGAAAAAGATTTTGCAGAAGCCGTTAGGTTGAATCCCTTAAACCAAGATGGCTACTATTTTTTGGGGTCAATACAATTGGCAAAACGCGACTATGAACAAGCCTTAGTTTCATTTAACAGGGCTTTGAAACTTTTTCCTAAGTTCACACACGCGTTATTTCAAAGGGCAAGAGTCTTTGAGGCATTAAGACGACAAACTGAAGCTACCAAAGATTTTGAAAGGCTATTTGAGTTAGACCCAGATTTTAGCAATAAACTCCGGTCATGAGTGAAATCAGTAAACCAGATAGCCAAACACTTGGATCGAACAAAACCCGCACAGACAATTTGTGGCAGCGCTTACCCTATGCTTGTTAGTCGCCTCGTTGCTTGTTCATAGCCGCGCTAGTGCCGAACCGTGACATTTCGATGGATCCCCGTAATCACACCTTGCCCGGCTATGTTGGAATGGTCCCTTGATAAATCAGGAACCGCGCGCGTTTCATGAGAAGGAAAAAAGTGGAAGCTGTAGGGATAAAACTGGTCAGATCGGCTTAGACAACTCTGTATTTTTCATGTCTCTTACGTATTTACTCCTGCAGCGTTCTGGGGTCAACCTTGACATAATCGCTCCCCGTGTTCGATGAAACAGTGTTAGATGAAAAAATCACATTAGAAATAGAGGCGAAGGGGCTGTTGCTGTATACGCATATGCCACATGCCGATTCGTATCGAGATTCCTCTGACTTAATTTCGTTGACCATTAAATATTGAAAAGAAAATTGCCAATTCGTTTGCATAGCCTTTAGTATCGAAAACCGAATCCCACAAAGCATTTAAAATGAGGATTGAGTCAGCTTCCACTACTAAACCTTTGAGTAACTTGTCCTTTATTTCACCAGTTGCCTCAATATGCCTTTTGACACTATACTTTTTGGGAAAATCTAGAGAAAGGACCTTATCAACAACTTCAGGCATATTGAACACTTGAAAGAAATGTTCAGCCATTTCACTACTCGTTACGGATTTAAACTCGGGAATTCTAGTTGCCTGCTCAATTCGAATCTTAATCCCCATCCGTCTTAGCATAAGCTCTATTCCTAGTAGTCTAGCAGCAACGAAAAAGTCGCTTGTAGTTACTTTCGCCTTCTCAAAGGGGGAGCGCTGGAAGATTCCTCTTCGATAAAGTGCATACAAATACGCAGGACCCATTATTAAAGTGGCAACCAAATCCAAAAAAATCTTATAATAACTGACAGCCAAGTCCATTTTTACATCGTTAATTCTATCGACATCTAGATTGTACTTCTTTGTCAAAGCTTCTACGCCGTCCATTGCGTATGCTTTCAAAATAAGGAATTTCTGGCTTTGGTTCTTGTGATAAGTCATCACAAAATCAATCACACCATTAGCCAGTAATGGAAACAATCCAATACGATGAAGGTAGCGTAAGGGAAAATGGATGAAAAACAAATTGCATTCTTCTATTTGAAGTGGACTTAGATATGGAGAACCACATTCGTACTCACATAATGTCAGCATTGGATTGGATTCCACACCCATACTGCTCAAAATATCATTCTGCACTTGGTGAACACATTTCTCAAATATCGGCATATCACAAATTGTGGTAATTACATTCTTCCTTTCTTCTCTGGCAAAAGCGCTACTTTCAATATGTGAGAGATTTTCCAAAATGGTATCACTTTCTTGAAGCTGCCATTCAATATCTAGCAACTCTGTCAACCTATCAAATGAAGGCAAAGAACTCTCCTTATGCTCAAAAGCCAGTTGGCCCAGTCTCTCGCTAATATGACGCAAGTCCACAAGCACTTTTTCTATTGACTCCGCCAAAATCTTTGTGTTATAAGAATTATCAGATGAGCTACTTACTTTAAGGGTGAGTTGGTCGCAGTAACCCATGTTATATCTGCACCAGTTCCGATCTTCGCTAATTCTTCCTTTTATTAGATAATACTTGGTCTTGTGGTGTCCTTCACTATTCGCTACTTGATAATACTGTTGCCTAGCTAGATTTTCAAAAATCGAGTTACGCTGAAATGAAAAATACCTTTTGCCTAAATTTGGCTTGGTTTCAAAATTCGTTGTTAGTTTCAACCATGCTTTTTCCACTTCTTCTGTCAATTCGGTCGGATGAATTAATGCTAATTTCTCGCCCAGTAACAGGTAAACTTCAGATTTCGCAAAGTTACTATCCAGTAGCTCCAGATTTCTCGGTAAATATAATCCTTTATAATCAAAAACTAAAAAGTTTACTCGGTCTGGATTTTGTTCTATTTTAGTCTGGCCAATTTGGACTTTCGCGCCAGCGAAAGCTTTAGCGTCGCGGTTTTCCTTCATAACAGCTGGGATTGAATTTAGCAAAGGTTCAAAATGACGGGAGTTTGAGAAAACGTACAAATTAATCTCGGCGGATTTGTATGACTTAAGTGTATTTCCGTTAACGCATATTGACCTTGAGAGAGAATCGGATATCACAGTCTTTGAAAGGAAAAAAACAAAATAACTATCATCCAGTCTAATCTCCAAAGGCAACCCTTCCATATTTATTCTAGAATCAATCAACATTATAAATCATACAAAAACGGGATGCAGAACCAGAAATGACAATCGTTTCAGAATACTTTTTTAGGATAAGAATAATAAAAACACCCTTGGCTTCGTAATTTCCCGTATACTCGTTTCCGACTATACCTATACCCTATTATGGTCTTGATCTATACGCTACCCCTCTTTCATTGCTACGATTAAAGAATAGCTGTTCTGAACTGTGTATACTGCCAGTCAGTAGTTTTTCCTGAGTGCCACAGGAACAGGATTTTGGTTTGGTTTGGATGAAACTTTACCCCAAACAACCAAAAATACTCTTTAGGCAGAAATATCATCTACTGACTAGGTGTCTGAGATGGATGACATATCCACGATAGCAACGATTGTTACCACCGTGAGTATCGTAATCGGCGTTATCTTTGCTCTTATTGAACTTCGGCACTTGACTGGGACCAGAAAGATGGGATAAAACTATAACGATTTTGGTAGCCTGGAAGAGATTCGAACTCTCGGCTTTGCAAAAACGCGGTTTTGAGAACTGGGTTGTGGGACTTGAGAGGTCTTTAGGCTATATGCCTTTAGACGGGGTTGCATGTGAACCAGCCCATAACCACTAAAAAAGTGGAAGCCCTATCCTTTTAAAGGAGGGTAGTTCATAAAGTCAAATACAATAAAAGGATAGAAGACGAAAGCTAGAGGAAGAGCCAGAATGAGAAAAGTAAGAGTTGTTTTGTATGGGGTTGGCGCCGTTGGTAGTTTGATTGCGAAGTTTCTGCTGGAAAAAGAAGGCATAGAGATAGTAGGGGCAGTTGAAATAGCGAAAGACAAAATCGGTAAGGACTTAGGCGAAGTTTTAAGTATAGAGAAGAAACTCGGAATAAAGGTTTCAGAAGACGCCGACGCCTTGTTTTCTAAAGCTAAGGCAGACATTGCTATACATGCAACTTCATCCTTCCTTAAAGATACATACCCACAAATAGCCTCAATCATAAAGCATGGCATCAAAGTAATATCTACATGCGAAGAACTAACCTACCCATACTATACTGAACCCGAAATTGCAAAAAAACTAGACACCCTCGCTAAAAAACACAACGTAACAGTGTTAGGCACAGGCATAAATCCAGGCTTTCTAATGGACACACTTGTGATAACGCTTACCGCTGTCTGCCAAAAAATAGAGAAAATCAAAGCAATCAGGGTTATGAACGCTGCAACAAGGCGATTACCCTTTCAAAAGAAGATAGGCGCGGGTTTAACGGTTGAAGAATTTCGCCGGAAAATCGAAAATAAACAGATTACAGGGCATGTTGGACTCGAACAATCCATCGCTATGATTGCTGATGCCTTGGCATGGAAACTTGACAAGATATCGGTCGAACCTGTTGAACCCGTAATCGCCAAAAAACCTGTTGAAAGCAGGGACATAAAAGTTAGAGCTGGGGACGCATCGGGTTTGAGGCAAAAAGCAAGAGGTGTAATGAAGAATAGAGAGATTATAGTTCTTGATTTTCAAGCCTATATAGGCGCTGAGGAAGAGTATGATGCTGTAACAATTTATGGCGTTCCAAGCATCAGGCAGAAGATTCAGCCATGCGTGCACGGCGACATAGGCACAGTGGCAATGGTTGCCAACTCGATTCCAAAAGTCATCAACGCGCCACCTGGCTTGCTTACAATGAAGGATTTGCCAGTCCCATCCGCTGCCTTAAGGGACTTGAGAAAATACATTTCAGCCTAGAACCACATTCTTATTTAAGGAGATAATAGTTGAAGCGCAAAATCGACATAAACTGTGATTTAGGCGAAAGCTACGGAGAATTCAAGATTGGAAACGACGAGAAAATAATGCCCCACATAACTTCAGCGAACATCGCCTGCGGATTCCATGCCGGAGATCCCACGACGATAGCACGTACGATTAACATTGCCAAAAAACACGGAGTGGCTGTGGGAGCACATCCGGGCTACCCGGACATTATGGGTTTTGGAAGGAGAGAAATGCAACTAACTTCGGAAGAAGCAAAAAATTACACGCTTTATCAAGTGAGTGCCCTCCGAGGATTTGCAAAAGTGGCTAGTCTCAGTCTCCAGCATGTAAAACCTCACGGAGCCCTTTACAACATGGCAGTAAAAGACGAAGAGCTCTCGAAGGCAATAGTGGAAGCCATAAAAGCACTAGACACTGGCCTAATAGTCTTTGCGCCTCCAAACTCGACTTTATCAGAAGTCGCCGCCAAAAATGGGTTACGCGTGGCACATGAATTTTTTGCCGACAGAGCCTACAATCCAAACGGCAGCCTGGTTTCAAGAAAACAATCGAATGCCATCATTCAGGATCCAAAAAAGGTTGTTGAACGGGTTGTCAAAGCTGTTGAAGATGGAACAGTTGTAGCCACTAATGGCGAAGTTTTAGATGTAGGCAAGGTGCATACAATCTGTGTGCATGGCGACACTCCTACAGCTCTAGAGCTCGCAGAAACAATAAAAAAAAGGTTGGTAAGAGCCGGCATTGAGGTCAAACCCGTAGGTAGCTTCATTTAAACGATTTTTATGGGGAGTACATCATGAACGCGGGAATCTACACAGCCGCGCGATACATGCCCTTCGGCGACAACGGCCTGCTAATCGAATTCGGCGACGTAATAAGTTTGGAAGTGAACCGCAGAGTTATCGCTCTAAGCGAAGCAATTATAGGCGCTAAGATTCAAGGAGTCGAAGAGCTCGTTCCGACCTATCGCTCATTGCTTGTCAGATATAACGCTTCAAAAACAAGCTATGAACAGCTCGTTTTCCGCATAAAGGATATTGAAAAAACGATGGAAGAACGAAGCATAGAAAAAGTTGGCAGAAAAATAATCATTCCAGTTGTTTATGGAGGAGAGTATGGACCAGACCTCACAGATGTTGCCAGATTTCACGGGTTAACTGAAGAGCAGGTTGTTAAGATACATTCTGGCAGAGAGTATAGGGTTTACATGGTAGGATTTGTTGCTGGTTTTCCTTACCTAGGAGAGGTTGCAGATGAAATCGCAACGCCAAGGCTTGAAACTCCAAGACTGAAAGTGCCAGCAGGCTCGGTCGGCATAGCAGAAAAACAGACTGGCATATACCCGTGTGAGGCACCTGGCGGATGGCGAATAATAGGCAGAACGCCATTAAGATTGTTTAATCCACTGCAGCAACCACCAGTACTTCTGCAACTTGGAGACATTGTCAAATTTAAACCGATTTCAGAAAAAGAGTTCAGAATCACCGAAAAGACCTCTCAAAAGCAACCTGCAGACCGCTTTCCGAAGAATAAAAAGGGAATAAAAGTTTTTCAAGTGCTAAAACCAGGAGTTTTCACGACAGTCCAAGACTTGGGGAGATACGGCTATCTCAGATATGGAGTTCCAATTTCTGGTGCAATGGACACATTTTCCCTAGTTGCGGCAAACCTCTTAGTTGCAAACAACCCAGATGACGCATGTCTAGAAATAACGCTCATCGGTCCAGAACTCCAAGCCTTGACAAAAACGCAGATAGCCATAACTGGAGGAGCCGCTTCCCCAAAAATTAATGGTCAACATGTTCCTATGTGGCAAACATTAGAGGTACAAGAAGGTGCTGTAGTCTCTTTTGGGAAAGTGGAAAGTGGATGCCGAGCATACCTTTCAATAAGAGGGGGGGTAGATACTCCGCCGGTACTCGGAAGCAGATCAACATATGTGCGCGGGGGATTTGGAGGAATAAACGGCAGACAACTGAAAACTGAAGATATAATTGGAGGATTCGATGTCTCTCTTCTCAAAGTTGGATACTCAATGCCAGAAGAACTAGTGCCACAATTCACAGGCCAGTTTAAAGCACGTGTGATACTAGGACCGCAAGCTGACATGTTCACGGAGAGGGGAATAACCACTTTTCTTTCAAGCCAGTATAAGGTTACATTAGAGGCAGATCGAATGGGATACAGGCTTGAAGGCCCAATTATAGAGCATAAAGCAAAGGCAGATATTATTTCAGACGCCCTATTACCAGGTGCCGTTCAAATTCCAAAAAATGGAAAACCAATAATGATGATGCGAGATGCTCAGACAGCAGGTGGTTATCCGAAAATCGCTGTGATAATAACTCCTGATGTTTCCACACTTGGACAAGCCAAAACAAACGATATTATAGAGTTTTCTAAGATCACGATACAACAGGCCCACGAAAAAATAAACGAATATTATAAATTTCTTAACATCCTAAGCGAGATGTTGACAAAGAAGTCATAAGTCAACGCGGCACTCTTTTGTCTGCAAAAACGCTAACATTTATAGAACTCATGAAAGAAAGATTCTCAAGGGGATTATCGTGACAACAAGGGTAGGGGTTACCAAAAAAGGAAAATTCTCTCTTTTAGACATGATAAAAAACGTGAAAAGCAAAACGGATTTTCAAAAAGCGGGAGCAATTGCCTTGTTTATCGGCTTAGTCCGTGGAGAAACTCTAAAAGGCGATAAAGTTCAGAAGTTGGAGTTAGAAGCTTACGAAGAAAAGGCAAACGAAATTTTAGCTAGCATCTGCAACGATTTAAAGAAGAAGCAGGGCATAGTAGACGTTCAAATTCACCATTTACTTGGCGAATTTAGCGTTGGCGAAGACCTTGTATATGTGTTGGTTGCAGGTGATTATCGAAAAAATGTTTTTCCAGTTTTAGAGGAAGCTGTGGAAAGATACAAAAAAGAAGCGCCTATCTTCAAGAAGGAATATATTATGGATGGGAAAAGCAAAACAAGGGCTTACTGGGTGACGGAACGGGAAAGTGACACATGACATTTTAAGAGTTAACTACAGGCGATTATCTAATTCACATTCAAGTTAAGTATAGTCATAATCTTAAGAAGGGTTATAAGTGTACTACTAAAAATAATGTAAAAGGGAGATGCAAAGTTTGGAAAAGAGAAGTTACGCGTGGTTTGAAAGGCGTCGAAGAACAAAAGCACTGGATTTAGCCCAAGAACAAATAAGCAAAGCCCTTGACACCGTAACCTTGCTTCATCAGGCAATAAAAAGCATGTCAGAAGCCAAGAAAAAGGAAGCACTTCAGAGCATCGAGAACCTCTTCAAGAAGGAAGAAGAAGTAGACCATCTGCGAATAGAGGTTTTTAAAGAATTATCTAAAGGCGCAGCCTTATTTGCAGAGTACCGTGAAGATTTGATGCACCTTGTGAAGCGTCTTGACACCCTTGCAGATCATGTGAAGGATACGTCAAGATGCGTAAAAATGCTTGCAGACTCTCAAATACCGAAAGAGTTGTGGGATAACAGTGTTCATATGACTTCGACTTTGGTAGAGTGCGCTCACGCCTTACGAGGTAGCATCGAAAAAATTACAGTAAATCCAGCGGAAGCCATAGAAGGCGCCAAGAAAGTGGAAGAAATCGAACATGAACTCGATGAGGAGTACCTTAAAATCAAGACGCTATTCGTTAAATATTCAGAGAAGATGAACTGCGGCTCTATGGTAATATTTGATGACTTGGTTGAGTTCATTGAGCACGCGGCTGACATGTGCGCTGACACAGCTGACTACATTGTCATACTTGCAAGTAGAGAATAAGATGCGATAAGATAATGTTGCTAGCTCAAATTTCAGATGTCCACTGCGGTCCGATGCTTCGCAAGGAAACCCTAAGAGCAGCTATTAAAGAAATTAATAACTTGTCCCCTGACGTGGTACTTGTAACTGGTGACTTAACAGAAAACGGCTTAATATCCGAGTTTGAAACTGCCTCAAAAGAGTTGAAGAAGTTAAGAGCGAAGAAGATAATATACTTAAGTGGAAACCATGACTACCGCTCAACAGGGTATCTGCTTTTTAAAGAGTTTTTCCCGTTTTCGCAAGTAACCGAATCTGATGATGTAGTCATAACAGTTCTCAGTTCGGCGAGGCCGGACAGAGATGACGGAGAAGTTGGTCATAGACAAAACTTATGGCTTGAAAAAACTCTTGGAAAACACAAAGATAAAGTAAAGATAGTGGCAATCCACCATCATATAATTCCAGTCCCGGACACGGGTGCAGACCAGATAACAGTTGTGGATGCAGGCGACGTCCTGAGAAGTCTCGTAAAATCAAAGACAAACTTGGTTCTATGCGGACACCGCCACAGACCGTGGAGATGGAAAATAGAAGACATGCTTGTGGTTCATGCAGGCAGCGTATCATGTGAAAAACTGCGAGGATTTTTCTGCAATTCTTACAATATCATAGAAATCAAAAACAAGAAAATTAATGCCAAACTAAAAATAGTTGGCGGAGGCTACGTGGACTTCAAGGAAATTGTGAAGAGAAGAGAAATTCTGCAAGCATCTGACATTTCACAATA
>CAZNJT010000015.1:0-8756 GCA_964573475.1 uncultured Candidatus Bathyarchaeia archaeon | reverse complement strand
GACTTTCTTGAAAAGATGAAATCTGTCAAGTTGGAGAGTTTACTATTTCATCTTCAAAGAAAAGACTTCCAAACTTGGATTGAGAAAACTCTTGGCGACTCTAAACTTGCCAGAAAAATGGATGGAATACCTCCTTCACATGATGATGATCTTAGAACAAAAATTCACGCGACCGTCGAAAACCGCATCAAAGAATTAAGAGGAACATCATTAACATTATTGGTTAACGAAGATTTAGCTGTTGTTTCCTCAAGTTCTACGTAGTATAATTCTCTTGCGCGTGCTAGAGAGCTTTTGCTGAAGAAATTAACTATGAAATTTAGCGAAAAACAAAGTGGCAACAATGGATTTTTGCCAGTAAATTTGTGTTCAAATTTTAACCCCCACTCGCACAAGCTCAAATTGAGCTTCTTTGGCTAAAATAGGGTCAGATTACTCCGAAATTGTGGTGCGGGGGGTGGGATTTGAACCCACGAACCCCTGCGGGATAGCCGCCTCAGTAGTAGAAAGTAAAATTGATTTCAATGAATATTCTTTGTGGTTATCTAACAACTATAGACCATTCACTGCAAGGACAAGATTGTGTTATGCTAAGAAGTATGGTAATTGCTTGTTAACAAGGAACCTTGGTAATTTGAAGATGCTTACTGATTCACAAAGAGAACATGTGCTGAAGGCATTATCGGCTTTGAGTAAGTATATGGGAATTCATGAGGATTTTGTAAGACTTGTTAAGAATCATGGTTTCAAATGGAATGGGAGAAAGTCTGATGATATTATCATCTCAAGGCTTCTAAAAAATGTTGACAAACAAGGAATATTGCTTTGGATAAGGGATGTCAAGGCTAAAGTTAGAGAAATAAGCGATTTAATGGATTTTATGCTAGCCACTGGTTTAAGACTTATTGAAGCCATAGAAAGCCAAAATCTGATTATTAAGCTGGATAACGAGGGAAAACTGGACACTTACTATAGTGAGGACAAAGAGACTTTAGAGCATTTCAGATTCAAGGACATCTTCATTCGTAATAGCAAGAAGGTTTTTGTCAGCTTTGTCCGTCCAACACTTATTTACAGAATTGCTATGAATAAGCCTCTAGAATATCGAAATGTTCAGAAAATGGTAAGTTGGAGAATAGGTAAGCTCAGATTTTCAGACATCAGAGAACTACATAACACAATGCTGAACAAGCATCTTACACAACCTGAAATTGATTTCTTGGCTGGAAGGGTTTCAACCAATGTATTCATGATAAATTACTTCAACATCAATCTTGTCAACGATTTAAAAGATAGATATTTCGAAGTTGTGAATGATATTCAAGATGAATTGGAGAGAGCCCAATAGCACCGTCTCTTTTTTTATTTTCAAAATCAAACATGGACAAGAAGGAGAAAAAAGGAATCTAAGATTCTTTTTCTACTTTCGAATTCACAAACATTCTAAAGGCTTCATAGAAAGAAAGATTCACAAACGGTATGTATTTTTCGAACAGTTAATAACTTATGGCAATTAATTGTGTTTTTGTTTATGCTAGGTATTTGTATTCAATGAAAGAGTTCCTATTTCTTGACTTTTCGTTTTGGTCTTTTTGGAATAGTTATAGTTACTTGATTGTATTCGTCTATAGCTTTTGCAAAGGTTTTATTAGGCATATTCCACTCCACGTCTTTGAACATTTCTTGCATTTCTTTTAGAAACTTGAAATAGTCTTCACCTGTTACGTAATAGTCATATTTGTCTCTGATGTCTGTATCCCACATCACAAATAGCTCTTTGTTAAGTAAATGCATGACTTTGGAGGTACCAGTGTATTCAACACCTTTAACCTTGGAAAGTATAGAATATATTTGTTTTACAGCGTCTCCAATTTCATCAAAATTAACTGTTTTGAAATCCTTTCCTCTCACCTTCTCAAATAAAGGTTTAGATTCTTCGATTGCTTTTTGTAGGTCAAGAAGATTCTGAGTGTCACTTGCTATAAACCTGAACCTTCCCGTGTTCCATACAGCCAGAATTATTATGGATGCTTGCAATGGATGAGCATCTACTATTTCCAAAGCAACATCATAAAAGCTTGCTGGCCCTTCAACTTTCCTGAACTCTTCACATACTTTCTTCAGGGTTTCCTCGTCCATATTCTTGCTTCCATGTTCTGATTAGTTCTTTAGGTTAAGCTATAACTTGTTACAACGTACCGTTAAGGTGGTGGAGACGGAGGTGGATAGAGGTTTTTGTAGCCAGCCCCTTCAAGTTCCTTAATTATCATTTCTTTAACTTCTCTTACTGACTCTTTGAAAGGTATATAGACTATTCCATGCATGTCCGAAGGTAGTTCAACATCTCCTTTGTATAAGCAACAGACTCGGTCACGACCAAGCAAACCCATGAAAAAGCCAAATTCCAATATAACATTCTGTCTGGCACGAGGTATGAGATATGCTGGTACTGAAATCTCAGAGATAGGGATATTTGCCCGAATCTTGACAGCTTTAGGGTCATAACGAGGTGTTGCAACATCATCTGGAGTTAGAATCACAAAAGCGTAACCCACATCTGAATATTTTTCCAGTTTCTCAACTATCGTTCTGCTTCCACTTGGTTGCTCATGCAAAACTATAGGATTAAGACCAAACCCTTGAAGCATTGCCTTAAGTTCCTTCATTGGCTTGTGGTCTCTTCCATGAACAATAAACACGTTTTTTGAAATGGTCACAGTTTCCTCAGTCGGTTCTTTTTTTCTCTGTGGAAACGTTTTAATGAATTTGTCTGTAACATTTTTCATTCGATTTATTGCTTGCCAATGGTCTGCAAAGTAGCTTTGAGGAGACACAAAATAGGTATGAAGATGAAAAGACTCCTCACTTTCAGTTATCTTTATGTATGATATATCATCTAGACTAACTACGGAATCACCACATTTGAAATCCTCGCCTTTATTGTAAGGTTTGACTATGTTATTTACTAAATCTTGTTCGAGAAGGTTTACTTCAAAAGTGCCTTCTTGAGGTCTACTTTTCAAACCTATGATAACATGAAAGTATGTCATTGTGAATCAATGTGTGATAGCATAATTCTACTCAAAAACTTATCGAACTGAGTTTTCATTTAAATATTCACAAATGTTCACAACAGTACTTTTTACGATTCTAATTAGTTCTTTTGGTTCAGGTATAAGTTTATGTTCTAAGGTTTTCTAAGGTTTTCCAATAATAAATATCCTATTAGTATCTTAGGAACAAATTTAAAATAGTCTTACTGAGAGGCTTCCTATCTCCTAAATCTTCTTAGTGTAATCCATAATAAAATCCCAATGAAAATTAAGACTAAAGAATAGAAGATAAAGAGATAAGAAAGATATTCTCTACTTTTATCTTCAAGGAATAGATGGTCAAAAACTGAAGCCCATAGGCTTAGTACTATTCCTAATATCATTCCGAGAATAGTGCCTATGAGAGTATCTTGGGCACTCTGATTAGTAGACATAACTTAGAAAAAAAGAGTTTTCCTATTTATCCTTTCTTAGAATAATTGGTATCCTATTCCAATAACTGCAAGCCTTACACTTCATTCTAAGAAACCGTTTCATACTTCTCATTTTTTCTCTCATTTCTTTAAGTGCTTTTTGTATCGCATGGCTTAGGCTAAAAATTCTCCGAAATACAACAAGTGGTTCATTAGGCGTTTTCATAATAGATTATTACTTGAACATCACCAGAGGTAACGCTGTAAGGTTCAGTATTTACGAAATCTCTCCATACGTTGATTGTTTGTCCTAGAGCCACTTTGAAGCCTGGAGTGAGGTCAAACATGAGTTGGTGAGGTATGGGGCTTGGAGCATGACTGTCGAACTGATAATGGACGAGAAGTTGAATTGTATCGTTATACGAGCTTGAATTCGATGGGTCACTTGGTTTCCCAATAGTAACATATGTGTCACCCTCCCAAGTTACATTGCTTGGATTGCCCATCCAAACTTGAATTCTAATAATCCTTACGTCTGTCGTAGGAGTCCAATTCAGTATCCAGTCGCCTACGCTACTACTGGCATTTATCTTTGTTGGAGGGTATCCTCGAAGTTGCGAATGAATGTAGGGTTCAGATGGGAGACTACCGATTATCCATGCTAGACTAACGCTCACAAGCAAAACTACAAGAATAATAATCACAATATGTTCTTTCCTCATTTTTGAACCTCTAGTTTGTCTTCTGTTATATGTGCTGATATAAGATTTCTGTGCTTGGGGTCGGCTAGGTTCTCCATTTTAGTCGTCCAATTTGCTTAACTCCATATCTTTGTCGAAAATATACAACTGCCAAAGCAGTTGATAGGATAGGAACCATGGCTAAACCGATTCCAAATAACACAGAACCCAGAAGTGGCAAGTTGAGAATGTACGGAAAAATGGATGGGAAATAAGATATAAGGAACACAAATCCAAATGAACTTGCTAGCCACACCAAAAATATAGCTGAAAAGAACCTAGAAACAGGATTGGATTTAATTTTGGCATACCCTCTAAGCACAAAGAAAATAACTGTCAAATAAACAATGGCGTTGGCAAGAATGATTTTATTATGTGTATCTGTAACTAGTGTGTTCAAATAGAAAAGTAGTATGGCGGAAATAAAAGGTGTGCCCTGCAACAAAACATCATCTTCTCTTTTGATTTCTTCTGCGTCCGCTTCTGCAATAGGATAATGTCCCTCTATTTTCAATGCCAAGAACAAACAACCCACCGATTCCAAAGCCATTAATGAGATGATTAACAAACCCAAAAAATACGTTCCAACAAATCCGAGTAAACTTGAAACGATGAACCATACTATTATTCCAAAATAGATAATGGTAAAACTCCTAAACGATACTCGGTGTCTATTTGACAGTTAGATTCACCTTTGATAGTCCACTGTCCACAGTTCAACTTCTACAGTTATTCCCTCTTTCCCTCTTTTTTGTCTTCTGTTGCTGTGCAGATTTAAGATTTCTTGAGAAGTAAAATAATATAAGATGGTTGAACCCTAATAACTATGGGTTGAATCTATGAAGGATTCACATCAGGTTCTTGTCGTAGCGGGTGTTTCTATCCTGATTGGTATCGTCTTGATTGGCTTGTCAAGAAGCATCAATATTCCTTCTGCAAATAACCCATTCCTTAGCGAGCGTGCTTTGTTTACCATGGGGTTCTTCTTTTTGGGTTTTGGTGTGGGAGTGTTGGGAGCAATCGGTTACATAGTTAGGCTAGAAAAGAAAATACCTCAAATTCCACCACCACCTTAGTTCCTCTTTTTTTGTTCTACAGCTTCAAATAAACCAGTTTAACGTAAATCTCCTCTATCTCTTCCCTAAACCCATTAGAATCCTATTTCTATGTGCATTATAGAGGCATATTTAGAGTAATATACTCCATCACTATGGCTATCTATATCCTTTATCTTCATTTCAAACTTGATATTTACTTAATGTATTAACCTTCTAATAATGGAATTTTTAGAATAGTGAACTTAGTGAAGTTAGTGAAAAGAGAAAGAAGAGATTAGACTGACAGACTACTTCTATCTAATGACAGCTTACATGACCTGGATACATAACAAATACTAAGCAACCAATGAAAGAATCTTAGATTTTTTTGGCTAGCAATAGTGAATTTGGTGTATGTAGTGAATGTAGTGAAGATAAAACTAGATATATAGACTAACGTAGAAAAAAGAGGGGAATTGGGGAGAACATTGAGACTAATGATAGCCCATTGCTCTACAAGTATAGGCAAATCCCGGAACTATAGTCTTCAGTCATGGCTTTCCATACTTCAGCAGGATTTCTCTTGCATTCTCCTTGTATGGATTCTCTAGTGCCTCGCTATCAAGCTTGGATCCTACTTCCAAGAAGTGTTTGATGTCTCTTCCCTTCATTTTTCCTCTTATAGTGTGCATGTCCAGAGCATATTCTGGAATCTCTAGTTTCTTGTCTTTGAACTTGATGTCTCCATACACAGTAATCAATAGGTCATCAACTATCCTGCACTTGGGAGACCTAGCCAGGAACAAAACAGCGTGGACAAGGAATAGCCTGTATGCATCTTTCTCTGGTTTCTCAGGATCTTTGGCATCATCATATTCCTTTTCTAACACATCAATGACCAATGAAGCAAGTGGATTAGCTATGCCAATGTCTTCAGAAGCTATGACTCTTAGCCTATTCCAGAGTGCAGTAGGATTGAAACTTTCCAGTTCTGCAGCCCAGAATACTGCTTCATATTCATTGCCTCTCCTAATGTCCTTCTGTAGTGCTGAAAGTAACTCATGGAAGTCATATCCTCTTTGGGTTTGTGGCATTCTCAACCCTCCTTGGACTCTCTTAGTGTCAATGTCTTTACTCTGGTGAAGGCTCTAAGCTGGTCTATCAGTTGGTAAGTCTTGGACAGTGAAGGCTCATGCAGATTGTTGTTATAGTTGTCATATCCTACGTGGACAAGGACTGGACCTATGTCTCTAAGCCATTGTACAAAGATTTCTGGATCAAAGTCCATTATAGGCTCAATTGAAATTATTCTGTTCTTAAATGGAAGTTTCCTCATAAAGCTATATCTTTCAACTGTTGCAGGAGCCTTTGATACTGGATAATCTCTATTGGTTTCTATTGTTGCTCCTAAGACTACATTCTCTGGGTATAAATCTAAGAATTCCATGTATCTTTTAGGATTCTTTGTTAAAAAGAGAAAGTAGCTCGAAGGACTATTTTTGATAGCCTCTATCACTTTCAATATCCATTCTGAAGGTACCCAATCACCAAATAAGTCTCCCATGTCAACTGCAAAAACATATTTCTTATGGAATATTCTACTTAGCTCTTTTTCAATCAGTTTTGGTCTGAATCCATCTCTATACCGTTCTACATTCTTTAGTTTAGTTTCAGCTAGTCTTCTGGCCCAACAGTATGAACAGTAATGTAAACAGCCTACAACTGGATTCCATGTGGCATTTATCATATCAAACATTTCTGAGCCATCTCCCTACCTTTATTGGGATCAAATGATGTTAGAGAGAACAGTATTTCGAGAGCCTTACGGTAGTTGTAAGCGCTACTCCTGCAGCAATAGATTTCCTGGATAACCTCATCTATTGTCAAAAGCCTATTCCTCTCTATAGCTAAAAAACAGATCCTTAGAAACTTGACAAGTGTTTTTATTCTTATTTTTCCATTTTTCAAAAAATAACCTCTAAATTCTGATTAGTTTAGTATTAAGAATATACACCCTCACACGTACAACCATATACCATTACAACAATATACACAAAAGATGAGCAGATAGTTATTCCCACCATTCAGGCTTCCTTATAAACTTTATAATGTCATTATGAACGGAAATGTAGCCACCGTCACACCAGTCCTTTATATATTCTAACCCCGTGTCTCTCCTTATTCCATACCTAACTGCAATGTAGCTTAGAAATTTGGAAATATGTATTTCCTTCAATGTCTCAATTTCTTGAAGTAGGCATTTCATTCTTCCCTGTTTCATTTGTTGAAACTTATCTAAATGTGGCAATATAGGATTGAGTCTTCGAGTTTCAGTCATTACCTTGTCCCCATATTGGCGTATAGTTATTGATGATTGCGTGTGGGTGGATGTAACATGCTATGTAATAATGTAGAGAAACAAAATCCATTTTTATTCCTTCTTTCTTATTTTTTTGAGAGCCACTTTTTCTCCTCTCCTTATTAGAAGAATATCAATTCCCAAGGATTCCATGTAGTCTTTCCTTTTACTTTTCCATGCATAGAAGGCACTTGCAAAGCTATCTTGCTTAGTTGATTTTAGTTTTGTTGAATCTCTATGTTTAGGGGTTGGTAACTCGTTAATATTAACTTCTACCATCTCAGGTTTTTCTGAGTTTAAAAAAATCTCAAATAGCTCGGTAGTGAAGCTTTTTGGAGCTGGCTTCCATTGCTTCATTTCTTTTTCATCAATGGGTCTCAAATATTTGTGATACTCCTTATTGTTGTCCATATTACATTTTTACTCCATTTTATTTTATACATTATCTTATACTCTAAACTCTCTTAAATACCTTTCGTAATTCGGAGGAAATTTCTTAAAAAACACCATGCATTTACTGAAAAACCAGCAGCTGATTTTGTGTAGTGCTATGACATGCCATTGTTTTGAAACAGCCATTCTATCTTTGAATTTTTTCTAGGCAAGAGTGTTATCACTAGGCTGTTTTCAGTTTTCATAAAGTATATTGTTTGCCAGTTTGTTAGGTTTAAAAAAGCATAATAAAGTATATTCAGATTTTCATTGAAAAATAAAGCATTAGGCATTATAACAAAACTCTGGATGGTCTTTTTATATTTCTTAACATTGACCCAAGAGCCTAATCAAACATAAGGAGGTGAAAGCTAGGATGAAGATTGTCTGTGAGGTATGTGGAAACATGGGACAGCTTCAGCATCTTAGCAAAAATTACTACCGGGTCAAGCATTACTTAGGTTCTGTTGATGGCAAACTCAAGTTTGAATATCATAAACAAAGTTTTCAATATGTCCAGACCATTCTAAATAAAGGCAGAACTGAGAAGAATATTGACCAAAGTGACCCAAAACGTATTGACCCAAATAAACTCAAATCAGGTCTAAACTTGGTGCGGGGGGTGGGATTTGAACCCACGAACCCCTACGGGATAGCCGCCTCAGGGCTACGCCTTTGGCCATGCTTGGCAACCCCCGCTTAGAGCGTATCCTTTTACTTTC
>CAZNJT010000014.1:20985-25477 GCA_964573475.1 uncultured Candidatus Bathyarchaeia archaeon | reverse complement strand
AAACTTGGGAAGAATTTTCCATTTTTGGTTTTTCCAAGGTAGGTTCCCACATAAAAAAAGTCCTTCGTAATTAACTTTTTCAGTTTCTCGTTTATGAGAAAGTATCTGTTCTCCTTTCTTACCATAAGACTCTCGTCTAAACTGATGCTTCCACCAAATTGCCTTACGAAATCCTTTATTTGCTTCATAGCGCATCCACACGCTTTTTGAGTTTGCAGACGAAGAACCCTTGAGTTTGTCCAGGCCATATTCTTCTGCAGTTTTCTATTGAACTGTCTAATTGTTTTCCGAAAATGTTTGTTGGAGCTTTTTCCCCGTAACAGTTGATTTTTTCAACTTGAAGACTTAGGCTTTTCATTGCCCAGTTAATGTTCAGCTCGTTCTCTTCTGGCTCTAACGAGCATGTCGAATAAACTATTTCTCCATCATCCTTTAGAACTTTGGTTGCTTCAGTTAATATTTCCCTTTGAAGCTTCGCGTTTCTCTCCACGTCCTTAATGGTTCTTTTGCTAAACCATTCTTTGTCTGTTGCAAAATTGCCTGAGCATGGAGCATCTAGGAGGATTCTGTCAAACTTTATTTTTAGCCGTGAGGCTTGTCTCGCATCCATGTGATATACGATTGTGTTTTTTACGCGGCACCTTTCCAGCTGATTTGATAATGCGGTTAGTCTTTGTCTTTTAACGTCTAAGGCGATTATTGCGCCTGTGTTCTGCATTAAGTCGGCTAATTGAACAGTTTTTCCGCCGGGAGCTGCACAAGCATCCAAAACTATCTTATCCTTTAAATCTGTGAATAATGTTGCTGGAATTTGGGCGGCAGCCTCCTGAATTGAGTACAAGCCTAGGAGGTATTCTGATGTTGCCCCTACAGAAAATTTTGAATGATAAATCCAATAGCCGTTTTCAAGGAAAGGAATCTTTTCAAGTTCGATTCCTAATGCTTCCAGTCTTTTTATGATGTCTGCTTTTTTAGTGTTCATGACGTTTATTCGGATGGCTTGTTTAGGCTCACTATGCTCATATTTCCAGCCTAATTTTTCATAGCGACTTACAAAAAATTCCTTGCCAGACATCAACGGTAGATAGGGGAAATGCTAATTAAAACTTAGCGTTCACGTCTTCTCGCGAACCATTTCCTAACTTCTTCAGCAAAAATCACAATGCATGCGAAAACTGCCAGAAACGCCCAGTCAATAAGCTCCAAAGCGGTGGTGCCAAAAAGCCTTTGCATTAATGGAACATAAACTAGGAAAGATATTATGGAGACTTGTGCTGCTATGCCAATCCAAATCCACTTATTACTTGAAAGACTTGTTTTGAAAATGGACACCTTGCTTGTTCTACATGCTAGAACGTTGCCGACTTGAGCTATCACTATACCTGCAAAAGTCATAGTTACCCCTTTAATATAGATAATACTATCCAATGGTAACGGCATTCCCAAACGCCAGCCTCCAGAAGACCAAGCACTTAAACAGCCGAGCATAGCACCAGCAGCAATTATTACTCCTACGTAAAAAGAACGAAGGAAAACTTTTGCATTAAAAAGCCTCTCTTTAACGCTCCTGGGCGGTTCTTGCATAATTCCTGGTTCCGGCGGTTCACGGCTTAAGGCTAATGATGGGATGACGTCTATGGCGAGGTCTATGGCTAAAACTTGCACTACAAGAAGCGGAAGAGGTATACCTAACAAGGCGTAAAGCACGTAGGGAATTAACTCAGCCCAGTTGTGCGAGAAAACGTATACTATGAATTTTCTTATGTTTTCGTAAATTGCACGTCCGGACTCTACAGCTTTAACAATTGACGCGAAACTATCGTCAAGCAAAACTATGTCGGATGCTTCCCTAGCAACGTCTGTTCCTGAGGCACCCATAGCTACGCCAATGTCAGCCTCTCTTAAGGAAGGTGCATCATTTGCTCCATCACCAGTGACAGCGACCACTTCACCGCTCTTTTTAAGAACTCTGACTATTCGCAATTTCTGTTCGGGAGAAACACGGGCAAATATTACATTTCCTCTCTTAACTTCCTCTACAATCGCTTCATCACTTATTGTCTCCAAATCAACGCCACGAATTATGCGGCAACTGCCTTGATCTACGATGCCCACTTCATCAGCAATGGCTTGAGCTGTTGGACCATAATCTCCAGTTATTATCACAATCTTTATGCCTGCCTGCTTAGCCTGCTTCACGGCTTCCTTAACTTCTGGGCGAGGCGGGTCTTTCATGGCTGCAAGCCCGACCAAAATCATGTTTCTTTCAACGTTCTTACCTTTGAAAGCCCCGTTTTTCGGCAACTCTTTGTATGCTACAGCTATTACACGTAAGCCTTCGTTTGCAAATTCACGAATCCTTGCCTCAACAGAACGTAAATGCTCTCCCGCCAAGTCCTCTATCTCGTCGTCGACAACGATTCTATCGCATATGGAAAAGATGCTTCTTGGAGCACCTTTAGTATATGCAAAAAGCTTGTTACCATTCTTGTGGATCGTCGTCATTCTTTTCCGTTTAGAATCAAAAGGAACCAAGTGCATTATGGGCTTCTGTATAAGCAGAGCCTGCACGTTTAATCCGTACTTTAAGGCGGCAACAAGCAACGCCCCATCGGTAGGGTCTCCAATGATGGTCCAAGATTTAATTTTATCTGATGGCGATTCAACTTTTGCACCGTTACAGAGAGCAGAAATCTCGAGAAGGTTCTCAGCTTTTTCAGCTTCCCCTTTTTCTAAGGCTTTGCCATTACAGGTAAATTCTCCAATCGGAGCGTATCCGACGCCTGAAACCTCAACAACCTTATTATTAACCCAAATCTTTTTGACAGTCATCTCGCCTTTGGTAATTGTGCCAGTTTTATCAGTGCAGATTACTGTTATGCTGCCCAATGTTTGAACTGCAGATAAACGCTTGACAAGAGCGTTGTCCTTCACCATTTTTAGAACGTTTATTGCCAGCGCGCTTGAAACGGTGACTTGCAAGCCTTCGGGAACACACGCCACCATGACACCAATCATAAAAAGTATACTGCTGTAAAAGTCCAAGTGAAGCCAAATTAAGCTGGCTAGGAAAAAGATACAACCAACAGCCACGGCAAAAGTGAAATCATACTTTGCAGTGTAGGCAATTTCTTTTTGAAGAGGACTCTGCTCTTCACGGATCTCTTGAGTTAAATTGGCAATCTGTCCAAATTTTGTGTTCATGCCAGTTGCATATACAACCGCTTTACTCTGCCCCTTAGCAACACTTGTACTCATAAAAACAAGGTTCGGCGAATCCAAATACGATCCATTAGCGACCCTAGCTGGCTTATCAGTTCGTGGCTGCGGTTCAGATTCGCCTGTCAGAGGAACATTGTTAGTCCATAAGTCGAAGGCTTCAATTAAGCGTGCGTCAGCTGGAACGCGGTCACCTTCTTCCAAAACTATGACATCGCCAGGAACAAGCTCCTTCACTAGTATTTTTTGAAGCTCTCCGTCTCGAATGACTTTGGCGTACTCGGGCATCCAATTTTTTAGTGTTTTCATGGCTTTTTCTGCGCGCCATTCTTGGAATAGGCTGAAAAACGTGTTCACCAATACGACCATGATGATGATTAAGCTTAGTTGCCACATACCGCCAAGAGCTGAAAGCAAACTCGCAAAAAGGAGTAGAATGCTGAACAAATCTTTAAGATGTGTGAGAAACTTGTAAGCAACTGGGGTGCGCTTCTTTTCAACCAATTCGTTTGAACCATACTTGCCAAGTCGTTTTCTAGCTTCTCCACTGCTCAATCCATTAGGAGAGGTCTCCAAAGTTTCAAAAACTTCTTTGGCATGCAGAGAAATAACATCCTTCAATAAAATCCCTACCCAAAAAGCTCAGAAATATGCTAAAAAATTAGGGTCCTTTATGACAGTAGCTTTTGATCGGAGGCATCGCTAAGAAAATGTTAAGAAATGGAATGTTTTTTCGTCTCAATTCGTTTTGAATATCCATTCAAATCATCAGTGTTTGAACCAACTTTAACTGGCATGGTTAGTTTTCTCTTTGTTACCAAAGTTTTGGCTTAAGCAAGTAACAAGCGTTAGATTTAAACTAATCGGAAAGCTAGCGTCACTTTTGGTTTCGATAAGTTTTAAATGATAATGCCTAGCATCATATTGGATGTGGTTCGATGAAGGAAAACTGTGCCTTTGTTATTATGATTAAGGATAGATGGTGGCGCGATTTTTGCCGTCTTCATCGTGAAGGAAAAAAAGTACAATCATATGTGCAGGGAGGATGGGCGCCCCCTAAAAACACTTCGCTAATCTTCTTTTACGTGACAAAACCAGCGGCTGAAATTGCAGGTTATGCAGAGTTCATCGAAAGAAAAGTTGGAGAGGCTGAAAGCTTATGGAGTGAGCACGGTAATGAGTCAGTTCTACAAACTAAGGAAAAATATGCAGAGTTCATTCGAGACAAGCAGAGGGTTTCTTTTATAAGATTCAAAAACTTTCAAGAAGCAGC
>CAZNJT010000014.1:0-20885 GCA_964573475.1 uncultured Candidatus Bathyarchaeia archaeon | reverse complement strand
ATTGCAACAAAAAGTTAATAGGTCACATTTTTCACATCCATGTAGCCTATCTTCAAGAGTGAACTCCAAAATGTTTCAAAGAGCCATAACAAAAACTGCATGTATTCATGAGCATTTAGCTAGATTAGAGAAGGTTTAGTTATGGGACGCTACAAGCAGATTGAAGACATTGTTAAACTTATGAATAGTCCAGAGATAATAAGGAACGCAAGCATAATAGCCCACGTAGACCATGGAAAAACCACGCTTTCGGACAGCCTTTTGGCTTCGGCTGGCATAATAAGCGAACAAACAGCTGGCCAAAAACTTTTCCTTGATTCTTGGGAGCTTGAACAGAAGAGGCAGATGACAGTTTTCGCCTCAAATATAAGCATGGTCCACACCTATGAAGGAAAAGAATACCTCATAAACCTCATTGACACGCCTGGGCACATAGATTTTAGTGGAGCAGTGACGAGAAGCTTACGCGCCGTAGACGGTGCACTTGTGGTTGTGGATGCTGTAGAAGGTCCTATGACTCAAACAGAAACGGTTTTGATGCAAGCATTACGCGAAAGAGTTCAACCAATTCTCTTCATAAACAAGGTTGACAGGCTCATAAAGGAAATTAAATTAACTCCTGAAGAAATACAGCGTAAATTCGCAAAAATTATTGTTAGAATAAACAGTCTTATAGAAAAATATGCTCCACCTGAGCACAAGAAGGACTGGCAAGTTAAAGTTGAAGATGGACGTGTAGCGTTTGGTTCAGCCCTTCATAAGTGGGGACTAAACCTACCTCATATGAAAGCGAAAGGAGTAACATTCCAAGAAATCATCGACGCATATGTAGGGGAACATGAAGAAGTTGCAGCAAAAGTTGATGCCCTCAGCAAGAGAGCGCCATTGTATGAGCCAATTTTGGACATGTTCTGTGAAAAATTGCCCAACCCGCTTCAAGCTCAGCCGTACAGGCAAGGTCAAATTTGGCCAGGAGATGCAGCAAGCCCTGTAGGCAAAGCAATGGCAAAAGTTGACCCTAATGGGCCACTACTTATGTGTATAACTACAATTGAGGTTGACACGCACAGCGGAGTTGTTGCTATTGGACGAATTTTCAGCGGTACTGTTGAAAAAGGAAAGGTGGTCCAGCTAATAAACAGCCACCAGAAAGGCACTATTCAGCAGGTTTACATGAGCATGGCTACAGACAGAGTAATCGTCGACAAAATCCCAGCGGGAAACATAGCTGCACTTTCAGGGTTGCCATCAATTCATGTTGGCGAAACGATTGCGGAAGAAGGTGCAGAAACGCAGTCGTTTGAAGGGTTAAAGTATGTTTCAGACCCTGTGGTAACGGTTGCGGTTGAACCTGAAGACGTTAAAGACTTACCGCTTTTTGACAAAGTCGTTCACAAACTGACAACCGAAGACCCGAACCTGCATTTCATGATAAACAAGGAAAGCGGCGAGTACCTACTGAGCGGTATGGGTGAACTGCACCTTGAGATTACAGCTTATCGAATGCAGGAGGCTGGGTTAAAGGTGAAAATTAGCAAGCCGATTGTGATTTACCGTGAGACAATCAGCCACGACCAGAAAGGACCAGCAATAATGGGTAAAAGCCCGAACAAGCATAGCAAACTATGGGTAACAATAGAAAAGTTGCCGGAAGAAGTTATCGAGGCAATCAAGTCTGGAAAGATTTCGGAGATGCAAACCCGCGAAGACAGACAAAAGACTCTGAAACAGTTCGGCTGGCCTACAGACGATGCACGTAACGTGATTGCTATTGAAGGCACAAACATACTTGTCAACAGAATCAAGGGAAGACAGTACGTTGAAGAGGTAATAGACCACGTAAAGTCTGGATTCCGAGAAGCCGTAAACACTTCAGTTTTAGCTAAAGAACCTGCATATGGGTTGAAAGTTAATTTGGAAGACATTACAGTTCACGAAGACCCTGTGCATAGGGGACCCGCGCAGATTCTTCCAATGACTTGGCGTCCTATCTGGTGTGCTTTTCTGCTCAGCGATCCGAAGCTTTTGGAGCCTTTTATTAATTTTGAATGTAAGGTTCCAAACCAGTTTGTAAGTGGCGTCATCGCGATAGTGCAGAAACGTCGTGGAAAAATCTTGGACATGGTAAATGAGGAGGATATGGTGATCGTTAAGGCTGAGATGCCTGTGTCTGAATCTTTCGGGCTTGCCGATGAACTGCGATCATCAACACAAGGTAGAGCCTTCTGGGCAACCCAATTCAGCCGATGGTCTCCTGTTCCAGAATCAATACAGGCAGACATAATTAGCCAAATTCGCGAACGCCGAGGCTTAAGTCCAACGCCGCCTAGAGCAGAAGACTTCTACGAAGAAGCCTAAATTTGAGCGTTCAAACTGCAAAGAATTTTCCATCCTTTCTATGGACTTTTCTGCTTTAGATTACCTTTTTGTGGTTGGGAAGAATTAAATCTGTAGCGGAAAATAGAGTGTTATAATAACAGTTGATTTGGTGTTGAAGGATGCTTAACTTTATAGTTCCGTTGATTGCGGGAATATTGCTTGGCTATGTTTTGCGGAATAAAAAACGCGTTAATCTCAGCCAAGTTACGTTTGGAACTATTATTGTTTTGATTTTTTCGCTCGGCTTCAGCATAGGCTCAAGTAACGAATTGTTGGGTGCGATGCCTAAAGTTGGTTTGAATGCTGTTGTCATTTTGATGCTAACCCTATTGTTTAGTGTAGTTTTTGTGAAGGCGGCTAGAAAAATGGTGAGGATGGAATGATAAAACACATTGTAATTGCGCTTGTTTTCGGGGTTGTTGCGGGTTATCTGAACAATAATTTTGGAAACTTTTTCGCTAACAGTTACGTGTCTGATTATCTGTTCAATTTTTCTCTCATTTTTTTGTTGTTTGTGATGGGGTTCTCGTTTGGAGTTGACAAGGAAGCCACACTTAAGCTGAAGAAAGCTGGCTTGAAAATTCTGGTTGTCCCTCTTGCAGTGGCTTTAGGCAGCATTTTAGGCGGATTGGTCGGCGGACTAATCTTGGGCATTAACGTTTTTGCTTCTATGGCTGTTAGCGCTGGCTTCGGTTGGTATACGTTAGCGGGACCTTTGGTTGGGCAACTGTTTGGGGCAGAATTTGGCGCGTTAGGTTTCACTGTCAATTTTCTGAGAGAACTGCTTACTATAACGACTATTTCGTTAACGGTTAGGATTGACCAGTATGCGCCTATAGCGTTTGGAGGAGCGACAACTATGGATACGACGTTGCCGGTAATTGTGCGCTATTGTGGTTCTGAAGCGTTGATAACTGCTTTTGCAAGTGGCTTCACATTAAGCCTAATCGCACCATTCACAATAACCACAATAGCAGCACTACAATAAGGTTAAGTTATTGTTTGACAAAATAAAAAATCGAGTACGCGACAAATCTATAAGGGATTATCCTTTTTGCAATCGAAAATCTCCAATAACAACTACTTCATGATCTGGTGTATTAGAAGTTCAATCTATATATAAGAGGGGTCTAGTCTCCGCAGAACAACAGAGGCAACTTCCGAAAAGCTAGCTGTTTTTTGGTGCGGCCGCCGAGATTTGAACCCGGGTCGTCAGCGTGGCAGGCTGATGTCCTAGACCAAACTAGACTACGGCCGCACATATCCAATGGCTAAAGGACATTTTGTAGAGGTTCCTATTTTCCTTTTCTAAACACCGCATACAAAGCATAAAAGTTACGTCAAAACTTTCGCTTAAGCGCATCTTCAAGCTCCTCAATCTTTTTCAGAATCATGTCTGAATGAACTATTATCCATGGACTTGGATTTTTAATTTGACATATGCAAATAGTTTTCTTGTGCTTAAGCTTAGCATAGAAAAGTTCCATGCATGTTCCAGCCGAAAGCCTCGGAAAATACGCAATTAAAACATCACATTTTTCAATGTCTTCTAAGTCTCTTCTTATAAAATCAGCTGCCGGGACTCTACTCCACCAACCTTGCTCTGTTCCCTTATATATGATTTTTTCACGTTCCCACGGATCAACCGGCTCATAACCACAGCGGACGCAGATTTTACGAATAACATCTCTGTAAGACTGTTCCGTTTCCATGCCTTGAATTGGACCTGAAATGAAAACCCTTCTCTTCATAACTAACACAACATTCAAATTTGCTTAATGGCTTTTCCTTACCTCGAGGGAAAAGGATTAAGAGTTTGACCGAATATTTTGGTTTTTCTAAAGCACGCCTTAAAAAGGAAGTTTAAACTTTGGGATTCGTAGACCCATTAACCGCACTTATCGTTTCATTCTTCTTTCTCGGAGTAATGATTTACAAACGTGTAAACCTCGGAATAACCCTGAATGCAGCTGCTTTGCTCTTGGCCTTGCTTGCACTTGACCTTCCAGAAATTGGAAACGTAATCTATGAAACCACCATCAGCCCGCTTACAATGTCGCTCGTGGTGGCAACTTTCGGCATAATGCTACTAAGCCTGCTATACAAAGAAACAAAGATAATAGACATTCTGAGCGAAAGCCTAAGCAAAATAATCAACAATTCAAAACTCATAGTGAGCATGCTTCCAGCAGTTATGGGGCTTCTGCCAGTTGGAGGCGGAGCCCTCATGTCAGCGCCTCTTGTGGAAGCAGAAACAGAAAAACTCGGATTAAAAGAGGACAAGAAAACATACGTAAACCTGTGGTTTAGACATACGATTTTTCCAGTTTACCCAGTCAGCCAATTTCTCATACTCACAGCAATGCTTACGGGGCTAACACTGACATCGCTCATTTTACGCCAGATTCCAGTAGTTATATCAATGGTTGCAGTTGGCTACATCGTCGGTTTGCGGAAAACTCCAAAAACAAAAAAAGAAGAAAACGTTAAAGCAAACCGTGGTTCAGAGCTGAAACGCTTCGGCATTACATTCTCACCAATTTTAGCAACAATCATCGCAGTTATCATTTTCAGCATCGATGTTTCCATAGCAGCATTAATAGGAGTAGCCGTTCTTCTTATGATTGCAAAACCAAACCTCAAAACCTTCATAAAACCCTTCAAGAACCGGACAATTTGGGGAATCACACTTGCAGCCTACGGCGCATTTTTGTTGAGAAACATGGCTGAGGCAATAGGAATCTCTCAAATATTCGGCTCATTCGTAACTAACGGAAACATCGACATCCTCCTATTATTGACGGTTATCCCAGCGTTTCTAGGCGCCATTACTGGGTCTCCCTCTGGAGGAATAGCCATAAGCGTATCAGTTTTGACTGGAATAGTGAGCTTCACACCTAAAAGCGCATCCCTGCTTTACATAAGCAGCTATCTCGGATACGTGGTTGCACCAACTCACCTTTGCTTGGTTCTCACAGCTGAATACTTCAAATGTTCACTAGGAAAACTCTACAAATACCTCATACCCTCTCTAATTGTTTCCTTTGCAACAGGAATACTAGTATACCTTCTTTTCTAAAAACGCAAACCAGTTCTAGACGGCTGGATGGTAAGGACATTCGTATCAAGGAATGATTTCCTATTCATTGTTTCCAAAACAAGGAAGACTGGAATGTAAGCATCATATTACAAGCCTTTCACACAAGGATTCAGCCTATTGGAGATAGAGTTTTTGAGATCTGTTTTCAGATGTTTTATGGAAAAAAATCTGATTTTTCCTGGAAAATTAAAAAAAGGAGAGGTGGTAGCTAGGTTATTTGAAATCCAAAGATTCTTCCACAAATCATAAAAACTGAAAAGAAGAAACGGTGAATGATACATAATGAGCAGGAAACTTGTCTCTATTCTAACTTTGTGCGTATTGTTGTCTTGTTTGCTGCAAGCAAGGTTCAGTCAAGTTGAAGTCAGAGCTCCTGATGGCTATCCAGTTCACAACCTTAATACAGGGTTAAACTACACAACAATTCAAGAGGCAATAAGCGATCCTGAAACTTTGGCTGGTCACACAGTATTTGTTGAGAAAGGAGTATATTATGAGGATATCGTTGTTAACAAGTCGTTGTCATTAATCGGAGAGAACCAAATTGGCACAATCATTGACGGAAATAGCACGGACGTAGTCATTCTTGTTAAAGCTGATAACGTTACGATTAGAGGATTTACAGTGAGAAATGGGAGCACTGGCATTTGTGTTGACCATTCGAAAACTTCTCTGATTGAGGATAATTATGTTACAAAAAACGCTGACGGGATTTTGGTGCGTTTTTCAAGCAATTGCACAGTTTGTTGGAATTCCGTTGGGAACAATAGCAATAGAAATACTCTGATCACGAATTCTTGGAATTTTACTGTCAAAGACAACGACGTATATAGCGCTTGGGGGTATGGAATCAATGCCAACGCTTCTTCAAACGGAGTGATTACACGAAATAACGTATACGAAAACTACTATGATGGGATAGGACTTCTAGACTCAAATAATTGCAGAATCGTTGGGAACCTAGTGAAGAATAATACATTTTTTGGCATTTGGATTGATTCTTCAGATTATAACTCCATTTATCATAACAGCATTGTCAACAATGGGTTCCAAGCCACAAGTAACAGTGCACTCAACACTTGGAACAATACTGTGGAGGGCAATTACTGGAGTGATTATGCCGGTGTTGATCTAGGTCATGATGGAATAGGCGATAGCTGGTACGAGATTTACTCTGGAAATATTGACCATTATCCTTTGATGGGCATGTTTCACAGTTTCAACACTTCATTAGGCTATCGAGTAAACGTTATTTCTAACTCTACAATTGAGAACTTTCAGTATTTCGAGTCTAACAGCACAATTGTAATGCATGTTTCCAATACGACTGCAAATCAAGCATTTGGGTTCTGTAGAGTGTGTATTCCACATGCCTTAATGAACGAGACATGTCATGTTATCATTAACGGTACAGATCCATACTATTGGGATTATACACTTTATGACGATGGAGACAACAGATGGATATACTTCAGCTACCAACATTCCTTACTGGAAATAGTTATAGTTCCAGATTTTCCATCGTTCCTTATTCTACCATTATTCATGATAGCAACACTACTGGCAGTCATAGTCTACAAAAGAAAGCATACTGTAAGGCAAATATAGCATGTAAGATTACATAAGCAAGCATACGATATAGATTTAGCCCATTAGAGCTAGAATCTTTGAAATCTCGAATTCAAGACACTTCATGAAATAAGAATCCTAGATTCCTTCTATAACGTATTGCAAAATAACTACAATTTTTAAGAACAAGAAATAATGGAAAAGTATCTAAGATGGTTTTTCCTGTTGTTTGGATAAGCAGTTTCTTCAGAATAAACAATCCTAGCATGTAAGTATCATACTATAGACTATTAATAAGTAGATTTAGTTAATTAGAGCTAGAAAATGAGAGATTTTTTTAAGGCAATTTGCATTTTACGTTCAGGATTCTGGTTAGCTTTTTGAAATCTCCGTCGCTCATCCACTCGGTTTTGAGATATTGGCAAATTCTTTGCTCGCTTAATCCCAATCTACGCGCCTCCTCCACCGCATAGCGATAAGCTTCAACTTCAGTCGGCCTCTCAATGTACTTGTAATAGCTGTCGAAGAGCTCCTTTCCCTCCATGAATTGCTTGACATGGACAAGCTCGTGGATTATGTCAAGATATATGTCGACTACATCGCCCTTGTTCAAGTAATACGCGTTGACTATAAGATGCCCATCTACGTCGCTGACCCCCATGTAGCCTCTTGTTCCAATGAATTCGACTCTGAGATTGTTGAGCACCTCTTCTATCTTTTCGCCAAAGATTCGCTTGACAGCCTCAACCTTCTCAAAACCCTTAAAGTGATCAGTGAATGGATACGTTGCTACCTTGGCGTTGCGCAGTATCTTAACGTTTAGTTTTGACTCTATGATTGCTGAGCCCCCTTTTAGATTGTTATTCATGGGCAATATGAAGTAGTAAAGTTTATCCTTTTGTGCAAGTTTTGGATAGACGAATCACCCTCGGTTGATGTTAACTGATCCTGATCATGAAGAGAGATTGTACACTTATGTTTAGTGTAAAAAACATGTCAAAGGACGACATTACGTTCGCAGTTCGCCTTACCGACACGATGGACTGGAACCTAGCGGAAGGAGACTTCGATTTCATGATGGAACTGGAACCTAAAGGCTGTTTTGTACTACTTTACAATTCCGAAAGAGTTGGCATTGTAACGACCATAAGTTTCGGCAACATAGGCTGGCTCGGAAACCTAATTGTCAGTGAACAACACCGAAAAAAAGGAGCCGGACCCTCGCTGGCCAGCCACGCCGTTAAGTACTTGAAGAACAATAATGTAGAGACTGTGGGCCTATACGCATACACTGAAAAGGTTCCTTTTTACGAAAGACTCGGCTTCACATACGACTCATACTTCATAGTCCTAAGTGGAAACGGCTTCTCCTCACCAACTGATTCACACATAAGAAAAGGAGGAAAAGCGGATATACAGAAAATCATCGATTACGACTGTTCTTATTTAGGTTTCTCTCGAAGAAAACTACTGGAACCTATTCTCCTAAACTCAGACAACCGGTGTTACATTTATGAAAATAGAGAGATGGCGGGTTATGCGATTGCGAAGGTATATCATGGGATGGCAGAAGCAGGCCCTTTAGTATGCCATCAAGGATGCAACGAAATCGCCATCAACCTTTTAAAGGCAGTCCTTAACAGTTTAAATGGTCTAGAAGTCTCTATGTGCATTCCTGAAAAGCAAATGGCACTTCTCGGCATTTTAAAGCGGCATGGTTTCAGTGAGAAGTTTCACGTAGCAAGGATGTTTCACGGACCTCCTTTTAACGATAAGTGCATCTGCATGGCAGAATCTTTAGAGAGAGGTTGATTTTTTGTCATCGAATTTGAGCAGAATAATTGTTGAAGATTTCCTCAAATGTTCATGGCCGTGTGCCGAAGCAATCGTAAAAAAACTGGCTACTTTTAAAGAAAACCGAAGATTAAAGATTCCTCTATTTTACTTTAAAGATGGACGGAGAAATGATGTCACGCTTGACGGCGGGCAATTCTTTCTAAGATCCTCCGTCGAGTACTCAAACCCGCAGTTGACGGTAGAAGAGGTTCAAGGAATTATTGCTGCACGTATGCTCGAAGTTTGCGGCAACTATTTTTACCAATATGGATTGCACCAAGCCAATGGAAAAGACATTGATGAAATATGTGAAATGTTGAAGAAATCTTCGCAAGGGACAATTGTCTCTTTCCTTCTCAACACAGATGACATCGAAGCCGACAGATATTCAATGAACCCGCTAAAAGAATCTATTGTGAACAGCGGGCAAAGTGCCTTTCCATGCGGAACTGTGAAGACAGAAAAACTGGAGATAGACCGAAAGTTTGCGCAGAAGTATGAAGGGGCACTCATTTGCAAGAGCGAGGTCGAACGGATAGCTCGCCATTTTGAAAGCTGCAACAACAATTACATGGACATGGTGGACGCTGTGAAATACGAGCATCTAGAAAGTCTCTCAGAATCCTTCGGAATCAACCTCTGCCTTTATTCAATGCGGATGCCGTTGACAGTTATGGAAAAAGAAACGACCGACGACTTGTTACACTACATCATAAGGAAAACCCACACAGACTATCAGTCGATTGAGTGTGTTTACAAATGCATGGGCAGAAGCATGAAGAACCTGACCACCCTTCTAACCGTGCCACACTCAGAAAAGGGCTATGGTTCGAAACGCGCGGCTAGAGGAAGAATTTACTTTGAAGGGACAAAACTGAAAAGTGTCAAGGTAGACTATCGAACAGCGTTGCTTTATCCGAATGCAATTGACCCTGGCGATGTTAGCGTTGCAAGGGCTGATGATAGTTTTACAGTTGAAGGAGACAGACTTGTGAATTACGATTTCAAACAGACACAATCTTCGCCACAATTCTTTCTGTACTCTTTAGCGTCTCCAGAAAATGCAGTTTTATGGCATGGCATTGGTGCTTTCGGTGCCTCAGAGCTATTAAAGAGCTATACGACGACACGTGTAGCCTGTGCTAGAAATTTGTTGATAGAGGGTTTGGATGAAAAATATGGAATTGCCTCGGAGATTCCTTTACAGTTTAACCTAGTGCCAAAATTCATGTGGTTCCACCCTATACACCGCAATATAGATGCGAGCATAGGATGCGTTGAGAACCTGAGGGATCTAGCCAATCTGGGCATGAAGATGGAACACCTTTCAACTGACCAATACATCCGCAAATAAAATCAGGGTGAAAAACTATGTTCTTTAAACAAGTCATACAACGAGGCGATAACTTCTCCTATATTATCGCAGACGATACGACGAAAGAAGCTGCTGTTGTTGACCCTAGCTTCAACGCCGATGCAATAATCCGAATACTAAGAGATCAGAACCTGAACGTAAGATACGTCATCAATACCCACCATCACAGCGATCATACCGTAAGCAACGAAGATTTTAGATCAAAATTCGGAGCAAAGGTTGTTGCACACAAACTAGCCCATGTCAACAAAGATATCAGCGTGGTTGATGGTGAAGTCATTAGGGTAGGCGAGATAGTCATCAAGGTGATCCACACACCGGGGCATACGCAAGACAGTATCTGTTTGCTGGTTGATGATAAACTGCTCACCGGAGACGCCTTGTTCGTGGGAGAATGCGGTAGAACAGACTTGCCCGGTGGAAGTGCTGAAGACATGTACCACAGCCTTTTTGACAAGCTGATGAGACTTAATGACAGCATAAAGGTTTACCCAGGCCACGACTATGGACCGAAACCTCACTCAACAATTGGTATAGAGAGAAGGTCAAACTACACACTGCAAAAGCGAACTCTCGACGAGTTCATTGCGTTCATGAAGGAACCATGAGGTGCTGAATCATGGGTGAACCATTAATAGATGTAGGAAGTGTCATTGCTATGGTAGGTTTGGCTATTTCAGTTATCACACTATACTTGAATCAACGTAAAACTAAGAAAGAGCTAAAATTGACAAAAGAATATATTCAAATCCTATCCCAGCTTGTTAGTCCTACAAGATGAGTGTGGAACAAAAGCAAAACGGAGTGTTGAGCCATGAAAAAAGTTGAATTGAAACTCATTTCTGAACTTATGAAAAACTCTAGACGAAGCGATAGAGATTTAGCTGGAGCTATTGGGGTTTCTCAACCTACGGTTACTAGAATTAGAAATAAACTTGAGAAAGAAGGATACATCAGAGAGTACACGATGATACCTGACTTCAGCAAACTTGGATACAAAATAATGGCGATAACCTTCGCTCTTTCTCGATCCCTTGAAAAAGAAGAAGCTGAAAGAGCAGGGAAAACTCTTGCAGATAGTGTAAAAGATAAGCAGTTTGAGTTTATCATGCTTGAGAGAGGAGACGGTTTAGGTTTTGACGGTGTTATTATCTCATTGCATGAAGACTATGCTTCCTATCTTAAAGTCTCGGAATGGCTTAGGCAATTCGACTTCTTGGAAGTGAAAAGAATCAATAGTTTTCTGATAAACTTGGAAGACAATGTGCGTTATAGGCCTTTGACTTTTTCCACATTAGCTAAACTCATTCGCTTGCAAACGGAAAGGAAGGAATAGCCATGAATGAACATAGATTAAAAGAAAATCACTCGAGTGAAAGTGAACAAACCACTCGAGTAAAAGTGAAAAATAAACAAGCAAGAAAAACAGTCGGAATCAGTCGGAATCACATTACTGCTTAGCCTCTTAGTCGAAGCAAAAAACAGAAATCTAAACATAAGCAGAATTATCGAACAAGCCCTATTGAGCATTCTGGAATACTATCCTCGGCAAAATAAAAGCGAAATCCCTAACTCTGCTTGCGGAAGCTCAGATTTTCTTAGCTCAGGTTCTTTTCTGAAAGAAAATGATTGGTGCCGAGGGCCGGGTTTGAACCGGCGACAACCCGGTCTTCAGCTTCGCCCCCAAATGAAAACCATACGAGTCGGGCGCTCTCCCAGGCTGAGCTACCTCGGCAATGTTAATACTTCAAAAGAAAGGCAAATGTGCTTTTAAGTTTTCTGAATTAGTTACCCGAAAAGGTAGGGTGCAAGTTTTTCTCACCTTTTCAGGGGAGAAGGGAGAAAAGAAAAGCTTTATAAGCCTCCAACTTGCACCCCAAGTTTAATCAAAAGAAGTTATAGAAAAATCTTATGGAACATTGTTTTATAAATTCAGATTCAGAATCATAACTTAGGATACGTCAGAAAAGGAAGCATCCTTTAAAAACCTAGAAATAACCGTGATGACATTGAGAGGACTGAACTATGAAAAGAAAAAGGGCAATAATAACGGTTGAGCTGGTTGACGAGAGCATTGAGGAAGCCGACGAAAAAATCGAACGGGAATTGCTTGATTGGTTCCGAGAAGGTGCAATCTCAATTCCTTGGGTTAAGGACGTAAAAGACATAACTGTGAAAGACACGTAAATATTAAAGTGACAGGTAATGGATTAAGAGATAGCCGATAAAAGCGAAGATCAGAAAACACAAAACTGCTAAAACCTTGTCAATTTTCTTTTGACCCTTCAAGTTCTTATCATTTTCTAAACTATCCAAGCTGATTCACCTTGCACCTTTGTTTAAAAGTTTTGGGGAAAGGTTTTATGAAGCGAAAATAAATATTTCAAATTCTACAGCAACAGTCATGAGAGTTAAAAATGAAATTAAAAGTAAGATGAAACTGGGCCCGTAGTCTAGTTGGTTAGGACGTCGCCCTCACGCGGCGAAGGTCGCCGGTTCAAATCCGGCCGGGCCCATTTTTTATGTCTTGTTGTTGAACATGTACGCAAAAAGGTTTATTAAATATCAATATTTGATATAGCTATGGCTGGTGCCAAAATAAATGGAGAAAAGCTTAAGTTCATTGAAGGTAGAGGACGAAAATTACTTCTCTAGGGAAGACCAAACTAGTTTTAGATGCAGTGGGTGTAATGGAGCATTTCAGAAACCAATTTTAGCGACTGTCTCTTCTCGTGGTTGTGTTCAGACATATTATGCCTGTCCACGTTGTCTTTCAAAAATAAGCGACGTGAAACACCATAAAAGCGAAGGAGGCGAAGAAACTTCAATCTCGATGGAAAAAGTTAAGAAGGTTGTTGTGGCGAAACATGAAGATAATGTAAAGTGCACGCGTTTTTTAGGATACTTGAAGAAACGTCCAAAGGATACGCCGTTCCCTGATGAATGCTTAACATGCAACAAAATGATTGAATGCTTAACTCATTAAAGAATAAATACTTTCTAAGCCTCTTTCACCATTAGTGATCGATTCGTGCTTCCGCTTAAAGATATAAATAAATCGTTAACTACTCCTCACGTGAACCGCTTAATTTTAGTCGCAAACATAATTATTTTCACTGTTTACTGGCTTTCATCTCAGAACATTTTTTGGAGCAGCCAATTCGCGAACGAAATAGAACAGAGATTTGTTATGATCCCTGAGCAAATAATTCATGGGCAGCAGCTCTATACACTTTTTACATCAATGTTTATGCATGCGGGATGGCTTCATTTACTTGGAAATATGCTTTTTCTCTACGTTTTCGGCGACAATATAGAAGACGCTTTTGGCCACGTTGGTTACCTAGTCTTTTACATTATTTCTGGGTTGGTGGCAACACTTGCATACATCGTGAGTATACTCCTTGTGCCCGCAATAGGCGATTTGGCCGCAGGTCTTGTCGGCGCTTCGGGGGCAATATCTGGAGTTTTAGGCGCCTATATTGTGCTTTATCCTAAAGCAAAGATTGTCGCATTAGTTTTCTATGTCATATTGCCAGTGCCGGCAATCGTCTTTCTGGGTTTCTGGTTTATAATGCAGTGGTTTTACGGATTTTTTGACATGTCAGGTGGAGTTGCCTATTGGGCGCATATAGGTGGCTTTATCGCTGGAATGATTTTAGCTTTAGTTTTTGGGTTGAAGAGGAAAAAGGCTCGAGAAGCACGTCTCCGCTTGTAAATGGCTTAAGTATAGGGGTCTGTCCGTCATGAGTTCCTCATCTGCATAATCAGACTGGGACGGCATCATCATCCCCCGAAGAAATAACACCGTCCCCCACTATTATAAACGTAATGCTCTGGATGAGAAAGAACGCTTATGAAGACACAACAATCACAGCAACAGCCAAACGACTAAAACACCTACAAAAAAACTGTCTCCTAGCAGACCCCGAAAACATAAAAACATTCGTAGCAAACAAGAAATGCAGTAACGCATTCAAAGAATGCCTAATCGAAACATACGACATATACATACGTTCAATCGGACAACAATGGAACAAACCATTCTACACACGATACGACAAGCTACCAAAAATACCCACAGAGCAGAAACTCAACATGCTAATATCAAACGCAAGCACAAGAATGGCACTATTCCTATCAATGAGCAAAGACTTAGGCTCAAGACCCATAGAACTAACATGGCTAAAAGTCGCAGACACTAACCTACAAAACGGAATAATCAACCTAACTGGTGCAAAACACACCATAGGAAGAAACGGAAAACTGAAGACAAACACGCTAGACATGCTAAAGCAATACATCAGCAAGAAAGGATTAAACCAAACCGACAGAATATTCCCAACAGAATCAGAAAACATAAGCGAAAGCTACCGCAGACTAAGAAACGCACTAGCCAAAAAACTACAAGACCCAACAATCCAACAGATAAGACTATACGACTTCAGGCATTATTACGCAACAATGGAATACCACAAAACAAGAGACCTGCTACACGTCAAAGCACGATTAGGACACAAAGACCTAAGAACCACACTAAAATACACCCAACTAATCGAAACCCTAGAAAACGATGAATACCACTGCAAAACAGCTACCAACGTCAAAGAGGCAACCAACCTAATAGAAAACGGCTTCGACTACATCACAGAAATAGACGGAACAAAACTATTCCGAAAACGCAAATAAGAGGTGAAAAAGAATGAAAACACAAAAAATCCTATTCGCTCGACACAACCAAATCATAGAATTCAACATCATAGACACCAACGACATACCAAGAATAAAACGCAAATAACCCCTCTTTTTCTATACTAATCAATCATTCCAAACTATTGCTCAATTCGCTTCGCTCTTTTCGCAACATAAAATCTCTACACGCCCGAACAGTATTCGGACTATAAAAACGATTATACCGCCAATGCCATTCACCATGCTCATCAACACCAGCATCAAAACCATCAACTTCAAACAAAATATGAACACAACGCCACAAACGAAGATGAGGAACAGCACCAAAAACCTTCAAATGCAAATCCAAATCAGACTGAAAAGAAAATATACATGGACAAAACGGACAACGAAAATAGCTACCGCTATCCAACATGCTTAGCACCGACACATGAAACCCACATAGCAAAACCACACTCATCAACCGCATCAGCAAAAAACTCACGCTTATCACTAGACAAATTCTCATCCTTAACAAACCTATTACCATTATAACGAATTGCACCCAAATCATGCTCACAAATAGGACAAACATTCCGCTTATACTCAACCGTAACCTTCAACTTACGATAACTACAAATTCCGAACCAAGTAGCAACATGAAAACGCTCAACACCAACCTTAACAGACGCATGATTCAATTGGTACCACGCAGTACCAAAAACAGTCTTACGTTCACCAAGAACCTTAACAATATAACCATTATCCCGATAACACCTATAAACCCTACCCTCAAAACCATCACACCCATAACAATTTCCACCCTTACAATGCCGACAACGAGCATACCCACCAAGAATAAAACCCAAAACATGCCAATGCGGACTCCAATACCAATGCTTCTGCAAATTATAACGGAAACCATGAAAAATCAAAACCCCACCAACAACACCACAACCAAACAAAACCTTAACAGCCTTAACACGCAAAGCCTCAAACGTCAAACCATAATCCCTCAACGGAACAGAACAAACAACATGCTCAACTAAACCAAAACGCTTAGACGCTTCAGCCAAACGCAACTCAATGTTACCAGCCTCACGAACAGCCCAACCACGCTTAAAACAAATCGGACAAGACGGCTTATTACACCAATGATAAAACTTACGAACATAAACCTTACCCTTATAATTCTTACCATCCGACGCAATTATATCATGCAAATCAACACGCAAACAACCCTTATAACTCATAAACTTACCACAAAAAACATTAGTAACCTCATCATTACCAACCAACCTATACTTACCATAAGAACCCCACTCCCCCTCAACAGGCTCAACATCCAAACCATCCTCTAAAACAGAAGAATTAACAACCCTATCAACATCAACCAAAACCAATCACTTCCTCCCAACAAGATAAACAAGCTTCTTACGCATAAAAAAACCAGAAGGATTCAAATGATACTTACAAACACGAACATCACCAAAACAATCTACAAAATCACAACTTGAATGGTAACACCGTTTACTGGAGTCAAACTTACATGTCTTCACCATACCAAACCAACCTTAAACGGTAGGGTAGAAAGAAACCACCCCACCGAGTCGAGTACGACCATAACCACGCACCCAGCCAGATGCTTAAAATCCAATAACTCAAAACCAAATAAATATACTCTATTAACACGTTAACGGCAAAAACAACAAAGCAAAACAAATAAACAATGTATAAAATAAACAAGCAACACCGTGAAATACTCTAAAAAAACCATTAACACATTAACGGCAAAAACAAAAATAGGCGTTACCCCAAAGGACGGTTCCCAACGAACACTCCTAGCAAAATGCACGAACACAACAAAAACAACGACGACGACAACGAAACAGGAAGCCGTGCGCACAGCAACCCCATGATAACAACGACGCAAACAACAACAACGACGACGATGCAGTTCCATGCACCCCGCTAATCCAGCCTTGCTCGAAGCTCCTAGCTCAGGGTGATGAATGCTCTTGATGTGTTTGACGACCACACAACACGTAACAACGAAACGAACTACAATAAGCAAAACCAACAGAGCGAAAATAATAACAATAAAAATAACAACAATAATAAAAACAACAATAGTAACAACGCTCAAAAAATAAATAGATAAACTCCTTATCTTCAACCCCGAAAAGAAAGGCAGACACAACAAGCCAAAGAAGAACCCGCATACAAAACAGGAAAAACTTATAGATAATCCTAAAAACAAACTGTACAACAGAAATACAATGTAGACACGTAGAACACTTTAGGAATAGTGTTTATATATATCGCAAGACACTAGATACTAGAGGAATAAAAAATGGAAAACCCAGACACAAAACCAAGCTCAAATCAAAAAGCTACAACCAAAGTAACAAGAATACAAAACAATAAAGAATTACTAAGGAGAAAGTCTGGGACGGCATCATCATCCCCCATAGTGTAAAAGATTCTCCACTTTTAAATGGATTGCTATTCAAAATCAGTTTTAAACATGTCTTTTTTTAAGGCACAGTAGCCCGTAGGATTATTGTAGGAGCCTTATCTGGATTTACATATGGAACTAGTCTTTTTTCAATCTCGAAAAATAATTTGGTGTCTCTTTTCATCGCTTCAATAATAGCTTTGTCACCGTCGAGCAGTAACTTCATTAACAAACCATCGCCCATCACCTGAACTTCCGTAAAACCGCTTTTCTTGAATAGTGTATACAGTCCTTTGGCAGTGGACCAGTGAGTTGAAACGCCATGCCCTATTTCAATTGTTTCTTTCTTAACCTTTTGAAGGGAGTATTCCCATGCTTTGTAGCCTTTTTCCTGAAACTCAGAATCGATTGACACCTTCTTGGCTATTTCATCGTTTGGGTCTAGGATGTAGGAGATTGCCCTATGATTTCGCTTGGTTGTAAATGTTTCCACGAGATAAGTGATTTTTCCGTCGGGCTTCTTTTGAAAGCCTGTTGAGACTATGGTGCCTATCTTCCAATCTGCACGATTGTCCATCTCTAAAATCACAACTCCTTTAGGCTTCATAACCCTCTTCAACTCTTGAGCAGTTCTTTTCAGAGGAACCAGAAAGCAAAACGCGTCTCCCCTCGATATTAAAGCCTCAAAGCACGAAGCTTTAAAAGGTAGATATCGTCCGTCGCAAAGTAGGAAGCATATCTTTTGGTCTAACCCTCTGTTAATCGCGTTCTTCTTTGCCACCCTGATCATGTCCTTCACCACGTCCACACCAATAATCCATTCCGTCTTCCCGTGCTCTGCGAGAAAAAAAGTGGAGCCGCCGGTTCCACAACCAAGATCAAACACCAGCCTTTTGTCCCTAATATGATCCAAAAAGATAAGGTTGGCTACGCCGTATTTCCAAAAATTCGGATTATCTGGATTGCTTATCTTTCTGTCCCATTCTAGACCGTGATATGGAGGAAACCTATCCACCTTTATCTTTGATAAAGATCTCGTGCTACTCCACCACTATTATAAGAGAATCCAGCATAATATCAGCAACTTATGCTATATAATTTTGATAACCAAAGATCAGCGGTTTTTTCTAAAGTTACTTTTTTGTTTTCGTGTAAAGAGACCTTATTGTTCCTGAAACTCTTAAGATGTGTATAGCCACTGGTTTATTCCCAATTCTTGTCATTGAGGCCAACGCTGTTCGAACCATATTAACAGCCGTGTGCACAGTGCGAATAACAGCAAACCTTTTTTCCATATCATAATCAATCAAAGCTAAGCCTACACGGCTTGCGCCATATTCACCATAAAGCTTTAAAACTGCACTCCAAACAGCATCCAAAAATTCCCTTGAATCAAACAATTCACCACTGTCTATTTCTAAGGCTAGGTAGCGACGTCTAATCCTTTTCAGCAATCTTTTCCTCTCCGGATTATCCGTATTCCAGGCGCAACAAACCGTGGACCAAGTTTTTCCCTGTTTCTTTTGACGGTTGCCAAGGGATTTTTTGAAACTGCTTCTATAGCTGAGGCTTCATCTAAGTCGAAAAGGGAAGCTAAGGCGGCTAGCTCCTTTGGCTTTCGCATAAGCGTTTCATCTGAAACTCCGCTTGAAATAACAATTGGAACATGAAATTTTTGAGCGATTGTTGCTTCCCTTCGCAAATTGGAAAGAAGCCTAATCCTCGCCGGTCCCTCTAACGTAAGTAACGGTTTTATGGCTATTTCAAGGGAAGCCAAACCATTTGAAGCCAATTCAGCTTCTGCCTTATCAAAGAATCTCCTACGGAAATCAAGTGACGGAAAGTTTAGAAGGTCTACGCGGCGGTCTTTCGCTGCTTGTCTTGCCACATTTTTAGACTCACATATCGCAGTAATTATCTCAAATCTTCTTCTGAGCTTTCTCAAATCGTAGATTAGCTCTTCTGGCGTTTTGGGTTTCAAGTCTACACGAGAAGCTAAGTCTATTTTAGCTTCTTTGCTGATGTTTCGTAGTCGCCGAATCTCTTCCTCTGTTAAATTTGATGGAAAAGTTATTGCTATTAGGCGATATCCAAGCTTTGAAGCTTTGCTTATTATTTGTGAAACGTGTTTGGAATCTTTCAAATTTGGACATAGATGCAGGTCGGCGTAGATTCTTTTCATGGGAGTAACCCGAATTTTCTGCAAATGTCTGTTACTTCTTCTTGGCTATGTTTTTTGAAGTGTATTCGAAAGTGTATCGAGTCTGCTGAGGAAAGTTTAAGTTCATTTAGATAGGCTGATTGCTTGTCAAGTCTAACGTATAGATTTCCTTTATCTAAATGTTGTTTAATTTCGCTGTTTAATAGTTCCTTGTCCAATATGCTTAAACCTAAGGATAGCTTCTCAAAAACTGTTTGGGCGGCGTTTTTCTCTTTTATCCGTGTTTCAAAAAGAATTATTGGGTTTCCATGATGACCAGTTAAATTGGTTTTTTTAAAAGCAACAATGTCAATTAATTCTGGTGAAAGAATGTTGCGTACTGCGTTCAAAACTTTATCTACTTCCTCGGTTGCGTGGGCAAAGACCCGAATATCAATGTATCCTATCGGAATTTTAGAAGACAAACAGCACCACTGTTTCTTATTAAGTCATTTTAACTTTTAGATTTTCCCTTAGATTTAGACTCGACCTTCTTACTTTCTAAAAAAGTTTTAACAACCTCAACATTTTCTTCATGAGTGGTTCTTCTCCTAGAATCTACTGGTATGCCAAACTTTAATGCTTCTTTTAAACTCAATCCTGCCCTTTTCAGTTCTTCTCGGCTGAAGCCCTTTCCATGGCGCTGTTTCCCGCTTTTTTTGAAGACTTTCGGTTTGGCTGCCATCATGGACGCTATTTTTCTCCTTTGCCAGCCTTTTTGCTCGGTCTAAATTTTTCTGCTCCGCGCCCTTTTATTCTTAGGCTTCTGACTTTTTTGCCTGCACTTGTTAGGCCTCTGAAAACTCTTCTATGATGCTGTTTTTGGCATATCCAGTTAATGTCTTTGTCAGCTTTTATCGCTGGGTGACTGGGATCAACCATTATAACTTCAAACCATTTTGAGCGGCCGTCTTCGCCTACCCAGTAGGAGTTTAGAACTTCAAGGTTTGGAAACTTTCTTGCAGCCCTTTCCTCAGCGATCAGCTTCAGGCTTTTGGCGGGCTTGAACTTTTTGACACCCATGCGTTTCGGTCTTCTTCCAGCCTTAGGTCTTTGCTTTCTTAATCCTCCTCTTCTAATGCGGACACAAGCAATCACAAACCCCTGTTTTGCTTTGTAGCCCAGTTTTCTCGCTCTGTCCAGTCGTGTTGGTTTTTCTACACGAAATATTACTGGTTGCCTACGCCATTCTATTAATCTTTGGCGCATTAACTCTTCTACGAAAGATTTTTCTGGGGTTGCCCATGCCTCAGCAATGTATTTATATGCCATTTTTATCTCACCCTTTTCAGTTTAT
>CAZNJT010000013.1:0-25762 GCA_964573475.1 uncultured Candidatus Bathyarchaeia archaeon | reverse complement strand
ACAACATGCAAAAAGAAGCTGAAGAGTTGCTTCCCATGAACTGTTCTAAGACAGACGTAAAAACCATATTTTTATTAATATGCGAAATAATAGAAAAACAGTGAAAGGTGACTGTGCTTGAGCCATCTAGAAGCCCACTTTATGCATGAAGTCGCTAACACGCCCAGAGGCAGAGGAGTTCTAGCTTGTATACAGTGCGGACGGTGCACAAACAGCTGCCCAGTTTCCAGAGTAGAAAAAGAACACAATCCTCGGAAACTGATGGAAATGATCATACTCGGCCTACGCTCGGAGGTCCTAGGTGAACAATTGCCGTGGTATTGCCTTTCATGCTTCACGTGCCTTGACAGATGTCCCCAAGGCGGAGATGTTGGCGAAGTCATGTTTGCGTTGCGGAATTTGACTGTTAGGGAAGGAAAAATTCCAGAAGGAATACTTGCTCAGGCCCAGAGTCTATTTGATAATGGACGCGTTGTAACCGCAAGCAGAATGGCTTCAATTCAAAGAGAAAAGTATGGCTTGGGCAATGAACCGACCGTTGACGTTGAAGCTGTCCAAAAGATCCTGGTAAAAACGCAGTTCGACAAGCTAATCAATAAAGGTAAGCGAAGTCTATGAAATACGCTTTTTTCGCAGGCTGTTTGATACCTGCACGAGAACCGCAGTATGAGAATTCTGTCAAAAAAATCGCGCCTAGACTTGGAATAGAGCTCGTAGAGATGGAAGGAACAAATTGCTGCGCACCTTTCAGTATACAATCCTTGGACTATACAAGTTGGCTTGCCTTGGCAGCTAGAAACCTCTGCAAAGCTGAAGAGATGGGACTCAACATTGTAACTCTATGCAACGACTGCTACGAATCTCTTTTGATGACGAACACAATTTTGAAAGAGAATAAGGAAACGAAAGACAGAGTGAATCAGATTCTCGCAGATGTCGGATTAGAGTTCAAAGGAAAAACAGACGTGAAAATCTTCAGCGATGTCCTGTACGAGGATGTGGGCTTGGAAAAGGTGAAGGATTCCGTTAAGAGACCATTCACTGGGCTTCGAGTTGCAGTGCAGCCCGGCTGTCACTTGTCAAAGCCCAAACGGCTGCATTTTGAACAGTGGAGGGGCATTACAGCTTTGGACGAACTTGTGGAGGCAACTGGTGCGAAGTCTGTTCCTTATGAAAGAAAGGAGGCTTGTTGCGGGGGGCCTTTGCGCGGCGTTAATGATGAGGTGGCTCTGCATGTTGCAAAGCAGAAACTAGATTCTATAAAGTCGGCGGGTGTGAGTTGCATAGTTACGGTTTGTCCATTCTGTTTTATTGAACTGGATATGGGGCAAATAGAGATTAAGAGACATATGAACGAAGAATACGGTTTGCCCGTGCTAAGTTTTGCAGAGTTGCTCAGGGTGGCAATGGGTATGGATCTGGAAGATTGGGAGTTGAAAGCTCATCGAATTCCGATAACGGGAATTCTTGGAATGACGGAGGCGAAGTGAAATGCAAAAAGCAGTTGCGGTTATTGGCGGTGGAGTAGCTGGCATACAGGCGTCCTTAGACTTGGCCAACAGGGGATTCAAGGTTTATCTTGTAGAAAAAAACCCAAGTATTGGCGGAAGAATGGCGCAACTCGACAAGACGTTTCCAACGATGGATTGCTCCATCTGCATTTTAGCGCCAAAGATGATAGAATGTTCGCATCATCCAAGCGTTCAATTATTAACCTACTCTGAAGTGAAGGAAGTAAAGGGGTCAGTTGGCAATTTCAAAGTCAAAGTTTTAAGAAAGCCAAGATACGTCGACGAAAGAAAATGCACTGGATGCGGAATTTGTTCAGAAAACTGTCCCATTGAAGCACCGAACGAATTTGATGAAAACATTGGAGTAAGAAAAGCAATTTACATGTCATTTCCTCAAGCTGTACCTAGAGTAGCAGTGATTGACAAGGAAAACTGCGTTGAGTGTGGGCTTTGTGACAAGGTTTGTCCAGCTGGAGCCGTGAACAGAGAACAACAACCAGAAGAAGTCGAGTTTGATGTGGGAGCAATAGTTGTTGCCACGGGCTACGACTTGTTTGACTCTTCAGTTATTCCACAATACGGATACGGACGCTTCAAAAACGTCATCTCAGCAATGGAACTGGAACGACTATTATGCGCCTCAGGTCCAACAGGAGGACACTTAATAAGGCCTTCAGAGGGAAAAATACCCAGACACATAGCCTTCTTACAGTGCATAGGTTCCCGCGACAGAAGAGAATGGATTAATCATCCGTACTGTTCTAGCATTTGCTGCAAATATGCAGTTAAGGATGCGGTTTTAATAAAAGAACATGAGACAGACTCTAAAGTATCGATTTTCTACATAGACATGCGGGCCTTCGGTAGAGGGTTCCAGGAATTCGTAAACCGAGCAAAATCTGAATTTGGAATAGAATTTGTTCGCAGCAATCCTGGGGAAATTTCCGAAGACTCAAAGACAAACAATCTGGCAATTTCGTTTGAAGACCCCATAACCAGAACAGTTCAAAGTATTAGCTTCGACCTAGTTGTGCTGTGTCCAGCTTTAATCCCGAGTAAGGGAATGCCAGAATTAGCAAAAACCTTAGGCATAGAATTGGACAATTATGGTTTTGTGAGAATGGAAGATTCTGTCAGAAAACCCCTTGACACAACCGTTCCCGGGATTTTCTGTTGCGGTTACTGCTTGGGTCCCAAGACCGGAGATATTCCAGACTCAATAACTCAAGGTAGCGCCACAGCCGCGCGAGTAGCTGAAGTCTTGGCATCTGAGGAGGCAGCATAGATGGAGCAAGAACCACGAGTAGGTGTTTTCGTCTGTAGCTGTGGAACGAACATTGGAGGGGTAGTCAACGTTCCAGAAGTGACGGAATATGCAAAGACAATCCTCCACGTCGTCCATGCTGAACATAATCTGTATATGTGCTCAGAGGTGGGATTGACAGCGATCAAGGAATCAATAAAGGGACATAACCTTAACCGTGTTGTTGTGGCTTCATGCACGCCGCGGACACATGAGCCTCTGTTCAGAGCTACATGCAAGGAAGCAGGTTTGAATCCCTACCTGTTCGAAATGGCAAACATACGCGAGCATGACAGTTGGGTACATCCTCATGAGCAGCAGAAAGCGACACAAAAAGCCAAGGACATCGTGAGAATGGCTGTTGCGAAAGCCATCTTGCTCGAACCTCAAACTGAACCTGAAGTCGAGGTTAAAGACTCTTCGCTTGTAATTGGTGCAGGCGTGGCTGGAATGACTGCCGCACTTTCTATGGCCAGACAAGGCTTCAAAGTGTATTTGATCGAGAAAGAGAAGGAACCGGGTGGCATGGCTCAAAAGCTCTACAAGTTGTATCCAACATTGGCGGATGCTTCAGAGGTTGTCGAGCCACTGATAGAGGCTGTGAAGTCCCATAGAAACATCGAACTGTTAACATCAACAACTCTTGAGGACGTTTCGGGATATATTGGAAACTTTAACGCAGTCGCAACCGGCCCTGAAGGTAAGAGGGAAATAAATGTGGGCACAATAATCGTTGCTCCTGGTTCGTCAAACTATGCCCCGCCGAAAGGACTCTATGAGTACGGGGTACATGATCACGTCATAACTCAGAAAGAATTAGATGAAAAGCTGAGGAAAGACGAAGTCGGAGAACCTGAAAGAATCGTGATGATACAATGTGTAGGCGCAAGAAAAGGCGAAATTCGACCTTCAGCGCTTGAGGCTTTTCCGAAATCAGACACCGCAGAGCTTTTGAGAAAAATCCTCAAGGCCCGCAAGGAGGAAGGATGGCCATACTGTTCAAGGATATGTTGCATGAACGCAATCAAGAATGCGATTCTAGTAAAAGAAAAGTCTCCAAAAACGGATATCGTCGTGTTTTTTGGAGACCTTCGCGTTTACAAGGAGTACGAAGATTTCTACAGAAAGGCTAGAGACTTGGAAGTTCGATTCATTAGACACATAGAAGAGGTCCCTCCAGAAGTAACACAAACATCAGAAGGCAGACTTCAAGTAATAGCCTTCGATGTCTTGTCTGGAATGGAAGTCAAGTTTCCAGCGGAATGGGTTGTGCTTTCAACCCCGCTGATTCCAAGCAAAGACGAGATAATGCTCGCAAGAATGCTAAAAATCCCCATAGCGACCGATGGTTTTATGATGGAAGCCCACTTGAAGCTCAGACCAGTGGACACAAACGTTGACGGAGTTTTCATTGCCGGTACGGTTTCAGGGCCAAAAGACGTTTCGGAAAGCATAATTTCAGGCGAAGCGGCCGCCGCAAGAGCATCGATACTCATGGGCAACAAGAAAGTCAGAACAGACGCCATAACGGCTTTTGTGGACGAAGAACTATGCATTGGATGTGGATTGTGCGAAGAAATATGTCCTTACGGAGCGCCCAAAGTTGAAGAGGGAAAGTCAAAGATCCGAGAAATACTGTGCAGAGGCTGCGGTTCCTGCGCCGCGGAATGCCCGAAACGAGCAATAACAATGCGGCACTACAGAGACGACCAGATTCTGGCGCAGGTGAAGGCGCTTTTGACTCCTGAAATCCGAGTGGAGGCTTGATTGCATGGTTGAAGAGAAGTTTAAAGAGGGAAAAGTGGCGAAAAAAGAGTTTGAACCGGTGATTGTGGCTTATTGCTGCAACTGGTGCAGTTATGCAGGTGCAGATCTGGCTGGGACAAGTCGGTTTGAGTATCCGACAAACTTGAGGATTATCCGAGTGATGTGCACGGGAAGAATGGACCCGACGCTTGTCCTAGAAGCTCTGAGAATGGGAGCTGACGGCGTCCTGATTGCAGGCTGCCACCCAGGGGACTGCCACTATCAGAAAGGAAATTTCATGATGGAGAAAAGGTTTGATTACTTGAAAAGTGCCGTAAAGAACATAGGAATCGAAAGTGAACGTGTGAGGCTAGAATGGATTTCGGCCAGTGAAGGGGGAAAGTGGGCGGCTCTGGCCAGAGAAATGACTGAAGACATAAAAAGGCTAGGACCCAGCCCCTTCAGACTAGCATACGACGCGAAAAAGACCGAGGCAACGATAGAGGCTTTCAAATCTCAGAGACTTCGGTGGGTCGTGGGCAGATCGCAGATAAAGGTTGAGATTGAGGAAGACAAGTATCGCCGAACGGTGGATTCGATTATGCAGGTTGAGACTGAGAGGCACATGATAACACGTGCCTTGAAGGAGAAAGGACCCTTGACGGCCGAAGAGCTTGCGAGACTAACTGGTCTTCAACCTAACAAGATAGTGCAGCACCTAATAGCTCTCAGAAGAGATGGAGCAATAGGCGAAGCGGGAGAGAAGAACGGCCAGTATCTCTACAAAGTCGCATAAGGTACAGTCAATCTACAATTTTTCTATGCACTCTGGATGAACGTCACCTGGAAAGTCATGGTCGTACAAGTAGATCTTGCCGTTTTCCATGTCCACCTCGGCCCGGTCGTGAATCGCTGCTCTATTCAATAGATTTTGAAAATCTTCTTTGCTCATGATCTGGATTTTTCTAAGGAATTTCTCTTTTTTGCTCAGCGGTTTTTCGCATGCTTCGCAGAGCATTTCAACTATGCGGATTATTTCGAAGTTCTTGCCCCTTAATTCTTCGAATTTGATTTCTGATAGATTCTTCAAGAATTTCTCCGTTCTAGTTATTTGCAAACCGAGATATATTTATATACAGTTTTGAAAGCTCAACCTAACGTTCAATATGGCGATGTATTGGCAATTATTCTTATATACGGCTTTGACATTGAGTTACTTTCCCGAAGGAAGTGAAAGCCCTGTCTGAAAAACCTAAGATGGACCCGGAAAAGACGAAGGCGATGCAAGAGCGCACTAAGGAAAGAAATCTTATAGTTCAAGGGATGAAAAATCAGGGTTCGATGACCGTAGAGGAACTTTCGAAGATCACGGGAATGGAAAAGCCGAAGATTCTGAAGCATCTTATTGCCATGAGCCAGTTTGGCAAGGTATTGATCGTAGGCGAGCGGGACAGACAGTTTGTATATGGCTTGCCAAAAGAACACAAACCATAGCTTATTGAGATCGGCGTGATTCTTGCAAGAAAAACGAGAAAGAATAAACAGAACGCGCGCTAAGACTAGTTTAAAGCCTACTCTTGAAGCGCTTCTGCCTATTTCTGTTCTTTACTTGTGCTGGTTCTGCTTCAACTCGTGGCTCTTGAGCATTTCTTGGTTCTGGGCATTTCGCTTGTTCTTCTTCTATGAGGCTAAGTATGCCTTTGACGTTTCCGTCTTCCATGTAGCTGAGTGTGAATCCCATTTTCTTCATGAGATTCATGGCTCTGTAGTTGTCAGGCAGAATTATGGCGTAGAGTGTTTCAATTCCTCTTTCTTTGCAGATTTCAATAGCGTAGTCTACCAGTTTTGTCCCTAAGCCTAAGCCTTGCCATGGATCAGCAACAATAAAAGCTATTTCACCTGCTTTTCCATCTGGTTCGATGCTGACTCTTACGACTCCGAGAATTTTTCTGCGTCCTTCTTCGGTTAGTTCGGGCACGATGGCTATTTCTCGGTCGTAGTCGATGTTGCAGTATCGAACTCTAGTTTCGTGCGGGGTGTCTTTGATTATTTGGAAGAATCTGTAGCGTATGGATTCTTCTGAGAAGTTCTGGAACATTTCCAGCCATAGTGGTTCGTCTTCGGGTCTTATGGGTCTTAGCAGTACTGTTCGGCCGTCTCGAAGTTTCCATAAAGTTTCATATTTCTTCGGGTATGGAGTTATGACTAGGTGCTGGTGAGGCTCAAGTTTTGCGAATACACGTTCTTTATCAATTACGATGCGGGCGTCAATGGCGAAGGCTTCTTTTTCGTTTATGAATAATGGGTTAATGTCAACTTCCTTAAGTTGTGGAAAATCAACGAGCATTTGGCTGAAGCGCACAATTATTTCTTCAAGAAGTTTAATGTTGGCTGGGGGGACGTTTCTGTAACCTTTTAGAAGCTGGTAAACTTTGGTTTCCTCCATCATTCTTCTGACTAGAGTTTGGTTTAGCGGTGGAATTCCGATGGCAAAGTCTTTGAAAAGTTCCACGCCGACGCCGCCCATTCCAAAAAGTATCACTGGACCAAACAGGGGATCGGTTTTGGCTCCGATGATAACTTCGTAGCCTTGTTTTTTTATCATGGGTTGAACTGTTACGCCTAGAATCTCGGCGTCTGGGTTGTATTCTTTAGCCTTTTCTATGAGGCGGTTGAATGTGTCTCGAACTTCAGTTTCGCTTTTTATGTCAAGTGCAACTCCGCCAGCATCAGTTTTGTGGATTATTTGAGGGGACAGAATTTTTAACACAACAGGGTAGCCTAGCTGGGAGGCTATTGTGGCGGCTTCGTCTTCTGTTTGGGCGACTTTTGTTTTTACAACTGGGAAATTGTAATATTCTAAAAATGCTTTGGCTTCTGCTTCGTTCAGTATTTCACGGTTCTCCATTGCAACGTTTCTCATTATCACCATGAGTGAACGTTTTGGCGGAACAACATCTACTGGCAGTTCTTCAGGCGTTTCGTAGAGCAGTTCTAGGTTGCGTTTGTATTGGTACATGTAATGGTATGTTTTGATTGCTTGTTCTGGCGTGGAATACGTTGGGATGTTGTTTTCGTTGAAGATGCAGTTTGCTTCTTCCACTGCTCCGTAACCCATGAAAGAAGTTAAGATTGTCTTGTTTTGGTAGCCTCTGCTTTTGCACAGTTCTACGATGCTTTTGGCGATTTCAACTGGTTCTGCAACGGCTTGAGCAGTGTAAATGATTACTATGCCATCGACGTTTTCGTCGTTGAGGCAGGCTTCAACTACTGCTTTGTAGCGGTCTGCTTTGGCGTCTCCTAGGATGTCAATTGGGTTGCCTCTGCTCCAGTAATGTGGTAAAATACTGTCGAGAAACTCGATTGTTTTTTGACTTAATTTAGCTAGTTTTCCGCCTTTGGCTATAAGTGCGTCTGTTGCCATTACTCCTGGGCCGCCTGCATTTGTGATTATGGCAAGGTTGGGTCCTTTTGGCAGAGGTTGTGTTCCTAAAACTTCTGCGCAGTTGAATAGGTCTTCTATTTCGTCAACGCGTACAATTCCAGCGCGTTTGAATGCTGCATCATAGATTATGTCTTCGCCTGTGAGTGAGCCTGTGTGTGATGCTGCGGCTTTTGCGCTTTCGGTGTATTTGCCTGTTTTGACGACGATTATGGGTTTGGTTCTTGCGAAGTGTCTTGCTGCGCTCATGAATTTGCGTGCGTCTGTTAAGCCTTCGATGTACATTAGGATGCTGCGTGTTTTTGGGTCTGTGCCGAAGTAGTCTATGAGGTCGCCGAAGTCTACGTCGATCATTGAGCCTATTGATACGAAGTTGCTGAAGCCTATGTTCTCGTGAATAGCCCAATCGAGGATTGCGGAGCCTAGTGCGCCGCTTTGGGAGATGAATGCTATGTTGCCGGGTTTCGGCATTTTGTCGACGAATGTTGCGTTTAAGCGGATGCTTGGGCGAATAACGCCTAAACAGTTAGGCCCAATAATGCGTAAACCGTATTTGTTTTTTATTTCTTGTATTTTGTCTTCTAGGGCTTTGCCTTCTGGGCCGATTTCTTTGAAGCCCGCTGAAATGATGATCATGCCTTTTATGCCCGCTTTTCCGCATTGTTCCACTATTTCGGGAACAGTTTTTGCTGGAGTGGCAATTACCGCCAAATCGACTGGTTCTGGAATTTGCTTAACAGATTGGCAAGCCTTTAAACCTAAAACTTCGGTTTTGCGGATATTAACGGGATAGATTTTGCCCTCAAAACCTAATTCAGTAAAATTCTTAATCAACGCATAGCCAACGGTGCCCTTCTCATCACTTGCGCCAATTATAGCCACACTTCGAGGATTGAAAATTTTGTCAAGATTCAAAGTGACCAAGACAGATAACCATCCAGATAAATTGGTGATTCAGCGGCAGAAATTAAAACTTTATGCAGCAACACTACTCCTTTCTATTTCATAAACCATGATCAAGACTTGCACAACATAAACGCAAGTTGAACCTATATATAAGGGGGCTAGACTGTTCCAGAGAGCCAGAGCACTATTTATTCATCAAATACTCGTGTATGGCTTTTGCTGCTTTTTTGCCTGCTCCCATGGCGCTTATGACCGTTGCTTCGCCTGTCACGATGTCTCCACCTGCATAAACGCCTTCTAAGCTTGTTTTACCATTCTCATCCGTCACAATCGTACCCCACTTCGTACCCTCCAGGCCTTCAGTTGTCCGCTGAATAATCGGATTAGGCGTGCGCCCAATCGCAACAATAACCGTGTCAACATCCATAACAAACTCGCTACCCTTAACTGGCACTGGCCTACGCCGCCCAGACTCATCAGGCGCACCCAACTCCATACAAATACACTCCATCTGCCTAACCCAACCCTTCTCATCACCAACAAACCTAATCGGCGCAGCCAAAAACTTGCAGACTATGCCTTCCTCCTCAGCATTCTCAATCTCCTCCTTCCGAGCTGGCAACTCCTCACGCGAACGACGATAGACTATACAGACTTCTTCAGCACCCAAACGCAAAGCAGAACGCGCACTATCCATCGCTACGTTGCCGCCGCCAATAACCACAACATGCCTGCCAATCCTTATAGGCGTGTCATACTCTGGAAACGCATAGGCTTTCATCAAATTAACCCTAATCAAAAACTCATTCGCAGAATAAATCCCACCCAAATTTTCCCCAGGCACACCCATAAACTGAGGCAACCCAGCACCAGTGCCAACAAAAACCGCACCAAAACCCTCCTTCTTAAGCAACTCAGGAATAGTATATATTCTACCAACAAGATATCCAGGGTGAAGCTCGACACCAAACTTCTTAATGTAATCAACTTCCGCCTGAACTATACTCTTTGGCAAACGAAATTCTGGAATACCATAAACTAACACCCCGCCAGGCAAATGCAAAGCTTCAAAAATCACAACTTCATGCCCAAGCTTAGCCAAGTCAGCCGCAGCCGTAAGACCAGCTGGACCCGCGCCGATTATTGCCACTTTTTTACCTGTAGACAAAGCCTTCTCAGGAATTGCGATGCTTCTTTCTCTTTCCCAGTCGGCCACAAACCTTTCTAATCTACCAATGCTTACTGGGTCGCCGACTTTTCCAAGAACACAGAATTTTTGGCATTGCTCTTCCTGTGGGCATACGCGACCACAAATTGCTGGTAAGCTATTTTTCTCCTTAATCTTCTTCACAGCCTCGTCAAACTTTCCCTCTCTAATCAATCTGATGAAGGCTGCAATGTCAATTTCCACAGGACAACCTTGCACACACTGCGGTTTTGGGCATTGTAAACAACGGTTTGCTTCAGCTATGGCTTGTTCCTCAGCATAACCCAAAGCAACCTCGTTAAAGTTTCGCCTACGCACTTCAGGCTTCTGCTTGGGCATGGGCACAACTTCCTTCTGAACCTTGGGTTTGGGTTTACTTTCCGCCACAGCTACAACCTCCAAGCCTCTCCCACAAAAGCGAGCTTAACCTTTCTTCCGGAAGGAACAACATCTGCCTCTTTATCAACTCATCAAAATCCACGCTATGCCCATCAAATTCCGGTCCATCTACACACGCGAATTTCATTTTACCACCAACTGTGACTCTGCACACTCCGCACATTCCCATTCCATCAACCATTATAGGCATCAAAGTCACAACAGTAGCAATGCCAAAAGGCTTCGTGACTTCAGAAACGTTTTTCATCATGACGACGGGTCCCATGACGATGCAACGTTCAAACTTTTCTTTTCCAAGAATTTCCTTCAGAAAGCCAAGTCCTTTATAGCCCTTAGAACCGTCGTCAGTTGCCACATAGAGCTTGTTGCTTAAGGCTTTCATTTCTTCCTCGAAAAAAAGCAAGTCCTTAATCCGTGCTCCAATAACGGTGGTAACTACGTTTCCAGCATCCCGCAAAGCTTGAACCTGCAACAACATCGGCGCAATCATCACCCCTCCAGCAACACACAAAACCTTTCCAAACTTTTTAATTTCTGATGGATTTCCAAGAGGCCCAGTAATGTTGTCTATGCATTCGCCTTCTTTAAAGAGCCCAAGCTCTTTTGTTGTTTTGCCAACCTCGTCAAAAACCAATGTTATTGTTCCCTTTTTAGGGTCGTAGTCAGCAATATTCAACGGTATGCGCTCGCCCTTTTCACCTACAATCAAGATTACAAATTGGCCTGGCTTAGCCTTTTCAGCAATTTCTGGAGCGTAAACCTCAAATAATTTGATTTTTGGAGCTAACTCCTTTTTGGCTATGATTTTATACATGGCGTTTAGCCTCCGCTTTTGCCAGTTTTAAGGGTGGCATGGAAGCTATTTTTTTGAAAAACTCGTCTATTTTCTGGTTGAATTCGCCAACGCATCGCGGTGAAACGGTGAAAAGTTCAAAACGCTCATGCAAATTCATTTTCTTTAAGACACCTTGCAGAACATTCATGTTTCTTTCTGCAGTTTCCTTACCTTCTTGGAGTTTACAGTCTTCTTCTGAGCATACGACAGCCATCACACCATCAAAGCCGCTATGTAGCGCATCAACAACGTGAACTGGGTCAAGCGCTTTGAAACATGGAATTTCCATGATGATCGCTTTTTTCTTTAGTAGTAGGCTTTCTGGGTCGTCCAATGCTGAAAACTCTGACCATTGACAACAGAAGACGAGGATTACGGGGAATTTTCCTTCTGCTTTTAGTCTTTTAGCTGATTCTCCGTAACGTTTTAGAACATCTTCAAATGCAAAACCATTAATTTGAATTGCCAAATGCGGACAAACCAAGGCACATGCTCCACAACCAACACATAAGTCATAATCTATTTTTGGAGTCGCAAATTCTTCTGCTTCTATGGCGCCGTAGGGGCATATAAAAACACATTTGTTGCAGCCCACACATTTTTCTGTTTCATAAACCGCTTTCCGCGAATACTTTATCACTTTTAAGGCGTCTTTGCTGAAACCTAATTGCTCAAGCAATGCTTTGCCAAGCATCATCCTTCTAGAGTTTATCTTTGTGCCTTCCTTGAACCTGCAAAACTCGTCTTCACATTGGATGGAAACAATGTTTTTTATTCCGGATTTCAGTACTTGAAAAATAAACTCGGTGGGGATTCGCCCAGAACATGGCAAACGTAGTGGAATATAATTGCTTATTTTTAAGCCTTGATCTTGCAGGATTTCCTCAATTTCGCACGTTGCTGGCGAGTTCCCCCTACACATTAAAACAAGTGTATCACTTCCATTTTTTTCCTGCATATAATTAACATGTTTCAGCAAGCTTCCATAATCATAATAGACAATTTCTATGGCTAGGGATGGACATGCACTGTAGCATATTCCACAAACCTGGCATTTTTGCAAATCTATCTCTACTTTGCCCGTTTCTGAATCACGTTTTATGGCTTCATAAGGACAGATAGAATGGCAGATTGAGCATTTGCTACAATAATCTTGGTTAATGTTTATGGCGGCGACGCACGCCTCACTCATTTGCATGTTTCCCCAATATTTTAGCGTTGTCCGCTTTATACTGAAACCGTTTCATTTACGGTTTAGAAGTATTTGGAGACAATTCAGAATAATATAATGGTTTTGGAGTGTTTTATGTTGTTTGCAATAATGTTTCCTATTGTTTGTAATAATATGGTCTTCGAATGTAACCGTAAGCTTCTAAGGCTGCTGTTATGCCCTGTCCCACAGCCGTTCCAACTTGTTTAACCGGATGGTTTGTAACGTCTCCGGCGGCGTAAACTCCTGCGATGCTTGTTCGCTGTCGAATATCAACTATTATGTAACCATCTTCGTCAACCTCAACCCCTGCTTCTTTGGCGAGTTGACTGTTAGGTGCTTCTCCAATTTGGACAAAAACGCCGTCGACGAGCAGTTCTTTGGTTTCTCCAGTTTTTTTATTAAAGATTATTACTTTATTGACTAATTTTTCGCCTCTAATCTCTTTTACTTCAGTGTTCCACAAAATTTCCACGTTCTTCTCAGCCTCTAACGCCCTAACAAGGGCTTCTTCAGCATGGAAGGCGTCTCTGCGATGTGCTATTTTGACTTCTGATGCAAGATCCGCCATGTATAGGGTCGTCATTATTGCAGAGTTTCCGCCTCCGACAACAATCACACGCTTATCCTTGAATAATGGACCGTCGCAAATGCCGCAGTAGCTCACGCCTCTTCCGCGAAATTCCTTTTCGCCTAGAACGCCGACTTCACGGTAATGCGAGCCAGAGGCGATTATGACCGCTTTTGCTTCATAGGTGGTTTTGTTGGTTTTCACGATTTTTTTCTCACCTTTAAGGTCTAGGCTTAGAACCTTTTCAAATTCACGGATTGCTACGCCTGTGCTTCTGCAGTGAACCGTCATTTTCTGGGCTAGTTCGACTCCACTTATATTTTGAAAACCCGGATAATTCTCAACCAATGGGGCGTCCAACGTTGTGCCACCAACAATTTTTTCCTCTAAAACAAGCGTTTTTAGCCCGCTTCTTGCGCCGTAAATTCCAGCGGCTAAACCAGCAACCCCAGCCCCAATGATGACTAAATCCCAACTTTCCATCCGAAACAACCCTTGAACAAACTAATCTGAAGATTAGTTATTTATGAAGCATTCGCAACATTGCCTTTGATTACTGCGGCTTTACGCCGTAAACTTTGATGCTTGCAACTGAACTAGCAAGGTTTTTTGCGTTTTTAACGGTTATGTTTGACTCTTTCATGATAGCTTTTGCAGTGGGGTCATTGACAACGAAATCGATGGGGAAACACGTTTCTTCAACTATTTTCACGTCTTGAAAACCTGCATCCTTGATTAATTCGATGTATTTGTCTTTCATCACTGCTCCGGAAAGACAGCCAATATACGCTTGCACGCTCTTTTTTACAGTTTCAGGCAATTCTTGCAATAAGACAATGTCTGAAATCATTAATCTCCCACCAGGTTTTAACGTTCTGAAGGCTTCTTCGAAGACTCTTCTTTTGTTTGGTGAGAGGTTAATGACGCAGTTTGAAATGATGATATCCGCAGTGTTGTCAGCAACCGGTAGGTTCTCAATCTCTCCAAGCCTGAACTCTACATTATTATAGTTGCCTTTTCTGCAGTTTTCTCTTGCCTTGTCAATCATTTCAGGCGTCATATCCACGCCGATAACATTTCCCTTTTCCCCAACTATGTTTGCGGCAAGGAAACAGTCGAGTCCTGCACCTGAACCGAGATCAAGGACAGTTTCTCTCTCTTTTAAAGATGCAAGCGCAACAGGATTTCCGCATCCAAGACTGAAATCAGCGTCTTTAGGAACTGATTGCAATTCTGTTTTGGTATAACCAATTTTTTTACTAGTTTTTGGGCTGCAGCAGCAGTTTTTTGTTTTGGCTATTTTGGCGTAGCCTTCTCTTACCATTTTCTTAATTTTTTCTTCTTCCACATTAACCACTCCTATTTGAAGATTTCTTTGAGCATCGGTCCGAGCATGGTTTTTACCGTGCTTCCAAGGTCATCGGCTCTAACCATCATGATGCAACAAATCTCACCGTTGCGTTCGCATCCGATAACTGCCAATTTATCATTTGGCTTTAGCTTTGCTTTCTCCCTCAAATCTTTTGGAAGAACTATTTGCCCTTTTGAATCTATCGTTACGACAGCATGAACTTTGCAACATCCCACATTGTTAGTCATACTTAACTCCTCCACAGAGAGATACTGTTCAGAATATTTAATCTTTTCGGAATTTTTAGAAAATTCTGAAATTTCTAAAATCTTTGGTATTAAAAATTTATCTTAACGCAAACAGAAAGTCACAGAGCTAGTGTGAGTAGTTCTGCTATATCCATGATTTGGATTTTGCCCTCGTTTCCCGTTGTTTTCACGGCGTCTTCAATGGTTAAGAGGCAGAATGGACATGCCACAGCCAATATTTCTGCGCCAGCTTCGACAGCATCCTTAACTCGTATTTCTGCTAGACGTGGACCTGGAATGTCAACCCACATTCTTCCGCCGCCGCCTTCGCAACATAGGCTTCTCGCCCTTGAACGATCAAACTCCAGCAGCTTTACGCCTGGCACGCTTTCAATAACTTTCCGTGGCTCTTCGTAGATGCCGTTTTGTTTTCCCAAGAAGCATGGGTCATGATAAATCACTTTCTTGTTTACTTCTTTTGAGAAGGCGAGTTTTTTGTCATCAATCAGTTTTGCAAGCATTTGCGTGTGATGCTGCACTTTAAGGCTAGTCTGATTGTAACGGTTTTTGAAAGCATGAAAGCCATGGGGACAGTTCGTAACTACTTGTTTTATGTTGTACTTGTTGAAAATTTTCATGTTTTCCTCGACTAGAAACTCGAATAAGCCTTTTTCACCCATGCCGTAAACTTCGCTTCCGCAGCAGGTTTCCTCGTCGCCTAAAACGCCAAAGTTTACCCCAGCCTTTTCAAAACATGAGGCAAGACTTTTGGCTACGCTTTGAATCCTTGGGTCGTAAGCTGATGTGCAACCAACATAGTACAGGATTTCTGCACCTTGTGAAATGTGTTTAAGGTTTAGGCCTTGACTCCATTCAGACCGTTTGCCGCGTATTCTTGCCCATGGGTTGCCGTTTTTGAAGATGCTTTCTAACGCGTCTCGGATGGTTGGGGCAATTTGTCCTTGTTCAACGGCCATGCTGCGAATGTCAATTAAAAATTCGTATGGGTACATGTCTTTTGGGCAGCGAATAGCACATGCGGAGCAATTTGTGCAACTCCATAACTCGTTCTGTGAGTGTATAGTCAACTGGCCCAAGGCAGAAACTTCACGCATATACTTTCTAACGTTTAGGCTAGCTTTTCTTGCAACTGGACAGCTTCCAGTGCACATTCCACATTGGATGCATTCGAGAAGCTTATGTTTTTGGACAAGCTCCTGAACATTCATTTTATACGTCACTTTTTACTGAAATGAAGGAGTAAGATTTTTAATAAGTGTTTTCCCTTGTATGAATCAAAACATATCATGGAAAATGGTGATCGCCCCAGATGGAGAAGAAACCGCTCAGAATCGGCATTTTTGTCTGCGAGTGCGGTGGAAACATAGGCGACGTTATAGACGTTAAAACTGTTGTTGACACTGTTAAAAATTGGGAAGGAGTTGCTGTAGCCAAATATCACAAATACTTGTGCTCAAAACCAGCCCAAGAAATGATACTTGAAGCCATAAAGAAAGAGAATTTGGACAGAGCAGTGGTTGCGAGCTGCACGCCGAGAATGCACCTTGCCACATTCCAAAGCGTTTTGGAAAGGGCTGGTTTGAATCCCTACATGCTTGAGTTTGTAAACATTAGAGAGCAAAGCTCGTGGGTTCACGGACCGCACGCATCGACGGAAGCCACGAGGAAGGCTATAAGCCTAATTAGAGGCGGATACGAGCGAAGTCGGGAGCTTGAGCCGTTAGAAACCATAAGCGAAAAATGTTCAAGAGAAATCCTCATTATAGGTGGTGGCATAGCTGGCATTACTGCTGCGCTTGAGCTTGGATATTTAGGCTTTAAGGTTCACCTTGTGGAGAGAAAACCGAGCATAGGCGGCAACATGGCAAAACTGACAAAGGTTTTTCCAACCCTTGACTGCGCTCAGTGTATTTTAACTCCGAGGATGGCTGAAGTTGGGAGAAACCCAAACGTGAATTTGCTTACTTATGCGGAAGTGCAAGATGTTGGCGGGCGACCGGGCAATTATTCTGTTAAGGTTTTCATGAAGCCACGGGGCGTAGATGTTGAGAAATGCAGAAGCTGTGGTGTATGCGCCAAAGTTTGCCCAGTAACTGTTTCGGACGAGTTTAATGAAGGCTTGTCTCAGAGAAAAGCAGCTTACATAGAGTTTCCGCAGGCTGTTCCCTCTGCTTATGAGATAGATTTTGATGCTTGTACGAAATGTGGAAAATGTGAGAAGCTTTGTCCAGCTAAAGCCATAAGCTTGGAGGACAAAGGCGAAACTGTTGAGTTAAACGTGGGCGCCATAATTTTGGCCACAGGATACAAGCTTTACGATGCCAGAAACTTGGAGATTTATGGTTATGGCAATTATAAAGACGTTATAACAATGATGGATTTGGAGAGGCTTACTTCTGCTACTGGGCCTACGAGCGGCTATATTAAGAGGGCTGATGGTAGCGACGTTAGGAAGATGGCGATTTTGCTTTGTGCTGGTTCAAGGGATAAGAACTACATTCCCTACTGCAGCCGCATTTGCTGCATGTATTCGCTGAAGCAAGCGTTTGTGCTTAAGAAGATGCTGGGAATAGACGTCACAATTCACTACATTGATATAAGGGCTACGGGCAAAGGCTACGAAGACCTTTACTGGCGAGACGAAGAAGCCGGAGTCGTTTTTGTCCGTGGAAAAGTGGCTGAAATCTATAAGAACAACAGTAATGGCAAACTTGTTGTTTTGGCTGAAGACACGTTGACGGGTGAGACAGGGGAATATGAGTATGACATGGTTGCTTTGGCTACGCCGATGGTTGCACCCACTGGCCTTAAAGAGCTTGCTGATAAAATGAAGGTTGCTACTGGCGAAGATGGCTTCATAACGGAAAAGCATCCTAAGCTTGACCCGGTTGATTCGCTTGTTACTGGAATTTTTGTGTGCGGCTGTGCTTTAAGCCCGAAAGATGTGCGTGACACGGTTTCTGATGGTTTGGGAGCTGCGGCTAAGGCGTCGCTTTTCCTTAAGGGTGAATATGTTACGACGAGTCCTGAAAAAGCCTTTGTGATTGCGGATTTGTGTAATGGCTGTGGCGCTTGTGTTCCGATTTGTCCAGTAAACGCTATAACTATGCTTGAGGGAAAGGCCAAGATTGATCCGTTCCAGTGTATTGGCTGTGGCGCATGCATACCTGCTTGTCCGAAGGAGGCTATTGATTTTAAGAATTCGACGATGAAGCAGATAATTTCCAACCTGAGGGGGGTGCTTGCTGACAAGGCGCCTGACGAGGTTAGGGTTGTGGCGTTTGTTGATAAGAATGTGGGTTATACTGGTATGGACTTTTTGGGTTTGGACCGGACGAATTATCCTGAGAACATAAGGATTGTGGCTGTTCCTTCCACGGCTATTTTAGGTGTTAAACATTTGTTGAGTGCGTTTGCTTTTGGTGCTGATGGCGTTTTGGTGATTGAGGGTTCGCAGGAGATTGATGAGCGGTTTATGAAGAAGCAGATGATTGAGTTTGGGCGGGAGTTGGCGCAGTTTGGGGTTGAGAGTATGCGTGTGCGGTATAGTTATGTGCCTTTGCCTGTGTATAAGAAGGCTGCCGAATTGTTTAGTATGTTTACGGATAGGATTAAGAGGTTTGGTCCGTTGGCGGATGAGAAGCGTGATGCGATTAGGCAGAAGTTGCAGGTTTGGTAGTCTGTGTTGTCTAGACCCCCCTTACATATAGGTTGAATTTCTGGTTAAGTGGATGTGAGAAGAGTGAGGCTTAGGTATTGGTTTGTGTTGGTTATTTTCTTTGTCGGGTTTGCTTTGTTTGTTCTAGGTTTGTATTTCATCTATAGGGGTGGAGAACCTCAGCTTGGTTTTGATCTTTCAATTATTGGAGCAGTCTTATTGGGTGTAGTTTTGGCGGTTGGAATGCTGTATGTTGCGCGGGTAAAAATCAGAATTTTGCGGGATGCTAGTCAGTTCTGATGAGCGGGGTTGGCTAAGAAAAAAGTGAGGGTGATTTAATCTCGATGTGGATTCTTATCTGTTTGTCAATTAGGCGCATGCGATGGGGTTTTCTTAATGTAGGTCCATGCTATTGCTATGATGCCGATTAAGCCGATGACTCCGACTATGCCGTAGAAATACCATTTGTTGGCTACGTCACCGTAAATGTTGTATACGTTAAAGTGTTGGATTAGGCCGAGTATTAGGGCGATGATGATTAGTACGACTCCTAAGATCTGAACCATTTGCTTGTTCAAAGTTTTTTCGCATCCTTTTTGATTCCTTATAAATAGGGACATGGTTTGATGGAAGGGGTATTTAATACCTTCTGTATGTTGCGTGGCTGGTTTTATTTGCTAGCCATGTAAACTGTTAGGTTGGTTTGTTGTTTTCGACCATTTGTAGGAATGTTTCCATTACTTTTCGTATGAGTGGTGTGCATAGGTTTTCTTTTATGTTTTCTTCGCGGAATTTTCTTATTCCTTCTAGGCTTGTGAGTTGGCATTCTGTTAGGCGGCTGCAGTTTAGGGTGCCGTATTGGTCGACGATTTGGTTTAGGAATTGGAGGATTGGGCGTTGGGTTTTTATGAATGGTGTTCGTGGGTTTGTTCTTCCGTACGTGTGGCTTAAGCCCATTATGGCGACGTTTACTGCTCCGCAGATGCTGCCTGTTCTTGCGATGCCGCCGCCGTAGGCTGTTACGGTTTTTGGAGTTACGTCTATCTTGTAGTATTCTCGGAAAATAGCCATGTAAACGGATTCGGCGCAGTTCCAGCCTTCTGTGTTGAAGTAGTGTAGGGCTTTGTCTACTATGGTTTGTTTGGTTTTGGCGTTTGACATGGGAAGGAAATGAGTGTTTTAAGAGATTTAAAGGTATATGTGTGAGCTTTGGTGTGGGTTTGTGTGTGCGTGCAACAGCCTAGAGCCCCTCTATTTGAAGCCTAATATCTTCCCATAAATTTAAAGCTGCGAATGGAAAATATAGGAGTTAAATGTGAATTGGATTGGTTGGTTTGGTGGAGAAAAAGCGTACGAGTGTGTCGATTCCTTATCGTGTGTGGGAGAAGTTGTTGAGGTATTTTGAGGGGCATGAAAAAGAGCTTTTGGGAAGGGGGATACAGTCGCCGTCTGGTCTTGCGAGTGTGTGGATAGAGGATGGCTATTTGAGGGCGATGGCGATAGAAAACGGCTACTTGAAAACAACCCACAAGAAATAGAACGAAAGAGGCATATCCATTTTAGCAATGCACGCCGTATCTTACACTGTGAATTAATATAAATCGATTTATGTAATAAGATACATTGCGCTTCAAAATAGTGTATAATGAATATTCCTGAAATAGAACAACAATGGAAGTGAATAAGTGCCAAATACTACAAAGGAAAACATAGGCAAAGTCGCCCATGGTAAGATACTTGACAGAGCTTTCTATAATCGTTCAACGATTCTGGTTGCATTAGATATGCTTGGAAAAGTTCTTTTGCATGAGACACCACGAGGGATTCTTAGCGGTAGGATTGTGGAACTAGAAGCTTATCTGGGAAAAGATGACCCTGCATGTCATGTTTACAGAGGTCGAACTAAAAGAACGGGGGTTTTCTGGGAAGGTCCAGGAAAAATATATGTTTTCATTAACTATGGGATGCATCACTGTCTCAACATAATCACAGAGGAACCAAGAGCCGCTGGTTGTGTTCTTATCAGAGCCTTGGAACCAATTGGTGGTATACAAATCATGAAAGAGAATCGCAATACTTGCAGTTTGCACTCTTTGACTAATGGTCCTGGAAAGCTAACAAAGGCGTTTGGTATTACACTCATGTATAATCGGTCAGACATTACACGTGGAAACCTTGTGATTGTTGACAACAAGGACTATCGCAAAATATTAGTTACTTCTAGGGTTGGTGTGTCACAAGCCAAAAGCGAGCCCTTACGGTTTTGCCTAGATGGTAGCAGATTCGCCTCGCCTTATAAAAATAGAGTATTAACTTTCTTCAGTGGTGATCTTAAGGCGGTTAAAAACGCATTTCAAAACCAGACAATTAAGATAAGGTTAAAGCGCAAAATTTTATCTGACGCTTAGTTCTTATAATGATGAGGTAATAGCATGCGGGTCTATATAGGCGGTCCTATTAGGAACAAAAAGTTCAGAGATTTGGAGTTATACACAAGAATAGCTGATATTATTAGAGATATCGGGTTCCAACCATATATCCCGCATATTGATACTGCCCAGGTAGACATGAGAACAGATGAGGCTCAGCTATATAGAAAGAATGTATCGGCACTAAACGCATCTTCTTTTGCTCTATTTGAGATAACCAATCCTTCTCATGGCGTAGGAATGGAGATTCAACATGCTCTTGCTAATCAGATTCCTTTTCTGTGCATGGCAAGAAAAGGCACCAAAATCTCAAAAATGGTTAAAGGCAGCATTAAAATGCGCCAACTTGTATGGTATTCCGATTTCAACGAATTAAGGGAAAAATTGACTAGCAGAGTGAACACAGAAATCCCCATATGTGTAAGCGAACAAAAAAAATCAAACGTCAAAGGGCAACTCATAAGCATTGAAGGAATCGATTTTACAGGGAAAAGCACTCTATGTAAGCATTTAGAAAAGGCTTTCAAGCACCAGAAAAGGAACGTGGTTCTAGTTTGTGATCCTCCAAATATTGACCCTTGGCAACATCTTAAGAACTTCTTTGAGCAACAACAGAAGATTAGCCCTTTGTCTGAGGCAATTCTGCTACTGTCGGCAAGATTGGATAATTATGAAAGAACTGTGAAACCGGCTCTTGAGCGTGGAGAATTTGTTATCAGTGATAGATATATGGACAGTTGGCTCGCATATCAATCCTTTAGGCTCGAGTCGAATTTCCGTAGTCTTGATGAGACACTGGAATTTCTCATAAACTTGCATGGTGAAATGTGTCGCCATTCACTTCTATCCTATCCTGATTTGACAATTCTGATAACAGATGATCCGAAAGAGACAATAAAGAGAGCTAAATCTCGAAAGGGAGTTTCCAAATACGAAATACTTGAAATGCAAGAAGCTGTTCAAGATTTGTACCTAAAAATAGCTGAGAGATTTAAGTCTCGTTTTAGGGTAATCGAAGCGAAAAGCAAAAGTATTACTGACGTTTTCAATGAAGCTTATCCTGTATGTGAGCATCTGCTGAGATGAAAAGATGAACCCCCCGCCTTTTTACGTTGTAATTGTAGGTTCAGGGCCCGCTGGATTGGGAGTGGCACAAGTCTTAAAGACTGACTCTATTCTTTCTTCCAAAACATTGATACTTGAGAAGGGAAGGTCACTTGATGAAAGAATATGCATGGTCAAAGAAGGAAAAAAGTGTAGGGCATGTGAGCCTTGTAATATACTCTCTGGCGTTGGCGGGGCAGGACCTTATACTGACGGCAAGATCTGTTTGTACCCACAGGACTTGAAGGACCTTTTAGAGACGGAAAAGACGCATGCTCAAGAGAACGGGGCCGAAAAGGAATCTTCTGAAAAAATAGACAAGTATCTTGATACCGTCAAGAAATTATGGTTGGAAAGTGGCGTCACGGACTTGAAAGAAATTGAGGCAGGTTCACGTATGGAAACGCTAAAAGCAGGGGCACTCAAACAAGGTATCAATTACACCTGTTATCCAGTTTTGCACATTGGGTCTGATGGTGCCAGAGAAGCCATAAGCAAGTATGTTAAAAGCCTCACAGATGCAGGTATCAAAATTGAACCAAACTGCAATGTTGTTGAAATCAAAAAGGTCAAAGAAGGATTTGAGGTTACATACGAAAAAACGGGTAATCCTGAATTGACAAAGAGCAGAGTCTTTTCTGATTTCTTAGTTCTCGCCTTGGGAAGAGAAATGCAGAAACCGACTCATCTGAAAAAACTTCTGGGGAGTCTCAACCTATCATTCAAGCCAAGGAATCTAGAGATAGGAGTCAGAGTTGAGGTTCCACATCAGATAATGGATGAAATAATCGAGATAACTTTTGACCCCAAGTTTACGATGATCACGCCTACATATCAAGATTTTGTAAGGACCTTTTGCACTTGTCATAGAGGTAGAGTCGTTCGAGAGGGGCTACATATCAATGGGCATGTAGACAGAACAAAACCTACAGAGAATACGAATTTTGCCTTGTTAGTAAGATGGCCGTTAGACACACTCATCCTCGAAGACGCAATGGATTTTGGAAATACCATTGCAAAACTGGCCCTCTCTCAAGGGAATGGGAAACCACTAATTCAGCGGCTGGTTGATCTCAAGAATAGAGTTAGCTCTACAGAAGAAAGCATTAACAAGAGCTACATCAAGCCAACGCTCAGACGTGATTGGCATGTTACTCCAGGCGACATATCGAGTTGCTACCCGACGCGGATTATTGTCGATATATTAGAGGGATTGGAAATGCTGGACAAAGTAATAAAAGGGATAAATAATGATCAAAACTTACTATATGCCCCTGAGATTAAGCCAACTTGTTCTGTGAAGTTGAAAGAAGGCGTAAAGACAGAGATTCCACGTCTTTATGTGTGTGGCGACTTTTCGGGATATACTAGAGGAATTGCACAAGCAATGGCGATGGGTATGATGATAGGAGAGGACATAATAGCTGAAAAGAAAAAAGGTCTTCAGTCAAAGATTATCGAGCATCTCTGATGTCACCCACTGGTTCTATTATTGCCCTTATGACAACCCATGGTGAATCACAACTTGTTGAAAGGACCAGAAAAAAGAAGCGCCAACTGCCTTTATGAAATTTGTATTAGTAGATATGCATATGTACGCTATGATTTACGTTATTGCAACAAAAATCTTATGAAATCCCTATTCTAACAATATTGAACCACCAATAGGAGATAAGCACTTTGGATGTTGTTGTTTGTGTTAAGCATGTTCCAGAAACAGCAGAAGCAGAACTAAAAATAGACACTACAGGCAAAAACATAGAAAAAACTGGCTTAGTCTTTGACATTAACGAGTGGGACGACTACGCCTTAGAAGAAGCAGTACGCATAAAAGAAAAACAAGGCGGAACAGTCACAGCCATAACCATAGGCCCACAAGACACAGACTCCACACTACGCAAATGCCTAGCACGCGGAGCAGACAAAGCCATACGCCTAACAGACCCAAAATTCGAAAACTCAGACGCCTACGCAACCGCAAAAATCCTCCACAGCATAATCAAAACCCTACACTACGACCTAATCCTAACAGGAATGCAGGCAGGAGACGATAGCTCAGCCATGGTCGGACCAATCCTCGCCGAACTATTAGGCATATCACACGCAACAATGGTCAAAAAAATAGAACTAGCAACAGGCACAGCAAAGGTAAACCGCGAACTCGAAGGCGGACTAGAAGAACAGCTAGAAATAAAGCTGCCCGCACTAGTCTCAATCCAAACAGGCATAAACGAACCACGCTACGTCAGCATAATGGGCATCCGCAAAGCCATGCAAAAAGAAATCAAAGTCCTAAGCCTAGCAGACACGGGCTTAACAGAAAACGACGTGGGCATCGCAGGCTCATGGATAAACATTGACAAGCTCTACGTGCCGCCAGTCGAAAAACAAGCAGAATTCCTCAAAGGCACACCAGACGAAATCGCCACAAAAATCACCGCCATCCTCAAATCAAGGGGATTAATCTAAAATGACAAAAATCTTCGTCCTAGCCGAACACAGACAAGGACAATTAAGAGACATAACATACGAAATGCTCACAAAAGCCCGAGAAATAGCAGAAAAAACAAACAAGGAACTAACCGCAATCATACTAGGCAACAACATAAAAGAACACGCTAAGGCATTAACGGAATACGCAAAAACCGTCATACTCGTCCAAGACCCGAAACTGGAAAACTTCAACTCAGAAGCCTACAAGAAAATTCTAACAAAACTCGTCACAGAACACAAACCATCACTAGTCATGATGGGACACACCAGCTACGGCATAGAACTAGCCCCACGCTTAGCCACAACCCTAAACACTCCACTCGCAACAGACTGCATAGACCTAGGCTTCGAAGGCGAAGCATTCACCGTAACACGCCAAATGTACGGAGGCAAAGTAAACGTAAAGGCAATTGCACGCAAAGCCGAAACCTACATGGCAACAATCCGCCAAGCAACATTCACCCCAAAAAAGCCTGAACCACCAGCAAACGGACAAATCACAGAAACACCCTCGCCACTCACGGAAGAAATAGCCGAAAAACGATTCATACAATACGTTTTGCCACCGCCCGGCGGCGTAGACATAACAGCCGCAGAAAAACTCGTAGGAGTAGGCCGCGGCATAAAAGACGTTGCCAACATGCCCATTATGGAAGAACTAGCAAAAACCATAGGCGCAGTCCTCGCCTGCTCACGCCCAATAGTGGACAAGGGCTGGCTCCCAAACGACCGCCAAGTAGGCAGCTCAGGAAAAACAGTAAAACCAAAACTTTACATAGCCGTGGGCATAAGCGGCGCCTTCCAACACGTTTTAGGCATGAAAAGCAGCGACCTCATCATCGCCATAAACAAAGACCCAAAAGCCCCAATCTTCAGCTTCGCAAACTACGGCATAATCGAAGATCTATTCAAAATTGTGCCTTCTTTAAAAAACAAAGTATATGAACTAAAAACGCAGAAAGCATAACTCTAAACCTAGGAGAGAAAAAACAAAATGGAATTTAAACTAAACGAAGAACAACAAGAAATAAAACGGGCAGTACGCGAATTCGCCGAAAAAGAACTCACACCAGAACTCGCCCTAGAATACGACCAAAAAGAAGAATTCCCACTAAGCCTCTACAAAAAAGCAGCACAACTCGGGTTCACAAGCATGCGAATACCACAAGAATACGGCGGACAAGGCTATGGCGTTTTAGAAGACTGCATAGTCGTAGAAGAAATGTGCCGCGTCGACCCAGGACTAGGCGTAGCCATATCCCTCGGCAACCTAATGATTCCAGACGTGCTGCTAAAACACGGCACAGAAGAACAGAAAAAGAAGTACA
>CAZNJT010000012.1:0-26823 GCA_964573475.1 uncultured Candidatus Bathyarchaeia archaeon | reverse complement strand
CCATGCCTCAGCAATGTATTTATATGCCATTTTTATCTCACCCTTTTCAGTTTATGGTTCAGCCTCTACGGCTACATCCCAGCGGACATTTAATCCGCCTGCAGCTCTGACTCATAGCATCATGCAGCAAAATAAACTTTTCCAGCAAATGCGATTAAAATGCGATTAGAGTGAAGGAGAATTTAGCGTGGTTTTTTGTGGGCCATTGTTTTCTCTTCTTCTAGTTCTTTGACACGTGTTTCGATGAATTCTGTGACTTTTTCTTGGTTGTATTTCTTTTCCTCCTTTTGCTGTTTCAGCTGTTCTTTGATTGTTTGAAGAACCTTGTCCATGTCAAAAGGTTTAACTATGTAGGCGTCTGCACCTTTGTTTAGGGCGTCGATTGCGTTTTGCAGGGCTGGATAGCCTGTAATAATTATTTTCCGCATCTTAGGCGTTGTGTTTCTCATTTTTGTCAAAAGCTCTATTCCTTCGATATCTGGAAGCCGAATGTCTATTAAAGCTACGTTATAGAATTTGAGTCTAGACTTTTTGATGGCTTCTTCCCCATTTTTTGCGGTGTCAACAGCGTATCCATTGTCTTCCAGTATGGTTGCCAGGACTTTCCTTATGCTTTCGTCGTCGTCGACGACAAGGATTCTAGCACGTTCACCCATACTTTTTCACCTCCTTCTTCGATTTTAGGTTTGATAGGGATAGTTACCGTGAATGTAGTGCCTTTGCCAACAGTGCTTTCAACGGAAATGCTGCCTCCGTGGGCTTCTATGATGCGTTTACAGATGGCTAGGCCTAAACCCATTCCTTTTGCTTTCGTCGTGAAAAACGGTGTCCATATTTTCTCCATGACTTCTTTTGCCATGCCTATTCCAGTGTCAGCAAAGGCGATTTCCATGTTGGCATTCGATTCTCTGCTTGTAATTGCAAGTTTTCCACCAATGGGCATAGCGTCGATTGCGTTTTTTATCAAATTGCCGAAAACTCTTTTCATCTTTGCAACATCCACCTTTATTTTTGGTTCGCTCTGCGTTAAGTCTAATATCTGGACGTTCTCTAGAACTTCAACTAAAGACAATGCGTCTCTCACAATTGATTTCGGGGTGGTTTCTGTCAGCTCTAATCGTATTTCTTTTGAGTATTCCATGAGATCAGTTATGATTTCATTCGAGTGTTCAATGTCCTTCTCAATAAGCTCTAGCATTTCCATTGCTTTCTCATCCATTTTTAGGCCTAGTTTCTTTTTCAAGTAGTATGTGGCGCCCTTTATGCTCGTTAATGGATTGCGTAGGTCGTGGCCAACCATTGCTGCCACTTGTCCGATGGCGGCGAGTCTTTCGGATTTGATTAGTTGTTCCTCAGCCTCTTTCAACTGTCTAGTTCTCTTCTCAACCAGTTCCTCTAGGTGCTGAGAATACTCCTCCAACTTCTTCTCCATCTGCTTTCGTTCGGTGATGTCTTTATACAATCCCACAATGCCAACGAGTTTCCCTTCAACTGTGATTGGGGCAGCTGATATGGATACTGGAACTAAAGATCCATTTTTTCTCTTTCTAACAGTATCGTGGTAAACATATCCTTTCTTCAAGGCTTCTCTGTCCAGCATTTCTCCTTCTTCCATCTTGTCCTTTGGCACTATTCCATCGTTGATGTGTTTGCCTCTGACTTCACCTGAAGAATATCCAAAAAGTTCGCTGAAGCGAGGATTAATATCCAAAATATGAAAGCTAGAGTCCATGTAGACAGCCGCCTCAGGGTTATCCGTAAACAGACGTTCAAACTTTTGTTGGCTCTCTCGAATTTCTCGCGCGTAGGCCTCTAAATTTTTGGCACGATCCAAGTTGCTTATTGCAGTGGCAGCATGTGACGCCAAGATTTCAAGCAGCTCTTGATCTTTTTCGCTGAAAGCGTTCAGTTTTTTGCCATCTACGCCTATAACTCCAAGCACTTTACCTCCAACCTTGACAGGTACGTCAAGTCCAGAGCGAATACCAGGCATGAATTCGACCCAAGAATCTTCCTTTTCCACGTCTGGAACGTTGATCGATTTGCCAGTTTGCACTACCTTAACACTTACGCCCTTTTTCGTCCCGTCTAGCGGAAGCTTAATGGAAAAGGATTCTGGATATCCACGGTGATCCACAAGGCAAAGCATGTCTTTGTCCACAACCATAAAAAATGCAATCTCAAACCCCAATGTTTTCTCTACCGCGTCCATTGTCAGCCGATATATTTCCTCCATGCTCTCCGCCATGTTCAATTTCTGACTATGAATATTCAACGTTGAAAGCCTTTCCTCATAACGTTTCCTTTCTGTGATGTCTGTGTACACTGTTATATAGCCTGTGAGTTTGCCTTCAACCGTGATTGGAGCAACAGATACTGATACTGGAACTAAAGATCCATTTTTCCTCTTTCTAAAAGTATCATAGTTAATATATCCTTTCAAGGCTTTTTTGTCCAGTTTTTCTCCTTCTTTCATCTTGTCCTTTGGCACTACAATATCGTTGATGTGCTTACCCCTTACTTCGTTTAAAGTGTATCCGAAAAGCTTGAAGAAACGAGGGTTAATATCCAATATGTGGAAGTTCGAATCCATGTAGACAGCTGCTTCTGGATTATCCATAAAAAACCGTTCAAACTTCTCTTTGCTCTCTCGGATCTCTCGCGCGTGCATCTCTAAATTCTTAGTAAACTCCAAGTTGCTTATTGCGGTGGCTGCATGTGACGCCAAGATTTCAAGCAGTTCCTGATCTTTTTCGTCAAAAGCGTTCAATTCTTTGCTTTCTACATTCAGTACACCAAGGATTTTTTGCCCAATTTTGATCGGTACGGCGAGCTCGGAGAGTACGCCGGGAAGTCCTTCGACGAAGTCTATATCCTTTCTTACATCTTGAACCAAAACGGAATTGCCAGTCTTTACTGCCTTAATACTTATGCCCTTCTTGCTGCCATCCAGCGGCAATTCAAGTGGAAAAGGTTTTGGATATCCACGTTGATCTACTATGCAAAGCATGTTTTTGTCAATCATGAAGAAGTCTGCATACTCAAATCCTAGTACTGTTTGCATGGCATCTAAGGTCAGTCTGTATATTTCCCTGATGTTCTCTGCTGTGTTCAAGTCTCGACTGTAGGTGTGCAATATAGAAAGCCTTTCTTCAAAATGCTTCCTTTCTTCTTCCGCTATCTTTCGATCAGTAATATCTCTTGCAGTAAGTTGGAAGCCGACTGGAACCCCGAACTTCTTGATTAATCTGCCCTCTACTTCCGCCCATATCCATTCTCCGTCTTTGCGCTTGAACCGACCCTCTAAAAGGCGACTGGATTTCCCCATTAATCTCTCCTTCATCCGTTTCGCGAGTAACTTCAATGTTTCATCGGACATAATACCCAGCTTGAAACCGTCCTTGCCGACGATCTCCTCACGCGAATAGCCTATGGCTTCTTCGAATCTCTTGTTGACATAAGTGATTTTTCCCCTGAGATCGGTATTACATATGCCGATTGAAGCTTCTTCCATCAAAGTCCTGAACCTTTCCTCAGATTTCTGCAGTGCTTTCTCTGTTTTCTTGAGTTCGGTGATGTCGATAATACTCTCTATGAGATACTTGCGACCTCCCCATATTATCGTTGTAACGGTCTTGAGAATCGGGATCCTCTGACCATCAGCCCTCAACAGCACACGTTCTGATTTGTCTACAGTTTGTCCTAGGTCAGTGATTGGACATTTCCCTTTTTCAGCTGGGCAGATATACTTGTGGCATACCTTTCCGATAACATGTTCTTTCGAAGCTCCTATTGTTTCTAATGCCTTTGGATTTGCAGTCACAATCTTGTGTGTTTCTCCATCTATGACTACAACCCCTGAAAAGATGGAATTCAATATCGTTTCTAAGTAGCTTTCACTCTCTAGCGCTCCCTCTGCTTTCTTGCCTTCGGCATTTTCTCTTACAATTCTGCTACCGTTTATTTGCATCGAGCAACTTCCGTGACAGGGGGTTCTTGCTTAGTACAGTTTCCTCAATTGTCTCATTTAACATGTATGAACGTGAAGTCTAAATTGCAAGTATCACAAATGTTCAGAATCAGACCAGACTCAGACAACAAAGTTGCAATGGAAGTCGCTTCTAATCAAATAATTAAGAGGGTATGCAATCAATACGAAAACAAGTAGTTTAAAGGCTACATCCTTTATTTAAGCTATGCTGCATGGACATTTACGTTTGACGAACTAGCAGTTGGGCTAGATGCTCCATTTCTAACGAAGAAAATTTTAATGGTGTCATGAATTAGATTATAAGCACCGAAGTCGAAGGATAAAGTCAAGCTAAGGAAGTCTGAATCAACCTATGACTAAACCCAACATTGGTTTGTCTATGCTTTACTGTTTAGGCGAATCCTTCCAGAAAATGACTGAACGCCTTCATAGAGCAGAAATAGCCTACATAGAGATTGTTGACGACGGATTTCACACACTAAACAAGCAGAGGGTTTCAATGCTCAAAAACGTAGGAGAGTCGTATGGCTTAAAATACTCGGTGCACGCGCCCTTTGCAGACATAAACATCGCTTCACCGTCTAAACCAATGCTTAAGGCTATGCTTAAAAGACTCGAAAAATCAATCTCTTACGCAAATGATTTAAACGCCTATGTGTGGGTTTTTCACCCGGGACTAGAAACCGGCGTTAGCATGTTCTATCCGGGCATGGGCTGGCTTCAAAACCTAAAAACCGCTCGGCTACTACTCAAAATTGCAAGCGATTACGGCGTGAAAATAGTCATAGAAAACGTGCCCGAACCATACCCATTTTTAATGAAGAGTGTTGAAGATTTCACCAAGTTTTATGATAAGATTAACGAAGACATAGGCTTGGCTTTTGATGTCGGACATGCAAATTTGAATGGGCAAACAGAACGCTTCCTAACGATTCTCGCAGGTAAGATTGTGCATATACATGCTCATGACAATGATGGGAAAAGCGACCAACACCTAGGAATAGGCTACGGAAACATTGATTGGAAAAAAGTTGCAAATCTATTAAAAAGAATATCCTATGATAAAGTTGTAATTATTGAGTCTTTTGAGCACATTGAGGAGAGTATGCACAAGTTAAAACAACTGTTCGCTTAAGTTTTAACTGTCCAAAAGCGGAATTTCTATTTTCATGAAATCTTCTGCTACTTGTGTGTTTTTGAAAATTTTCTGTGCTTGCTCTAAAAGTATGCTTGTATCGTCGTATCTTGCACTAATATGCGTAAGAATTAGCTGTTTCACCTTTGCTTTTTTGGCATGTTTAGCCGCTTGATCTGGTGTTGAGTGGCCATCTTCTTCGGCTCTTTCAGCCAACTCGTCATCTAAAGTGGCGTCGTGAATAAGCAAATCTGCACCAGCCGCAAACTTCACAAATCCTTTAAAAGGTCTTGTGTCACCTGAATACACTATTTTTCTTCCCGTTCTGAGTGGCCCTGTAACGTCTTCAGGCTTTACAACTCGACCATCTTGCAGCTTAGCCTTATGCCCATGCTGTAGTTTTGACCACAAAGGTCCTTCTGGAACGCCTAAGACTTTTGCTTTTTCTGGATGGAATTTTCCAGGACGAGGCTTTTCCACTAATGCGTAGGCTAGGCTTGGGATTACATGGTTTGCCCAAACCGCTTGGATGACGTATTCTTGCTCTTCGCATACAACACCCGCCTCATATATCTCGTGAATTTCCATCGGGAAGGTTAAGACAAACTGCACAGTTTCCCTAATGTCTTCTAAGAAGCGTTTTATTCCGGGCGGTCCATAAACATCAAGCTTCCTTTCTCGGTCAAGCAAAGCCATTGTTTGTAATAGTCCTGGTAAGCCTAAGACGTGGTCGCCATGCATATGCGTAATAAAAACTTTCGTTTTTCTATGGAAACCAGTCTTAGCCTTTATCATTTGCCTCTGTACGCCTTCGCCGCAGTCGAACATTATTTGTTCGCCCTTGCATTGTATAAGTATGGCGGGTAAACTTCTTTTTGGGGTTGGAACGCTTCCAGCAGTGCCTAGGAAAACAACCCGCAAACTCATAAGGGTTTACACCTTTTCGAAGATGGCTATTTCTCTTGTTAGGCTTCTGTGAACATAAACAAAGTGGGATTCTAAATGTTTATAGCCTAAAACTGTGCCTATGTGTCCAATGTTTAATGTTTTTGGTGCAGCCATGCAAACCCGCCGTCCATTATTAAGCATGCCGTGAACAGTCATCAAAACTTCTTCAACTATCTGCTTCGTAGTTCGCCTTCGGGTGGTTGCAGACCTTCCATAAGGCGGGTCTGTAACTACGCAGTCAATTTTTGTTATTGGTGTGTTTCTTGCATCCGCAACTATTACGCCTTCAGGATTGATGTGGAAGTAAGCCAAATTTTTTAGGCTTCCCCTTACCATGCGCCGTTGAATGTCCAAGCCTAAGACACGACAACCGATAAGCGCAGCCTCAATAAGCATGCTTCCAGTTCCGCAGAACGGGTCAAAGAGGAGTTCTCCAGTCTTGGGTTTGGCGAGGTTCACCATGCACCTTGCAAGTTTTGCTGCCATCGCTGAAGGATGGAAAAAAGGCTTTTTCTTCGGACGCCTTTCAACAAATGGTTTTGGCGCAATCTCTGCGAGTTTGACCCCAAAAATAAACTTTTCATCTGTTAAGATGCCTATGAACGTTTTATCTGGGTTTTTCAGGTTCACCTTTGCTTTTGTTTTTTCTTTCAGTATGAGTTCCCCAAGTTTTCTTTCAAGAGCCATTCCATCAATTTTTGAAGCGTAATCCTTCACACGCTTTACGCGAACTACAAAGCTTTCCCCATCATCTAAAACTGCGTTTAGGCTTATGGAATGCGTAGCCTTCACTATTTTGCTTGTTTCTGCTTCGCAACTGAATAGTTCTAATCCGCAAATTCTTGTGAATGCTGCTCTACTTTTGATGGCTTCTATGCAGTCTAATTCTGCTTCAAGCCTTAATGCTTGGTCAAGTTTTTCCAACGGTTTAAAGGGATAATCTTCTGCTTCAAGTATAGCCTTTAATTCAGAGGCTGGCAAAGTTTCATGTTCACCAGAAAGAAGAAAGAAAAGTTTAGCCACTTTTATGCTCCTTTAAAAATTTGCTTATTAGGGGTGCAAGGGAAACCTTGCTCACATGGCTTGGAACACTATCTGTGCCTACGATTTCTTCCACTCCACTTTCAAGAATTCGCTTTTCAGCATCTCCTATTAGAAGCGGATGAACACAAGCAGCATAGACCTTATCCGCGCCAAGTTCCCTCATAATTTTTGCTGCTAAAGCTATAGTGCCTCCAGTGCTGATTAAATCGTCGAAAATTATCACAGTTTTCCCATACACGTTAAGTGTTTTCTTTTTCATGGTTATTTGTCCTGTGTAAAGGTCTCTATGTTTCTCTAAACAGCCACATTCATCGCCTAAAACGGTCTTTGCTTCTTCAGCAAGCCATAATGCACCATCATCCGGCGCAAGCGCAAACGCTTTTTCAAAACCTTTCTGTTTGAAGTGTTCAGCTAATAGGGGAATTGCAGAGATTGTTTTGGCTGGAAACGGAAATTTTGCTAAAACCTTTGCTTGATGAACGTTAACTGTTATTAGGCTGTCAACTCCAGCTACCTTAAGCATCCGTGCAACGGTTTCTATGCTTATGGCTTCGCCTTGAAGGAACACCTTATCTTGACGTGCATAGGCTAGATAGGGCACCACTGCCTTTATTTTTTCTGCACCATGTCGCTTGGCTGCATCAGCAATTAATGCTAACTGTATAAGTCTGGTATCCTGCGGCGGACTTGTAGTTTGCACTATGGCTACTTCCTCATTTTGCACTGTGCCTTCGAGCCTTACGTAGGATTCCCCATCTGGATAAGTTTTAAAAACCAGCGGCACTGCTTCTACGCCTAAAAACTTCGCTACTTTTTCCCCTAACTGTTTGGAGGCTGGTCCCGGAATTATTTTCATACGTTTTCCCGCACTTAGATGTCACTTGTTTACATTTTAGATTTTCCAGATGCCTTATACTGTTCTATTAGTTCTTTTGCTCTGTCCATGCGGATTTTGCGTTCTTCAACCATCTTTTCAGCCACTAAATCCATTAACTCGTCTGTTGCGCCTGCTGCTACGGCTATGTTTCTTGCGTGAAGCGACATGTGACCGCGCTGTATTCCCTCGTGTGCTAAGGCTCTTAAAGCGCCCAAGTTTTGTGCTAAGCCCACAGCAACTAAAACCTCTGCAAACTCGTTAGCCGTTTTTACGTCTAGGATTTTTATGGCTATTCTTGCTATTGGATGCGTCCGCACAGCTCCGCCTATGAGGCCTACTGCCATTGGTAGCTCAATTGAGCCAACTAGATCGCCGTTTTCGTTTTTCTCCCATGTTGAAAGGGTTGTGTAGTGACCGTTTTTGACTGCGTAAGCATGGGCTCCAGCTTCAACTGCGCGGTGGTCGTTGCATGTTGCAATTATGACGGCTATTATGCCGTTTAAAATGCCCTTGTTATGCGTCGCCGCTCGATATGGATCTGCCGCTGCAAAAGCATATGCGTTTACAATGCCGTCCACGACTTCTTCGCCGCCAACAGCCTCTTTAGGCACGACACACCATGCCCTTGCCAGTCGTTTTGTGGCTAAATTGGAGATTATTCGCAAGTAGACGCGTCCGCCTGTTATGCGTTCTATCATTGGAGCCACAGCCTCAGCCATTGTGTTAACCGCATTAGCGCCCATGGCGTCGCGGCAGTCTACATGCAACTCTGTGATGAGCATCGGTCCTTGTGTTGTGTGGATTATCTTTGCGTCTAGGTCTTTTGCTCCGCCGCCAACGGAAACGAGAACTGGGTCTTGGTCATTCGCCTTTTTTAGAATTTCTTCTTTCGCTTGTAATACCCGCATTTTAGCCGCGTACGGGTCTTTTACGTCCACTGCTTGAATTTGTCCAATCATTATGGGTGGTGTGCTGCTTGTGTAGAAGCCTCCACCGTCTCGTGCCATTTTCGCTGCGAAGCTAGCTGCAGCCACTACGGAAGGCTCTTCAATAGCCATAGGAATCAAATAATCACGTTTGTTTATGAGGAAGTTTACTGCTATTCCAAGCGGTATGGGAATGGCGCCGACGACGTTTTCTATCATGCGGTCAGCCAAGTCCAAGGGCAAGGAGCCAGTATTCTGCAGCAAAGTCGCTTCTTCATCCGATAAACCAGCAAACTCCCTAACGAATTGCAAGCGCTCTTTAGGGCTAAGCTTATAGAAGCCTGAAACCAAGGATGACTTACTCATATGATTATTCACCACAAACTCTACTATCAATCAATAAGGCATAAAAATGCTTCCAAAACTTGCGAATTTTACGTAATCATATGGAGAGCATAAGTTGATGTATCTGGCTTAAGAATTTTCAGGTACGTATAAGTTTAAGATGTGCCCGTTGCATTTGTTGACGCGGTTATGATTATGTAGTATACTTACAATAGGTATATCAAGATAAAACTTCTTCTGGGGAGTCTTCATTTGTTTCGCTTCTTTTTTGCATCTTCTTCTTGAGCTGCTTCGTTACGAAACTGCTTTTAAAAGGAATTGTCATCCCAACGAAAGCGATTATGGAATAATTATTATTCGTGCTTACGCTGTTCTGGTTCGCAATAAGTGTGATGGTTTGATTTTCTAACGAAACAAGAAGAGGAGGAGTAGTGTTTCCGATTACTAAAGAATAAGAAGCACCACCATACTGAGTAAACGTTAGCGTATTATTTGGCAAATTAAGTAACTGCACTTGACCGTTGTTTCCGGTCACGCCTGATGTTATCTTGTTGCCCTGCACACTTGTTGAATTATAAACAGTGACATTTGCACCAGCAAGGTAGGCATTCTGAACGCCTTCTTGAACCAAAACAGTGATATCATAGAGTTTGCATTGAACATCTATTGTTTTGTAAGAATCCATTGTGACTGAAAATGTACCGTTCACCCAAAAACCGAAATACTGCACTTTAACAGTGACTGTTCCGCTTACGCCTGTGTAGTTTGCCCATCCGTTGCTGTCAGAAACTTGAATATTGTCTGTCCCATTGTTCATTGTGACATAGGTGTTTGGAATGGCATCAGTTAAGTCCCAATCCATAACCTTTAAGTTTAGTTTGCATGCGAGAACAATCCCTGTAACTTCAATTTTAACCAAATCACCGTTCCAATCAAACTGCGTGGGTGTTGTTTTTACTCCTGTAACGTTAATTTTCCAGTTTCCTGAACCATCTCTGAAATTTGTTGGATTGGTTGTTATTGTCTGAGTTTTGGTGACATCTGTTGTTCCAATTGTGGCAGTCATATATCCATCTCCACTGGTTGGGTATTGCCCAGTTTGATAATTGTATAGTTGAAACGTTGCGGTTACACCTTCTGTTGTGAAACTGCTGTCAATTGTCCATACTAGCTGTGTCCATGGTTCTGTGTTTGATGTTCCTGTAAACTCAACTTCGCTTGTAAATTCTGTTGGGTCACCGAAAGCGTGAAACTCCAAGTCAAAGCATTCATACGTGGTTACAACAGTATCGGCTGTAAAAGTTGCATCTCCTATAACTGCAAAAGTCGTTCCGTCCCATTTTATTGCTCCAAGGTCAAAATTTGAGTTTAGGATCGCTCCTAAAATCATTATATCACCGCTTACAGTCCTTGTGTTTCCCTTTAACTGAACCCAAGGATGAGTCCCTGCCATTGTTGGGCTTGTTGCGGATGTTATGTAATTTGGTGCCAGAAATCTACGCCACGCAATTGAACCAGATGCTGTTCCATAGACAAGTAAGCCCTGGTTTCTGAAGGCCGGTGGAGAACGATACTCCCATGCGAAATCTGCACATCTTTGGGCATTTGTATCAACACCAGTATCATGTGGGATATGTATAACAAAACCTCCTCCCAATGTTGAACCATTGAGTATAATATATATCAAATCTCGTGTAGTTGTATCAGTCCAAGAAGAACCACTATTCGTGGATGCGCTATAAACGCTGTTTGTTCCGTCATAAGTTAAACTTCCAGATTGCCCAGTTGAAAGACTTCTGCAAGTAAAATAGTTTGATGAAGTTGAACTAGGTGACTTGAGAATTAACCTATATGTTTTTCCGTTTATCAAACTGACTGGAGAGCTAAAGTATTTTTCATACCATTGAAGAGTTGTGGTAATATCTGCTTGTGAAATGGTAATTGTCGCTACATCTTGAGAGTCAGTCTCATTTCGCAAAACAACATACAAACTGTCTGGTGGAGTAAGTGCCTTAACCAGTGGAATGTTTATACCTGTAATTATTTGTGCACCGCTCTGTGTCCATTTTTCAGAAAACCAGTTTACACCATAAACACTATGAGCTGTTGCTGTATCATATGGCATAGATTCGTATGTTGCATCACTATACCGTAAGATAAACACAGGTTCATAATTCTGAATTGTGGTTCCAAATATAGTGTTTAGCCACGAATCTATCTTGTTTTCTTGAACACGGAAGTTATTCTTTAAAGTTCCCATTCTTCTCAAGGCAATATAATTAGAGGTTCCTATCGTTCCGCTATCATACCTAACAGTTACATGATAAACTGTTCCAGCTGTCAATGAAGCAGAAGAAGGTAAAGTGAGATTCAACCATCCTGTTGCTGTTGGAGTGAAAACAGCATAATTTGACGCACCAACATACGTTCCACTGGGCAGGTAAGTGGTCGCACTTGTTTCGATTCCAAATCTATATGCAGGTGATGCTAATACTGCCTGTATGTAAACTAATATATTCGTAACTGATTTAGATGCTTGTGCTGTAAACCGCATTGCTGTAACAGAGGTGGTGGCAGTCATGGAGCCTATTGAGCTACTTGCTGTTGACCATTGCCTATTACCATACACTCCTTCATCCCAAACCGCTGTACATAAGTCTGTTGCGCCGTCAACACTTGTTAGCATAAGTCTATTTCCTTGTGACTGTGCCAACTTTAGCCAATTCATAGCAGTTGTCGCACCGCTGTTTATGTCAAAAATACCTAAAGAAGACCATGATGTTGTGAATCTTGCCCATCTTATAAACTGCCCTTCTCCAGCAACAGCCATAAATGCACCACTTAAACATTCGGATTCTATTGCTATACATTCTTCAGTGGCTATTGCAACAGTTCCTGTTATCTCAATAAAATTGCCCCATGTAGAACCATCCCAAATCACAGCATTAGCATCACTATTTGTGCTATCAATATATGTCATCCCTATTTTATCTGAGTTTTTATCTGAAGCTAAAACGACATATGTGACTGTAATTTTGCTAGCATGACCGCTATCATCATAATATTGTTCAGAGCCCCAACCCGAAACGAAAGACCAAGTTCTATAAGCTATATCATTTCCACCGCCAGCAACGGTAGTACCATAAACAAGTAAAGCTTCACCAGAAGATTGTTCATAAATAACATCATAAGGTCTTCTCCCATCAGTAGGAGCGCTTGTCCATACCTGTCCTATATCATTAGTCACATTCCATGAAGTTCCATCAAAAACATAAGCATCCAAGTATCCATCATCAGACAATGTTACAACAATCTTTTCTAATGCTCTTTCACCTTTTGGGCAAATTGCCGTTCTTACGCTTCTCACAGGGCTTCCAGCGGTATCCATCTCATTTTCACCGCCCCATACCGCTGCATCACCATCCCAGGTACGATTTTTTGGGAAATTTAATCCGCTAAGGGTATTACTCCTGTAAGCTATGAAAGCTTCTGTTTTAGTTGTCGTTGAAGTAGCAGAAACATAACTCCGAAAGGTCATATACCCGTTGTCGTCGGATTGTAGATTAGTTAGCGTTCCAGAAACAAGTTTAGTTGAGCCAGAAAGGTTGTAGTCCGAAGGATAAAACGCTTGAGTATCCGGATTTGCAAAAACTGGTTTCCACAGGACTTTTATTGGATAAATCGAGACGAATAATGCAAGCGTTACAATAGTTACCACTAGCAAAACAATTTCGGGAATAGTTACTACATACTTCATCCTAGTTTGTTTCAACTCGTATCACTGCCTTCCAAAATGAAAAAAGGGGAAGGTCAATTACGGATTCTCAACCTTCATCTCAAACGTGAACACTGACTTTTGACCAAGAGTAGCTCCAGATGTCGCAGTGATTTCGATCCATATTGCGTATTTACCGTTAGCCATTGGACTGGGACTGAACTGAACGAACCCTGTCGGAAGCGTCGGAACTGAAGACCAGTACTGCGAGTAGATGGTTGTTGTCGAGTTGTAAACAGTTACATTGAGGCTGGCGATATTACTAGAATTTGTCAATGAATACCAACGCATAGATGTGACATGCGACGCTGTATCCCAATTCCAAACACCATGAGTAATGTTTTCATCTATCGTTTTAACGCTTGGAAAGATATTGACAGCATAGTCAAAAGTATTTAACTTTGTAGTGGGAGCTGACCATGCAAAGAAACACACTTTAGGATTTGCAGCAACTGTTGCTGTGTTTGTCCATTGTAGCGTAACGTATGCGGCTGCGCTTACTGTCGCAATTAGCAATGATGTTATCAGCAACGCTATCAGTTTGAGACTTTTCCTGAAACTTGTCTTCATTTTATTGTTTCACCTCCTTTTTCTTCTTTAAGTTGTCTCTCCATATTCTTGCGAAGACGTATACGCCTACCCCCACCACGAAGGTGCAAAAGGCTATAGCTGTGAAAGTCTCTCCCCAAGACATTTGCGAAACCATTAGTAGCGGATGCATAGCAACCTCAGCATAATTGAACAAGAAGAGGGCAGTCAAAGATAGAGCTGGAAGAGTCACCGTCAACGTGAAAACCCTTGCGTAGTTCAGCAGTTTCTTCACGATTCCAAGATACAAATTGACCGCAACTATGTTTGCCAAAGCAACGATTAGGTATATGAGGCTGTACCAGAAACGCATGTACTCACCGAATAACATAATAAACTCTTTGCTTACAAGCAACTGTCCAAAACCTACTAAAGCCGCCAACTGATATACGTAGGGCAGTTGCGATGGAAAATGCCTATCAAGCAAGCATGTCAGCATACTTATTGCTAAGAAAAGGTCTATGCCCAACAGTGCGAAGAACTCTGGCTGTAATGGGGAAGGCATTTCCGTACGCACTCGCAATGCAATGTCTGGTTTCTTTTTATTTAAGTCGTATGAATTCGGAATCCAAATCTGAATTACAGTAAAATATTTAGAAGTAGAAGGATCCACCGGCACATATTCATTTTAATGCTGAAAATTATCTTTTTGGAAGTGCCACGGCAGAAATTCCGAAATGCTTTCGAATCTCCCTAGCTAACGTCTCTGCATAACCGATGCGAAAATTATCTGTAATCACAAACTTAGGCTTTGAACGTCTAACATACTCCATTAACCCGTCAAAATCCGAATGATCGCTTAAAGCTATAACATACTCCTTATCAGCAATTTCACGACATGGAGAATCAAACTCCCAACCGCTCACATAAACACGAAAACCACATCGACCAACTTTACTTCTCGAACCCATATGATAAAAGGCTATGCAAGGCAAATTTCTTTCCAACAGCTCCCTAGCTTCCCTTTCTTCAGAAAGCATTAAGCGTCCAAGGCGCATACCGTGCTGTTCGCAAACCCTAGAAACATGGAAAACCCTTTCAGGAGCAACAAAGGGAGCTTTAACGCCAGTTTCGTGCAGAATTTGCATAACTTCTTGAAGTTTGCCGTGGTAACCAAAAACGTACACTGTGCCATGCTTCAATCCTTTTTCCACTATGGAAACAAGCAAATCCTTAACGTCCTTCTTAAACGAGCGTTTACACGCTGGGCTTCCATAGGTGGCTTCCATAACAAGCAAATCAGTATCCAAAATCGGAGTCCCATCAACCCTAAAATCTCCTGTATAAACAATCCTTGTTCCCTCCACGTCTTCAACAAGTGCTTGAGCCGCGCCTAAAATGTGATCAGCATGGAAAAAAGTTATGCGCTCCTCCTCGTATTGAAGAGTTTTACCATAATCAAGCGTCTCCACGAAGCCACCCATCAGAAAAAGTGGGCTCCTCATAACATCAATTAAATCTTTTGTGGGTTTGGTCATCAAGACTTTTTCGCATGTTCTTAGGCTTTGTTGCAAACCTATCATGTGGTCAGCATGAGCATGTGTAACAACCCTTAATGGTTTAGATTCGTCAAAAGCATCGCAAGCAACATTCTTTCCAAGCAGAACAGCTCCTCTATGGGTTAGTGTAGCTTTTACAGACAAAATCAGCACCGTTCATAAAGCGAAGTCATCAATTAATGTTGCAATAAACTTTGTTCCCTTAATGAAACTCTCAATTTTCAAGTTTTCATTAGGCGCATGCGTGTTAGCCTCTGGATGACTGCATCCAACCGAAACAACTGGATATCCTAGAAAGTTGCGGAATAAATGCATAGGTCCAGAACCCGCACTAATAGGATAAATCACAACCCTCTTTCTATAAACTTTCTTCGCTGTTTCTGCAACTAACTTCACAAAGGGGTGATTAATTGGTGTTTTTGTTGGCTCAGTGGAGCCATGTTTAATTATTTCTAAATCTCCAAAACCATGCTTTTTCAAATGCATAACAAGTTTTCGGTAAATTTCATTGGATTTTTGGTTTGGAACTAGTCGGAAATCAAGTTTCGCTATGGCTTCGTGTGGCAAAACAGTTTTGGAGCCCTTGCCAGTATATCCCGATACAAAACCGTTAATTGTGCATGTGGGCTGACTTAACAATGCTTTCAGAGCTTCTAATCCAGACCTGTTTTGCAAGAATTCCTTTAGATCTAACTCTTTCTTAGTTTCCTCTTCTTCAAAGGGAATATTTTTTAAACATCCAATTTCTTCGGAAGAGAGATTCACAACATTTTCGTAAAAGTCTGGGATCAAAACGTTTTCTTCCTTATCTTTTAAAAGGTTCAATGCCCAAATGAGGCGCCAAGCAGGATTCGGGATTATTGGTGCATTTGCGGAATGAACATCTTTAGAAGCGCCACTAGCTTTTATTTCAATGGATAAAATTCCCTTTAGTCCTAGGTATAGATTTGGTCTGCCACGTCTATCTGTGCCGCCGAACTCCCAGATGGCTGCGTCGGCAGAAAAGAAATTCTTATACTTCTTTATTATTGGTTCAAGATGGGGGCTTCCAATTTCTTCTTCTCCGTCAACGAAAAATTTTATGTTAACGGGCACATTGCCAGTAACTTCTAGTAATGTCTGAACAGCCTTCAGCCTCGAGACAAAGTTGCCTTTGTTGTCCGATGCTCCTCTTCCATAAATTTTTCCGTTGACTATTTTGCCACTAAATGGTTCATGTGTCCATTTTTCCAGAGGTTCTGGTGGTTGCACATCGTAATGGTCATAAAAGAGAAGAGTTTTGCCGGATTTTTTGGACAATTTTTCTCCGTAAACAACTTGATTTCCCTTTTCACTTTTGAAAATTCTTGTTGAAAGTCCTATTTCCTGCATCATTTCATCTACGAGTTTTGCGCATGCTTCTATTCCTTCGCCTCTTGCCGAAACGCTAGGTTGTTTAACAAGCTTAACGAGGTCTTCAACAAAACCGTTGGTATGAGCATCAATGTATTTGTAAACTTTTTCTAAACTCATTTTTATCACCTAAACAGTTTTTGGGGCAAGCCAGTCGATGAGTTCTCTTGGGTTTTCACATTCTATTTTAACCTTTATCGGTCCTAATGGCGATTCTGCCACTTCCTTAGAAAAGGAAACATGCCCCGCAAACGCAACCTGCTTGTTCAAACAGAAGTTTATGGTTTTTCCGTCAATTCCTTTGAAAAGGGCTCCTCTGGTAGCGTTACGAATGCGTTCTCTACGCAATAAATTGTAAAGTTTGGTAAGCGCTTCAAGCTCTTTGGCTTCAGCAGTTAAGAGTTTTCCTTTTTGTAAAGGTTTTATCTGTATGGTTATGCTACCGAAAATGTTTTCAACAGCCTGTTTCACTTTGTCTTCGGATTCTGTGGGGTTAATTTCAACTTCCACGTAAATACTTATTTCATCCATTTTTCTTCAACTTTCCTTAGAACTTTCCTAATTTTTTCTTTAACGACTTCTCGCTCTTCCTCGTTCACTATTAAATATTCAGCCATAGCGATAGCATTACCTAATCCTACGCTTAACTCTCGTTTATCCCTCTCATGAAAAATTTCCCAATTTTCTGGGTCGTCGCTTCTTTGGCGGTGATAAAGCCGTTTGAATCTTGTTTCTGGGGATGAATGAATAGCTATAAGGCTAAATTTTGAAAAATGCTTTTTGAACTCTTCAACTTCGCTTGGGCTTCTTATGCCGTCCACAATAACTTTGTTTTCTTTTGTGTTTTCTATTTTTGGGATGCATCTTTTTGCTATGATGCTGTTTCCTTCTTTTTGCCTTAATTCAAGCATTATTTTTCCAAGATTTTTTGGGCTCGGCTCTAAGTGTCTCTTTTCCGCTTCTTCTCTCACCACATCACCCATCACCACGACTCCGTAATCGCTTCCTTTTGCAACAGCGACAACTACTGATTTTCCGGCTCCTGGCATTCCAGCCAAACCCACAACAACTTTATCAACAGTCATTTTGCACCCTTTTTGCTGATGTATCTGGCTATTAACAGATAGTTTTTTACATTAAAAGCATTTATGAGGAAGAGAAGCAAAAAATATGCGAAGGAATAACGATGTCGGAAACAATAAGAAGTTTCATAGCCTTTGACATGGACAGCGAATCAATTCTGAAGAGAATAACAGACGTGCAGAACCTCCTAGCTAAAACTGGAGCAGACTTGAAACTTGTTGAACCAAAAAACATTCACATAACCTTGCGATTTCTCGGAAACATCACCACACCTATGGTTGAAAAAATCCATGAAGAAATGAAAAAGGTTCAGTTTACCATCTTTGACGTCAAAATTCATGGGATTGGCGCCTTCCCAAATCTGCGCTATCCAAGGGTATTATGGGCTGGAATGACCCAAGGCGCCGACCAATTGCGAAGCATTTTCAATCAACTAGAGCCCAGTCTGCGCAGTTTAGGATTTGCACCAGACCCCAAAGGCTTTAGCCCCCACCTAACAATTGCCAGAGTAAAATCTGGAAGAAATAAGGCTGAACTTGGCAAATGCGTCACCGAAAATGTCAATTATGAATTCGGAATCGTTAGAGCTCAGTGTTTAAGGCTTAAAAGAAGTGATTTAACACCGAAAGGCCCCATCTACTCAACCCTTAAAGAGTTTTGCCCACAAGAATAGAGAAAAGGGCATGTTTATGCAAGGAAAAATTGAGAAAGTTTGCACAACCGTCTTAGAACGGGTTACACCGAAAAAAGGAGAACGGGCTAAAATTGAGGCTTTAGCTAAAGAACTAGAAAAGAAGGTTGTTTCTGCATCAAAAGAGTTAGGCGTCGAAACCGAAGTGCGCGTAGAAGGCTCAGTTGCGAAGGACACGTGGCTCAGCGAAGAACCAGACATCGACGTTTTCATGCGTGTTTCAACAAAGATACCCCGCAAATCTCTAGGAGAGACATGCCTAAAAATAGCCAGAAAAGCCACAGAAGGCTCAGAACAGATTGAAAGGTTCGCTGAGCATCCCTACCTTGAGGCAATAGTTGACGGTGTTAGAGTGAATATTGTGCCCTGCTATAATGTCAAGAGGAGAGAGTGGTTAAGCGCCACAGACAGAACACCGCATCACACGGACTACGTTAAAAAACATTTGAATGAACAGATGCGGAGCGAAGTGCGCTTATTAAAGAAATTCATGAATGGAATAGATGTTTATGGCGCAGAAATAAAAATCGGCGGGTTCAGCGGCTACCTATGCGAACTCCTAATATTACATTGTAAATCCTTCATAAAAACGCTAAAAACATTTGCCCAGCATAAACAAAGAATAATCATAGACATTGAAAACTATTACAAGGAAAGAGAGGACGAACTACAGCTTCTATTCAAAGAACCGCTCGTAATTGTTGATCCAGTAGACAAGGGAAGAAACGTAGCTTCTGCGGTGCAACCGCATAAACTCTACACTTTCGTAGCCGCTGCAAGGGCCTTCCTAAAAAATTCGAATTTAAAGTTCTTTTATCCGCCAGAAACAACTGTCTTAACCGTGAAAGAACTCAAACGAGAATTAGAGAAACGAGGCTCTACGATTGTTTTCTTAGCTTTTGGAAAGGTGGACGCTGTTCCAGACGTTTTATGGGGTCAACTCTACAAGTCTCAACGTTCCTTAAGCAAACTTGTCCAGCTAAACGATTTCAACATTTTACGAAATATTCCATGGAGCGACGAAAAAACTTTGAACATGTTCATATTTGAACTTGAACAACGTATTCTTCCGCCAATTAAGAAGCATTTTGGACCACCTCTAGAAAAGGAACATGAATGTGAAAAATTCCTGATGAAACATCTGAACAATTTGGGAACGGTTTCTGGACCCTATATTGAAGATGGAAGATGGGTCGTGGAGATTCGGAGGAAATATACCGATGCAGTTGCACTGCTTAGCGATAGATTGAGGGATGGGGGAAGAAGAGCAGGTGTTGCAGAGCAAATTTCGCAGACAGTATGCAAAGAATTCGAAATCTTTGTTAATAATGAAATAGCAGAGGTTTATGAGAAAAATAGCGAGTTTGCAAAGTTTCTAGCAGAATTTCTATACGGCAAGCCCAAATGGTTAGAAGCCTCTTAAACTAAGCACTATTAACACTGCGCCTAGCAGCCAACAGTAAAGCGCGAAAAAGTGAAACTTTTTCTTGACCAGGATTTTCCATAGGAGTTTCAAAGCAAAGTAACCAACAAATATTGCAACAGCCATTCCCGCAAGAACTTCCCAACCCAACCCTACGGTTGTCAGCTCGTCGAATTGTGTATAAAGGGTTAAGCCTAAAGCCCCAATTATGGCTGGAATTGAGATTAGAAAAGAGAATTTGAAGGCTCTTTCACGCTTTATTCCAAGCAAAAGTGCGGCTGCAATTGTTGCTCCGCTTCTGGAAATGCCTGGAATTATGGCTATTCCTTGCGCTATACCGATTATCAAGGCTGCTAAATAGCTTATATTTTCGGTTTTTTCTTTTCCAGCCTTCGCAGAGTAAAGAACTACTCCACAGAGGATAAACGCTGTCGCAATGGGCAAAAGGCTTTGAAAGGTACTTTCTATAAACTCGCCGAAGGCTAAACCTATTAATGCTGTTGGTATTGTTCCAACAATTATCAGAGGAATAAGCTTCCCATAATCTGTTTTGAAATCAAGTCGCAAAAGCGCAGAAAGGATATTCTTAATGTCTTTTCTAAAGAAAAAGAAAACAACGATTAGTGTTCCAACGTGCAGGATGACATCAAAAAGTATTGGAACTTTTAAGTCTAGAAAATGTTCAGCTATTTTGAGGTGCCCAGTGCTTGATATTGGGAGCCATTCTGTTAAGCCTTGAATTGCGCCGAGAATTATTGTTCTTATTAGGTTTATCAGGTCCAAATGTATTCACTGCTTTCTTTTTCTATTTCTGGGTTAGGTTTAAAAGATTAATTCATGTAAATTGTTAATCTGCCATGTTGGTGTCATGTATGAGTGAATATCCGCCCGGAAGTCGTAAAGACCGTGAAATGCTGGCTAAAATGCCCATGGAAAAGCTGCTTGACTTCTTCTTTCTCCAAATTCGCAACTTGTGGAGGGTTGACGGCTTATACTTCTTGGGTATGGAAAAGAAGTTCGGCACAGAAGCCGCAACAGAGATTGATGCTGGTGTTTGGGAGGCTATGGCTCAGATTGAAGCTAAAAGTCTGCAGAAAATGTTTCAGGTTAGCGAAAATCCAGACGTACCAACGATTATGGAGCTTTTGCGTAGGTCTAGTTGGGCTTTGGACCAGCCTTTTAAGACTGTTGAGGTGAGCGATAAACGGGCTACTTTAAGCGTTGATAGGTGTAGGACGCAGGAAGCACGTTTGAGTAAGGGATTATGTGAGTTTCCATGTAAGAAAGTGCGTTTTGGCTATTTGAAAAACTTTGCAAAAACGCTGAATCCAAAAGTGGAAGTAAACTGCTTGGTCTGTCCGCCTGACAAGCATCCTAAAGATTTATGGTGCAAATGGGAATTTAAACTCTGATTTGCAAAATTTATATAGCGTTTGCACTAAAGTATATAAAAATATAGGAAAAGCGATTATTCGGATTAAAGCTGTTAGCTTAACCTAAAATCTTCGCCTTTGGGTTCTTCTTTTTGACCAGCACTCTCGGCAGTAGACAGGCCTACTTGTGTCAGGTTTGAAGGGAACTTCGCATTCCTTACCACAATCAGCACAAACTGCCTTGTGCATCTCTTTCTCAGCCATTTGCTATTTCAACTCCTATACTATTTAGTGCAAAAATTGCTTCTTGCACGATGCAATTATTCATGACATAGTCGCTTATAAAAATTGCCTTATAATCATCCATAAAACGATTATTGCAACGAACTAAAAGCCACCAATCACCTTTGACAGCCTATATGTGCTAGGCGTTTACCATTTTCCAGATGGCATCTTCCATTTCTTTACCGTGTTTCATTCCATAATAGATTCCCGCCACTTTGGCTGCGAACGGAAGCGCCATTTGCTTAACAAGTTTGTAAAGCAGCGGGTTGTGGATTCTCTGTTCCAGGAAGGTGTCTCGCCAAATTCTGACGTTGTATTCCCAACAGCGAGTGATGAACAGCCACCGTGCTTTTGTAAGAGAATTGGCTTCTGCCCCACGCTTGTTCATCAACATACAGTTTTCCAGCGGAACGAAAAGCAGTGGAACGTAGAAGGCTTGATAATCTTTTAAGTCATCAATCAATTCAAGCGTTTCGACAACGTCTTCTTCCTTTTCGTCTGGAAGTCCAACTATAAACGTGGCAAGCGGATACCAATCGTTGTCGTTCAATATTCCGAAGGATTGGCTAACAATCTCTTTCCACTGTTCAGGCTTAAAGGGAAGCATTTTTCCAGCCATGTACTTCCGCATCAGCCTAACACTTCCGGTTTCTACGCCCGTTTCAGAAGTCACGATACGCTTTTTCCCATGAATATACCAGTTATGCTCTATTAGGATTTCGGCGATTTCTTTAACCATGCCCGTATTATGGACAACTGGCGCTAGGGACATGTGTGAGGGTTGTATGGCTTTAACTCCGGGATGTGTTGCTACGCTTTTTACAAGTTTCAAAACTGCTTCTTTGTTTGGGATGAAATGCTTGTCTTTTGCACCGTACAGGAAGATGTCTTCCGTAACTAGAGTAATATGGTCACCGCCTTCTCGTGTTGTTAATTCCACTTCTTTCATGATCTTTTCCAGGGGCATGTCACGTTTTATTTGCATGGTGGGCGTACAAAACTGGCAGTTTCGGCCACAACCTCTAGAAATCTCCACACACCCATGAATAGCCGCGTGCCTAATGATAGGAATCTGTTCGTTCTCTGAACTTTTCTTAATGCGAATTACGCGTGGAAGGCGCTCTCCGTTAACTGCCTTCTTAAAAATCTCTACGACAGCCTCTTCTGCTTCGCCGATGACCACACAGTCTACGCCATAACTTTCCGCCACTTTCTTACGTTCAAGTTGCCATGCACCAAAACCGCCCACAATCACTTTAGACCTATAGTTTCGAATACTTCGATGTTTCACCAGCGCCTTGAACTCGATGGAGTTCATGGGTTCGCCTCCGCCAACAATCGAAGAATATGTTTTGCTGACGAATCCCATTCCCGTTGGATCCATAGAAGATATGCCCACCACCTTCGTGTTGGGACCTACAAAGGCATCGAGGTCGAACGGGTGAACCACTGCCACTTCAGACTCGTCGAAACCATTCTCCAACAGAACCGCTTCCACTTTTCTCAAACCATACGGCGCATACTTTGTTCTTCCATCATTGCTACGTTCCACTCGCGGATACAGTTTCTTTCTGAGAAACCATAAAGGTATAGGACCCTTAGCGAATCCAGCCACGAATGCGATAAAGGGGCTATTGTAAAATTCACTCATCTCAGTGGCTGAAGCTGTTAACACCACTTTTACGCCTGGATTTCCTGCCATCTTTTCTTCCCTTACTATATGCTCAAAAGGATTCTTCATAGACTTATTAAAAATTGTTGTTAGTTAGATAGGAAACTACATTCACAAAACAGTCATGCATGGACTAACGCAAAAGCTAAAAGAATTATATCCTAAAACCGCTAAAGCGTGCTGATTTCTGATGCGACGATTGTTAAAATGGCAGATGCAAAAAATAAGAGTAAAATACCCAGACGTAAAAATACACATTAAGGTAAATTTGCATGTCCACAATTGAAGTTACTGTAAAGAGTCAAAAGGGAAGATGTGCTTTCGGACACAAAGTCGACGATAAGATAATTTTTGATGGCAAATCGATAAAAGGCGACGTCTGCTACAGTGCCTTGATGGTTTTGCTTCCAAAAGTCTACGCTATGCGTTATGGTGTAGAGTTTCCATGGAGCAAAGACAAAGATGTAATATTCAATGCTTGTCCAGATGCGGATAATCCTGTTGTGTTCGAGATTCGAAGAGTCAAAAAATAAATGCTTCCAACAAACTATGAACGCTTCTTCCCATCAATTTCTTGCTAGATGAGCTTTTTTTGTTTTTCAGTTGAAGTAAAGTTTGAGACTCTTAAACCTATTAGCCTTATTTTTCTGTCTAACCTGAGATAATCTTGCATCAATTCTCTCGATGTTTTCCTCAAATCTTGCGAACGATTAGTTATTAAAGGCATGGTTTTGCTATGCGTGTGGGTTTCAAAGTTTTCGTAGCGTACTTTAACGGTAACTGTTTTGAAGTAAAGGTTTTGTCTCAAAACATCTTTACACACTTCTTCTGAAAGCCCATCTAAAGCATTAAGGATAAAATCAAAATTTGATGTGTCTTCTTCAAAGGTCACCTCACGACTGATGGACTTGACTTCACCTCTTTCTTCAACCTCGCTTCTGTCGATTCCATGCGCCATCAAATAAATCTGCGTGCCCATAACACCGAAGGTTTCCGCCAGCACCGTAGGGTCGTAACGAGCTAAATCGCCTATAGTCGTAATTCCTATAACCTTCAATTTCTGCTCAGTCTTCCGTCCAACCCAGAGAAGCCTACGCACTGGCAGCGGAGCAAGAAATTTTTCAGATTCCTCTTCTTTGACAACTGTCAAGCCGTCTGGTTTTTGGAAGTCGCTGGCTATTTTGGCGACAAGCTTGTTTGGACCTATACCTATTGAACTTGTAAGCTTTTCCTTCTCGTAAATTTCTCTTTTTATTTGTCGTGCTAGGGCTTCGGCTTCCGCATAATCCTTCACTTTTGAGGTTACATCTAAGAAAGCCTCATCTATGCCCCATTGCTCAAATTTGTCTGCATGTTTTCGCAGCATATCCATAATTTCGTTGGAAACTTTGGTATAAAGTTCGTATTTGACTGGCAAGTAAATGGCTTCTGAACAGAGCTTCCAAGCCTTTGAGATGGGCATGCCAGACCTAACGCCGAATCTTCTAGCTTCATAATTGCAGGTGCTTACGACTCCTCTGCCCTTTCCCTGTTTCGGGTTTGCTCCAACAATTACTGGTTTACCTTTATATTCGGGATGCTCCCTTTCCTCAACAGCTGTGAAAAAGTGGTCCATGTCCACGTGGAATATTATACGTCTTTTCTCACTCATGGTCTTCCTTTTCTAACACGCTACTTCAAGGTAAAAACTGATATGTTTGCTGATTTGAACCTATCGCAAAAAAGCACGTGTACACAATTCGGCATATGTTTAATTTCGCTAACGATTTTCCGTTCATAACCCTTAATGCCATCTTTATCTAGATAGTAAGACAATTGTTGGGGAATCATGCTATGCAGAATATTTCGACGGAAGCTGTCCAGCAAATAGCTGTTGATTATGTTAAGAAAAGGAAGAATACGGAAAAAATTGATATTTCCACAGTTGAGCAAAAGAATGGAGTTTGGGTCATCAGGGGCGTATGTCCCATAGACTTGGAAGGACACCCATGGGCTGAAAAATTCGAGGTTGTTATAGACGAGAAGGGGAAAATTAAGTCCACGGACTTTTCGTTGCTATAAGAGATTAGCATTAACCTTCAAGCCTTAGCCTACCATCTTGAATCGTGTAAATCGTATCCGCCACATCAACTATTTTTTCGTCATGCGTCGCCACAATAACCGCTGTCTTTTCCTTTCTGTTTATGTCAAAAAGCAACGCGATTATTTCTTTGGCGGTTTTTGAATCAAGCTCACCTGTGGGTTCATCAGCGATTATTATTTCAGGGTTGTTGGCGAGAGCCCTTGCTATGGCTACGCGCTGCATTTCGCCCATGCTCAATTCTTTGGGTCTGTGGAAAAGTCTTTTGCCTAAGCCAACAGTTTCAAGAAGCCTTAATGCTTTTTCTCTTTGTTCTTTTTGAGGCTTATCCGCTAAAGACATGGGCAATTCTACATTTTCCAAAGCGGTAAGCGTCGGCAACAAATTGAAAGTTTGGAAGACGAACCCCATGCGGAAAAGTCGGATTTTTCTACGTTTACTACTTGGCAGAAGTGAAGCATCTGAATCGTCGATGAAAATTTTACCCAAAGTTGGATAATCGTTTAACCCGACGAGATTTAGTAGCGTCGACTTCCCTGAGCCTGAAGGTCCAACTATCGCTATGAATCTTGCTTCATTAACTTCAAAACTAACCTTATTTACCGCAGTTATTTCTGATGGACCTAAACGGTATGTTTTTGTCAAATCTACCGTCTTAATTTGCATTAATATTCAGCCCTCAAAACTTCAGCTATGCGCATTCTAGTCGCATTTATAGCCGGAATAATTCCGCCTAAACAGCAAACAAAAACAACTGCCAAGAATATTTCAAGCATGTAAAAGGGTGGAATAATTTCGTAGAAGGTTGGGAAAAACATGGCAAGTGGAATGTTTGTGTAGAGGCTTGCCAAAACGAGAGCCGCTAGAGAGCCGAAGACTATGCCTAAGATGCCGCCTAAGACTCCAATTAATGACGTTTCGAATATGACAACGCGGAATACGTAGCTTAATGGTGCACCCATGGCGTCTAGGGTTGCGAAGTCCCTACGCCTTTCTGAAACGCTCATAACGGTAACAGTCATCACAAGTATTAAGCTCATAATGAATACCACGGCTTGTATGCCAAGATTCCATGTCTCAACTTGAACCAGAATAGGCTGAATCATATCGTTTCTTTCAGTTTCCGTTAAAGCTTGAACATATGATATCTGTTGCTCTATGGTATCTGCTAAATCTTTTTGCGAATATCCTTCAATGGGTTTTACCGTGATTATGTTGGCACTTTCTGGATAGGCGTAGATTTTCTGTGCTAGTTTAAGCGGCATGATTATGCTGCGATTGAATATGGCCAATTTCGTGTCTAATATACCAGTAACATTCAGCTTATACCCATTCACTCGTATTTCTTTATTTACAGTCCAATTATACTGGTCTGCCAGCGATGCTCCCACAAGGACTTCATTGCTTGATTCGTTTGTTGGATAATGCCCCACATTCCCTTTTAATGGGGTTAATCCAAGTATTAACCCCCAATCTTCAACGGGTATTCCAATGGTGAAATTCGGCGGAACAGGTTGAATTATTCCTTCAAAATTTATAGAAGTTATGAATAAGACTGGAACAGCCTTTTCTACTTCCTTAATATTTCCTTTTATTTCCTCAGCTAAGCTTTGTGGGAAGGCGCCGCGGGTTATTGGAATTGCTTGAATCACGATGGCGTCTTTGCTGACAACCATGACTTGTCCGCTGAAGAGCA
>CAZNJT010000011.1:0-26846 GCA_964573475.1 uncultured Candidatus Bathyarchaeia archaeon | reverse complement strand
TCGGAACAAGGTCGCGGAGGTTTACGCCCAAAGCAACCCCGTGAAATATAGGCATGGAACTGCAATAAGAAACTTGCGAAATTGGATGTAGGGAATTTAAAACAAAGCACACCCATACTTAACATTTCGAGACTATCTTTAGAATACTAAATGCTAACTTTTCGCAGCATTGACAATGCAATAAAACGGTTGTCTATTGCGCCACAAGCGAAAAAAGTTTTTGCGCCGCAAGTCGGGGAGGCTGAGATTGTTGGTTTGGAAACAATTGTTAAACGTTACTTGGACGCCTTCAACAAGATTTGTGACCTTGAAGAGTATGACAAGCTGGATTTGGAGCGTTTCCGCATAATCTTCATGGCTACATGGAAGTGCAGGGAGCTTTTCCGCGAGTACCAAGAGATGGAGAAGGTTCTAGTTGATTTACGTGGGACAGGAAGTTTTCAAAGGGTGCGTGCATGATGGCGAGGGGTAAACCCTGGACGGATGTGGAATTAGGGATTTTTACAGCAAATGGTTGCTGAAGGGTTGAATCCTCAACAGATTTATGATGGTGGTAAACTGAGTGGGCGAACGCTGCACTAGATCGTTAAGCAATTTTACGGTAGTATAGTTATAACGAAGCCCAGCGTCAAAGTTATAACTATTGAGCCAGCCCTTCGAGTCTTCGCTAAACAACATCAGCTAACATCCGACGCTTGCCCCTATTTTTCTGAAGCAGAAACGATGGAGCGTTACTTAAGTGCCGAAGCAGAGGCAGCTTGGTAAATTTTGGCCTTGGGTGAGACCTATGATTTGGGAGAAGGCGCGGAGCTTTATCAGATGGAGCAGGCTAAAACTATGGGCGACGATTTTTAAGGGTATAACGCGGAACGGAAAGAGCTTCGTGAAGGCGGATACTTCTACATGGCGAAACTAATTGTTCTGCGGAACCTTTGGCTGGAAAAGAAAGGTTTGCCAACCATCGAAGAAGAGGAAGCCGAACCCGGATTTTTCCGAATTTAACGCGTGCACTTTTAAAGATTTCATAAAAGTCTAAGAGCAAACTACAAACAGAAAAAAGAGGGGTTTGCGGGAGAAATCTCCAAAACAATGGTTTTTACGGAGACAGCTCTACTATTAAGCAAGTTATATATATCTGATGTCATCAGCATCAAATTCAGGTCAACAAATGAACTGGGAGAATCTGGGATATTATCTGTCTCTTGCTGCAGGAATATGTATGCTCATCTTCATATTCTTCTTTGGTATCTTTCTTTCCATGTATATTATAACAATCATTCTTAGTTTCTTAGCTATTTGCAGCGCTCTGTTGACAGGAACACGAAACCGCTTGCTTCGTATTCTAGGAAGCCTATTGTTAATCTGCTTTTCTTTTCTTTGGTGGTTCATGGGTGTAGGGGGGAATTTCTTGCCAACACACATGTTCTTCTTCAATTTACAGCAACCCCTAGGATGGATTATTGGTTTCCCCACACTATTGGGAACATTGGGAAGTGCTCTTAACATAATCGGCATTATTTGCAGCAACCGTGTCAAAAAAATGGGGAGTAATGCGGGAGATATCACCACTTTCTTTGGCAATAAACTTTACCGATTAAAATTTATTGTGTTTTTGCTACTGTAACGTGGTATTCGTTTGATGTGTTAGTTTGGAATATCGCTTTTTTGTTTATTAATATGAGGGTGTTTTGGATGTTTTTGTGGCCAGTAACCGAGAATATGCTAACAAAATAAGATGCTTGTCTGAATAATGAGCTTCTCCAAACTCGTATTTTCTTACGGAAGTGTTAATGCCTATTCAGGTGAGAATACAAGAATTCTTAATAACCCTAACCGCTTCCTTGAACGTTAAAGTGGAGCCTCTTTTTAGTTGGAAAGTGTTTCTAATCTCAACTAAGATCAGCTTCTCTATCGTTTTTGCTGCCTGCTCTCCGAAGATTGTGGTCAACGCCTTTTCAAAAACCTCGGGTTTTTTGGGTATTTCAAACCTTTCTAAGTTGAAATCTTTTTCAAGGTAGTAGTATATAGACTTGTTAACGTTTTCTCCAAGCTTTTTGAGGGCTGTATCAACGCACTCACTTATTTTCTGATCAACTCCGGAAGCTTCGCCCAGTGTCTTGCCTCCTTTAACGGTGGAACAAAGTTCTAGAAGTTAATTTCATATAAGTTTTTTGCTTTCCACCCCATTCTATATTTTGGGGAGATGAAAAAACAAAGGAGGTGATGTGAATGCAGTTTAAAGCTGTATTGCTGCTGTTCCTTCTGTTCTTCGCCTCGGTCGGTACAATTGCTTTCGTAAACTTGAGCATTATTCCAAACAATCTAAAGACAGAAACATTTGCCTTAGGGTTTAGCGGTGTTCAACCAGCTGGCGGAGACCCAGTTGACAACCCGGTGGCTCCATGCTAAGTTAGTTTTAAAAGCGAGAAAGAGAAAACTATTGTTGTTATGGCTAACTGGTAGGTTAACAATGTATAAGCCCTTTGACATGGTTGATTTGAAAGTGCTTGAAGCTTTGGCGACCTATGGGCCTAGAAACGTGACTGAGGTTTCAAGAAAACTACGCATGCCGGCCGAAACTTTGCGTAAAAAGCTTAAACGCCTTAATTCCCAAACTTTTTTGAGGTTTAACATAAACGTTTACCACGCAAATCTTGGACTTAGGAAGGCTGTGGTATTCGTTGAAGCCGTTCCTGGATACGAAAATGCTCTTCTCGACGCGCTGAAAATTAATGATTTCTGGATGTTTTTGAGCAGATGTTATGGTATGTTTGAAGGATGCGTTGGAATATTCGCTGTTCCCGATGGAAGTCGCAGTGCATTTGAACATTTTATCAGTGAATTGGAAAGAATTGGTTTATCCAGGAAGACTCAGATTTTTTGGTCAACATGTTTCTATTCAGTTCAATCAAAATGTAAATGGTTTAATCCAGAAACTAAAACGTGGAATTTTGATTGGGATGGATGGGTTCAGGAGACTGAAACTGAAAACACGAATTTGCCCTATGCTTTAGTTGAACCTAAAGCCTTCCCAGTTAAGGCTGATGAGATCGATGTATACATCTTGAAAGAACTTGAAAAGGATGCTACTATCAGTTTCAAGAGCTTGGCTGAAAGATTGGGCCTTTCCCCCCAATTGGTCAGATATCATTTTTATAATCATCTCATAGGTAGAGGCCTTCTAGAAAGCTTTGAGGTAACAGTTTTTCATTTCGGAAGGGATTCAGAATTTTCCTTCTTTATATTCAGCTTTGACGAAGAGGAAAAACTAGCAAGGTTTGCATCTTCACTGCTGGATAAACCCTTCGCGAAAGCGCTGGGTAAAATTCTAGGCAAGAACCAGCTATATGGATATTTATACTTTCCAAGATCCGAATTCAGAAGGTTTCTGGAGATTTTATCTAAACTTGTAAGAAGTGGCTTTTTGAAAGACTATCAATATGTAACTCAAGACTCTACTAGTTCAATCAGGGAAACGATTCCGTACCAATGCTTCAAAAAAGGAAAATGGGTCTACGACCATGAAAGATATATCAACATTCTCAACAAATTCTTAGGAGACACACCGTCGGTGGAGAACAACGCAGCCCTGAGACCCACATCAGAGTTAAAAGAGGATATAAGTAGAAACCCACATGTTGATAGTAATGCAATATTCAATCGAACAAGCTAAGCAGCTTTTTACACTAAAAAATTGACAGGTCTATGGGAATAACGCCTTATCAGGAGCGCGCATGCGTGTTCCTAAATTCCCTTTTTTGCTTTTGACGTGGTGGGAGGGGGGTTTTTGATGTTGTTTTTGACTCTTTGGCTAAGGGGTTTTGTTTGTGTGCGCATAGCCTCCCCCCCGGGGTTTAGTATATGATCCAAATATGCCTGAGAAGCACGACCAGCGGCATAAGCTACCCAAGACCGGACGAATTTAGGAACAGCCATGCGCGCTCAATTCAATTTAAAACAAAACACACCTATACTTAACATTTTGAGATTATCTTTAAAATGCTAAATTTCTTTCATGGTTCTGCTGTTTATCCGTTGGAAATAAATTAGTTCTTGCCATTGATTATGTATTCTAATTACAGATTCACTTACAATAATCTTCTTTTCTCACAAACATTCCTTTTAAGCTGAAGAAACACGCGTTGTTTGGTGGTTATTTTGCATAGGAGAAGCGAGAAGAAGCTTCAGGAGAGACATATAAGGGGCCTCATTTTTTCGAGCGCATTTGTCGATCGTTGAGCAATTTTACGGTAGTATAGTTATAACGAAGCCCAGCGTCAAAGTTATAACTATTGAGCCAGCCTTACGAGCCTTCGCTAAACAACACCAGCTAACATCCGACGCTTGCCCCTATTTTTCTGAAACCAACGCTTGTGTAGAGATACTGGGTTGCGCTTAGTTCGCTTGTTGTCCAGAGGAATGTGGTTTTGTACTTGTGCTCCTTACAGAACAGAAGCGTCTTCTTCACGAGTTCTCGCGTGCGCTATGACGTTACCAAGTAAATAAGTTAAATCTAAGGTCTGACAATTTCAACTTGATGAAGCAGACAAGAAAACTTGGAAGACCACGAGAATGGGTCTTCAACGAAGAAATCGTTGAAACACGTAGGCTATCAACTGAACTGAAAACACAAAATCCCAGTGCGCACTGGTCTGACATTAAAGACATGTTGAAAGCTCGACTGGAGCAAATGGGAAGGAAAGACCTTCTGTTGAAACTAGACAAGCTCTGGGGTCTAATGAAACATGCTATTCCATTGCCCCCGCGATGCATCTGTGGACGCAGGGTCTATTCTTATACCTACAATAAAGTAGAAAATGAAAAAGAGCACTACTGGGAAATCTTTGTTAGGTGTACGAATCCAAACTGTCGTTATATGAGAAGGTATTTGCCATGGACAAGCTACAACTGGTCACGGCCGAAATCCATTGTCAGAGAACTCGAAAAGATGCCAACTTTCTATGAGCTGGACGGTCAGAAAGTGGAAGGGGAGAGATGATAATTGTGTACTGTATTATTGAGAAAGCGCGCTAGTTCTATAGATTAGAATTATGAACCACGCACGCATAAAGGCAGCTACCTCGTCATCACTTTAATCCCCGCAAAAACAGGACAAGATTTTACTTATTTTTGGAGTGTTTCGGCTTGCATGCGTCTTTTAACTGTGGCTTTTAGTCCTGTGCCTTTATCCCGCTTTTTCATGTGTCTTGTTTCAAGCTTGAGTATTTCCATGTCTTTTCTCTTGTTCAAATAAGCTAACACTTCGTATTTCACGTCGCCCAAGGCGAGAAGCACGATCCTATCATCCTTTTGTAGGCGTTGTTCAAGGTCAACACAACTTCGTTAAAAACTCGTACATTGCATGATGTTTAGTATGGAAACTCTGAGACGTGATATGTTTCGATGTTTAGTTTTTTAGTAGCGAGTTTATCTATGAAGTCTTCTTTGTCTAAAGAAACTAGGATTGCGTTGTTGTCTAGTGCGACTTTTAGGTACATTGCGTCTATGGCGTAGATGTTGTATTTGAAGCAGAGGGGGTATGCTGAGATGCAGAAGGTTCTGTTGCAGTTGGTCAGAAGCTTTGGGTGTATGATGAGGTCAAGTTGTTTTCTCGCTTTGTGTGCTACGTCTGCTCCTACCCTTCTTGCTAGTGTTCCGCAAACTTCTTGGTAGACTATGCTGGGCTCTGACAAGATGAACTTGCCTGGCACCTTGCGAAGTATTTCAGAGCATTTTTCGCTGTGGTGTTCATCCTTTTTTAGGGAGGCTATCAATACATTAGAATCTAAGGTTAAGACGCGGCTATCGTGCGTCATGATGTCTTGTCCTTCTGGATTCCTTAAGCACGGTTGGGTGTCCGGTCCACCCGGTTGAGACGACGTTTCTAAGTTTTAGAAAACCTTGAACTCCCGTTCTCATATCCTCTAATTCTTTTTCGCTTAGTGAAGTTGTCTTCTCCGATTCAACAAGCTTGGCTAACAGTTCAGCCCATGTCTTGCAGCCAAGTTCAACCTTGAGCCTTTTAAGTTCCTTTAGCAGATCTTCGCGCAGATTTTTCACAAGGATAGTTGCCAAAATATCACCAAGATTATCCAGATAATCCAGAATATAAAGTTATCCAGCCACTACTTTATAGGTTTCTTTTGCAGAAGATCCGATTTTCTGGAAGTCAGATATTGATGTCATAGTTCCCATAACGAAGGAGGACCGTGACAAGATCGAGAAACTCTTTCTGCTTTGGAGCAACTGAGAGGTCAGCTGAATGGAAGCGAAGATCTAACCTTAAGCATATACGATTTAACCATTACTTCCAAAAAGAGACTTCAAAAACCCTCGACCCGCGCACTAAAGCATGGACTTTTGACATATAGGAGTCGGATAGGACATGAAGCTGAAGCGTAAGGCTATTCGGTTCTATCCAAGATACGCAGAGTACATAACGCAGCTGAGGCAGAGGACCCACAACTAAACACTTTTTTCTCAACTTCAACCATTACCCCACCCTCAAAGGTGGCGTGGAAATAATCGGTTTCGTCAAGAAGTTTCTCCTCTATCCTCACGCGCGGAAGTTTAGGTGAAGGAAACAATTTGAAAACTGGATGAGGAGAGCTAAGAGAAGGGGATAAGCCGCTCATCATTATCCATCAAAAACGTTAGCCTTTCGGAACATCTCCTTTTCTGTAAAGCATGTGGGACTATAAATGCCTTGAAGTAAGCAATTGCAAAACTATTTATTTTTGCAGTTCCTTACTATTCATTATGAAATGGGAAGAAACAGCTCTAGAAGTTCTCAAATCCAAGTTTAATAACGGAATTTTTAGAGCAAAAGATGTGTTTAAACTTCTAAACGAGAAAAAAGGATATTCTAGAGGAACAGTGTATCGTATTCTCCATGACCTTTGCAAGAGAGGATTAATAGAAAGATTAGGCAGAGGCATCTATAAGGTTCTAAAAACTGTTGAACTCAAAGAAACTGTGACAGTATCAGCTAGTGTGAGCGTCGAACTTGTTCCAGGTCCACTAACTAAAGCAAGAGATTTGCTCAGAAATAAAGGAATTGAATTCATGATTACTGGGGGCTCCTTACTCTATCGCTTTTTTCACCATTTACCCAAGCGTCTCATTCACTTGATATATGTTAAAAAAGGAGCTGGTGAAGTAGCTGTTACATTGCTAAGGGAAGCAGAAATAAGAGCTTTGCTCAATCCCAGTCGCAGCGAGATCAACGTCACACTGGAAAATTTTCCCGAGAGAGATGTTTTCGTGGTAAGAGAGTTCATGGAACTTCCAGATAACCTTGATGGAAATGCAAGTATTGAGCGGGCTTTAGTGGATTTGTACTTTGAGAGTACAAGGAGGAGAATACCTTTCCTTGAAGAGGAAGCAGGTCGAATTCTCTTCAAAGTTTTGAGAACCGAACCCATTAATTTTAGTCATCTGCTCATGCTGGCAGGCAGAAGAGGGATAAGGGAAGAAATGGAAGCAATAGCAAAGTTTGTTCGTCCCGAGCTTCCTATAAAAGTCAAGAGTGAAAATAAGCATGTAAAAAAAGTTCTCAGAGCGATGGAGGCATTGCGATGAGTCTAATTCACAATGCGAAATACTTTACTAAAGAGGAAATATTGGAGAGAGCAAGAAAGTATGAATTTCCAAATCCATTAGCTGTTGAAATATTTCTATGGGATTGCTGTCCTAAATCTTTTAAGTTCATACCTACCAAAAGCTATTCGGGGTACTTGATTTGGAGTTCGAAAGATTACTGCATTACTTCCTCTACACAGTGTACGCAATTTTCGTCATCAATGCTGTAATTCTCTCAGCAGGCCTTTTAAACATCATATTCTTTGGCTGGATACCATCTCAACTTTATGCTTATGCGTTCGCTGTTGTGGTTCTAGAGCCGATTGCGATCTTTCTTCTTTGGACAAGAGACATTCTTGGTCTTCGCACGGGCATAAAAGAGATGAAATACTCCAGTGAAGAAAAAATAAACGAGTATATGAAGAAATTGATATCGTCAGGCAGTACTTTAGACATAGTATCAGGTAGGCTACACTGGGTTAGCGAAGACGAGAGTGTGAAGCAGAAGATTATTGAAAGGGCAAAAAATGCTGATATAAACATCTACCTGCCCGAAATGAATGAAATCGCTCAAGAACTGCAAAAGAATGGTCTATCCATCCACATCGTCCCATCACTCAGGGCTCCTCACGCGCGATTCACTCTAGTAGATATGAACCGTCCTGGTTCCGCAGTCCTAGCTGTGGGTGCAGGAAGAATTCCGAATTTTAGGATCTCGGAGTTTTATGAGAATAACCATCCACAAGTCGTTGCACTGGCAAGAGATTATATACAAACCCTTCGAGAGGAATAAGCTGTGCATGAAGATGCAACTTCAGTTAGCGACATAGTTTCTGAATGGGACAAAAATGCAGAAGCTAGACATAGGCAAATCATATCTAAGATCGATGTATCTTATCACAAGATCTTGATTCCGACAATACTGGAACTAGTCGGAAACCTTCATAACAAAAGTGTCATCGATGTCGGGTGTGGAAGCGGGTATCTCACCGCGAAACTTGCAGTTAAAGCTTCTCATACTGTAGGGGTAGATCCGTCAAAAAAAATGATCGAAATCGCCAACCGTGAATACAGGCAAATTCCATCCTTGGAGTTTCATAATCTATCGATAGAAAGCTTCTCTCATCAAAATTCTGACAAGCAATTCGAAGTCGCCATTTCAAACATGTCATTAATCACTATTCCTAATCTAGATGAGGCGGTTGAGGCGATCAGTTCATTGCTGGTACCAGAGGGTATATTCGTGTTTAATATCACACACCCATGCTTCTATAACCGATACAGAAATTATGAATCACAAGCATCTTTTCAGTACAATGTTCCACATCCGCAGAAAGGCGACTTTTTGATCAGCTTGGACAAGCGTGGTCTCAAATCAACAACTACACACTTTCATCGTCCCTTGCAAAAATATTTCCAGAGCTTACGAAATGCATCTTTTACAATTGACAGACTTATTGAACCATTTCCTCAGCCTGATGTAGAAAGACTCTACCCAGAACCTTGGAGAGTACCGCGCTTTCTATCAATGCGATGTGTGAAGCTTCAACGTGACTCAAAAGTGTTTTTCAGGCAAACCTAATGAAGCTAAACAGCTACACTCGTCAGATTTCTTGGGTTAGAAGCGTTTTTAGAGGACGAAGAGAATCAAGTTAATGCAATTGTCAATTTGGCCATCTTTTCTAGGACGTCCCACAAAAAACGGGAATAAACTGGAGATATCTCCAATATTGCAACTCAGAATCTTTTCCTATACTTTTCGACTTTTCCCCAATCTCCCAGCATTTCCTTTGTACTCTCGATGGCGCCACTTTTTACCTTGTCGTTCTGAGTCGACAGTTTAAACTCTCAAGTGAAGTCAAAAGCTGCAAGCAGTTTGAAGTCGATTTTCTGTCATTCTGCGCTCAACAAGAGCGTAAAATGAGCGAATCTGATGATGCGGGGCTTTCCACGGCTCACGCTCTTCAACAAGAATGTTAAATAGCTCGACTAGCCTCGTAAATATGTTGGAGCTTTCGGCAATTTCCCTGAAATCGCCCTCCTCTCTTAGCGTGCGTTATCGATCAATTTAAAAACTTTTATCTGCGTGGAACCACTCTTAATCTCTTTATGGAAAGCCCTTTGAGACACATTGACCTTTTTGCAGGATGTGGAGGCATTTCGCTTGGTTTGTATAATGCAGACTGGAGAGGTGTTTTTGCTATCGAAAAAGACAAGATGGCCTTCAGCACTTTAAAGCATAACTTGATTGATAAAAAGGACCATTTTGATTGGCCGCCGTGGCTCCCTGTGACCGAGCATGATATTATTGATGTCTTGAGAGATTACAGGCATGAACTTGAAAGGTTGAAAGGCACTGTCGATCTTGTCGCTGGTGGTCCTCCCTGTCAGGGCTTTTCTCTAGCTGGGCGAAGAAATGAGGATGACGAGAGAAATAGGCTAGTAGATTCATATGTCGAGTTCATTAGTCTTGTTAGACCGCGGTCTTTGTTTTTTGAGAATGTGAGAGGTTTTACTATAGGGTTCAAGAGTCAAGGCTTCAGGAGCGAGGCTTATTCGGATGGTGTGGCGAGGAAGTTGCGGAATCTAGGATACAAGGTGAAGGATGATATAATTGATTTTTCAGATTTTGGTATACCTCAAAAAAGAAGAAGATACGTTCTTGTTGGAATGCTTGACGAAGACCCGGAACTTTTCTTTGAAGGGTTGGAAAGGAGGAGAGAGGGGTTTCTCGGTAGTAAGGGACTAGACACGAAAACCTTTCTTTTAGGCGCTATTTCAGATCTAGAAAGGAAGCATGGAGAAGTTCAGTCTGCAGAGTTTAGGGCTTTCAAGATGGGTGTTTATGGAAAACCTGAAAGTGCTTACCAGAAGTTTATGAGGAAAGGTTGGAATGAAGAGTATCCGGATAGTCATAGGTTTGCCAATCATAAGAAGGAAACGGCTGAGAGGTTTGAATATTTACTGAAGAATTGCCCTAGGGGCAAGGATGTAGGGGAAGATGTTAAAAAAAGGTTTAACTTGAGGAAACATAGTATTATCCCTCTTGACCGCGATTTCTGGTGCCCAACCTTGACGACGCTGCCTGATGATTATATTCACTACTCAGAGCCGAGGATTCTTACAGTAAGGGAGTATGCTAGAATTCAATCTTTTAACGACTGGTTCGAGTTCACTGGTAAATACACGACGGGTGGCGAACGCAGAATGATGGAAGTGCCAAGATACACACAGGCTGGAAACGCCGTTCCCCCTCTTTTTGCCGAGCTTTCAGGTACGGTTCTGAAGGCGATTGAGTAAATGCCAAAATCACTTGAGTTTAAAGTCAGTTCGGAGTTAAAAAATATAATCGGAAGAGATCTCATTACCGACGATTTAATCGCTATTTATGAGCTTGTAAAAAACTCGTATGATGCAAATGCAAAAAGAGTAGATATAGTATTCAAGCATGTTAAAACTGGAGCAAGTAAACAGTCCAAGATTTTTGTCATAGATGACGGCGACGGTATGTCTTATGCAGACCTGAAGGAGAAATGGTTGCTCGTAGGTTATTCCTGGAAAAAGAAGCAGGAAGAAGAACTTGAAAGTCAGGATTTCAGGGATAAAATAGGAAAAAGGAGAATATTTGCTGGAGCGAAAGGAATCGGTCGTTTCTCCTGTGATAGGTTAGGGAGTAAGCTTACCTTGTATACAAAGAAGGCAGACGAAAACATAATTCACGTTATCACCATGGATTGGGACAAATTTGAGGAAGATCCCACCAAGGAATTCCAGACAGTGAACGTTGATTATGAAACGTGCAGCACACTAACTATCGATATCCATGCGAAGGATTTCAAGAAAGGAACCATTCTCGAGATTTCTTCATTAAGGGAGCCGTGGAATGGGGATAAACTACTTGAGCTAAAAACACATTTGCAAAGGCTGATCAATCCAGCTCAGGTCGGCGAAGAGCAAGAATTCAAGATTTTTTTGTCAGCGGAAGAGTACATCGAAGAAGACAAGCATAAAGAGTACCACAAGAAAGTTAATGGCATCATCAAAAGCGTTCTGTTTGAGAGGCTTGGCATCAAAACGACGCAGATCAGTTGCAGTATCGAAGATAAAGGAGACAAGATATATACTGAACTAGTTGACAAAGGCACATTCATATACAGAATTGTAGAAGAAAATGAATACCGATTACTGCATAATGTAAACATAAAACTCTTCTTCCTTAACCGACAGGCAAAAGCAGCATTCACTAGAACAATGGGAATACGGCCAGTGCGGTTTGGTTCAGTTTTCTTCTACAGAAATGGGATCAAGATAAATCCGTGTGGTAATGAAGGTGATGATTGGCTTGGCCTAGATAGAAGAAAGACACAGGGTATGAGAAGAAATTTAGGTAATAGAGATGTTATGGGTAGGATAGAAGTCAGTGGCCGCCAACCTAAATTCCGAGAGGTTTCAAGCAGGGATAGTGGCGTCATAAGAACGCCTGAATTTGAACAGCTGAAGAAGTTTTTTGAAGAAAAGGCTTTGCGAAGACTGGAGAGATATGTAGTCGAAGGCATCAACTGGGATTCTGAAACAAGACCAAAAGACCCAGATGAAATAAAGAGAGATAGCTTCAAGCTAGTCAGTCAATTGGTCGAGCAAACAAAAGAGAAAGTGCAGAATATAACATTCAATGAAAATTTACTCGAAATCTATGCGAAAAAACAGGTTGAAAAAACTCCAGAACTCATCAAAAATATCGATTCGATAAAACGGCACATCAAGTCAAGCGAAGCAAGAGCTTACATTGATCTGCAAGTGAAAGCTGTAAGAGATACGTTCAGAAATTTCCAAAAAAGGCAAAAAGAGCTTGAAAGAGAAGTAAGGCTTAGGGAAGAACAATCACTATTCTTAGAGCATGTTGGAGGTGAGGACAAAAAGGAGATTCTGGCGTTGCAGCATCAGATTGGACTTAGCGCCCTACTTGTTAAGAAGCACTTGAAGATGTTAAGAGACAAGATCATTAATGGAGAACAGATTTCAAATAAGGATTTGCTGGAAGCCATTGACAACATCCTGTTGCAAACGCAAATCATGTCTTTAATAGCACGGGCACCATTTGTGACGAAAGCTAAGTTTGAACTCACTGAAGAAGAAATCGATGGGGATTTGGCACTGTACATTAAGCAGTATATTGAAAGGGTCTATGTTCCCTTTAACGAAGAGAAACTTGAGGAAAAAAGGGTAACAATAAGGGTGGATTGTGCGCCAAACATTGAATTCAAGCGTGTTTTTGAACCCTTTAAATTTATGGTCGTCATTGACAACCTTATTGACAATTCTATGAAAGCAAATGCCACGCATATAGATGTGAAAATAGATGTTTTGAACGGAAATGCTATGGAACTGAGAATAAAGGATGATGGAGTAGGCATACGTGATGAAGATCTGGACAGAATATTTAGTTTCGGGTTTTCAACAACAGGCGGATCAGGAATTGGGTTGTATCATGTCAAGAAGATAGTTGAAGAGTATGGTAGCATTACAGTGAACAATCACCTAAACAAAGGCGTCGAGTTCATTATAAAGGTGATGAAATGATTCTGGATTACAGAATACTATGGTTCGAAAATAACAAACACTATTATGAACTGGCAAAACCTCCAATTGAGGCATACTTGAAAAGTCTGGATTTCAACCCAATATTTGAATACAGAAAGGATGACAGCGATTTGGATCAAATAATACACGATATGGATATAGATCTTATACTAGTGGATCAGAATCTGAGAAAAGGAGGAAAAGGAGACAAAATAATAGATACTATTAGAAAAGATGAATTGTATACCGAAGTTGTTTTCTACTCCCAATATAGAGATTTTCAGGACAAGATAATCAAGAATCTTCAAGGAGTTTTCTTTACAGACCGAGAATATCTTGAAGAAAAAACAAAGAAAATTATCGACTTGACCATTAAGAAGAATCAAGATATAAGTAATATTCGAGGCTTGTTCATTGCGGGGGCTATTGATATAGCGACACAGATGGAAGAGATAATAATAAGAATCTTGAAGGTAGAAGACAAATCTCTTGAGATTTTCAGAAATCAAATAATACAGGAGGAATTTTATACCGACTATGAAAAGTACAAATTAATATTGAGCATCTTCAAGGAAAAATTGAAAATAGTAAACCAAATCATAAACGGGCGTTATGACGAAAAGCAAAAGGGTGAGGCAACTAAGATTAAGGGCGAGCTGGAACCACTTAAAAAAACTCTCGTTGAAATGGAGGAGGAAGTAATCAACCTGAGGAATCGGCTTGCGCATTCAAAACCGTCACTCACAAACAAAAAAGCGCTAATATGTAAGAAAAGCGCCAAGGAGTTCGACGAAGCAGAATGTTTGAAAATAAGAAAGAATTTCAAGAAACATTCTGAAAATCTGCAAAACATAGAGAATATAATTGATAAAGTACTTTTAATAGAGCTGCCTGATGAGCAGAGCCAATTATAAACTACTGAAATAACGGACGAAAGCTAACAAGTTTCTCGCAACAAGAGAAGGTGATTTTTGTACATGATTCTCTATTTTTCTTTTTGAGACTTTAACTCGCGTAAGCACAAATATCGGAAATAGAGCATTGTGAACATTGTGGTCTTTTGCTTTTGCAAATTGATGCGCCTATGTCCAAAAGGCCGTAGTTGTATTCACACCAATTCTCATCAGGCAACAGCTGTTCTGCTAAATCCCACATCCATTGCTCTCTGACGTCTGCTGGCATTTCCAAGCCGCAGAACCGTGTCAATATACGTGCCACGTTAGTGTCAACAACAGGTCTCCTTTGACCATAACAAAAACACAAAACAGCGTTAGAAATGTAAAGCCCCACATGAGGAATCGAATCCAATGACTCAGCATCAGAAGGAACCTTGCCATCATACTCGCTCAGAATTTTCTCTGCGATTATCTTAAGCGCCACCCGTCTTTGCCGATATAATCCCAGATATTTCAAATCACGTTCCAGTTCTGAATTGCTCGCCTCAACGACGACTTTTGGGTTGGAATATTTCGCAATAAACTGAGGAAATCTCTTCTCAACAGTTTCTGCCTTCGTCCTTTTGAGCAGCAATTCCAAAACTAACCACTGCCAACAATTAAGAGCGTGAGTTCTCCAGTAAAACTTCCGACCACATCGACGGTACCAATCAATAACTCTCTCCTGAAATTCTCTGATAGCGCTTCGCAACAACTTATTACACTTGCCATCCGCCATTTTCTTCGGTGGACCTCCCCCCATATGATGACTCTATCTAAACTAATAGGTCTTGTCAAAAATGACTGTTATATTCAAGTTCAATCTACTACTTACTGAAGCGGAGGGATTATCACGAAAGTGCAATTTCTAGATGGCCCATCACTAGCCAATAGACTACCGCGACTAGTCAGAACATCAGCAAAGATAGACATTGCCATGGCATACGTAAAGATTAGCGGATTGCGAACCTTGATGAAAAACGCTGAATCCCTACTCAATAGAGGGGGTTCTCTAAGAATAGTTTTCGGCCTCTCAACCAGACATGGAATAACAGACAAAGAATCTGCAGAGTCTCTCTTACAGCTCTCGAGTCAAAGGAACGTCCATGTCAAGAAGTGGAACCATTGCGGGTTCCATCCAAAACTCCTTATATTCCACGGAAACCCCACTTTCATAGTTGTAGGTTCAGCAAACCTAACAGAAGCAGCCCAAAGCACAAATGCAGAAGCAAATATACTCGTGGAAGACCCAGACCCCCAAGTCCTGAAGGACGCAGAAAAATTCTTCACATATTACTTCGACTCAGCTCCTATCCTTAGACGAAAAGATGTCGAAGCATACAAACACCGAATCATCCAAAGGAACAAAACAACCCCTGCAGGAACGACAAAAGAAGATGAGCTACCATCTCCTCCCCAAAGAAAACATGAGCTATCAGAAATGAGACCAAATAATGTCTGGAAGATAGCTCCAGGCAGAGACGCACGTTGCTGGGATGAATGGGTTCAAGCAATCGACGAAGATGAAGAAGGAATCGTAGCAATCGGATGGAACGAAACCGGAAGCTTGAACAATTTCAAATCATATGAAGCACTCAGAGAAATGGTGGCTAAGAGGGCTGAAGAACTATGGAACAAAGAATGGGAAACAACAACCAATGTCAAATACGCAACAGACCAACTTTGGGCATTCAGAAACAACATCAAAAAAGGCGATGTCTTCATAGTATATTCAGAATCAAGAGTTCTTGGAGTTGCCGAAGTAACAGCAGAATCCAAGTACCGATATGAGAAAGCAGGACCTATCTCATATGCTCATCAAATAAATGTTAAATACAGATGGTACAAGCAATGGCCGCAAAGAGCCGATCAGCGAATAATCGACACTCTAGGGAAACAAGGAACATTAAGATTAGTGAAAGAAAAATGGCTTTGGGATTACTTGATTAACAAACTTCCCTAGGCTCACATGACTTTTGTTCCGTTCCTGATGCGCAATAGAATGAGGGCGCATTGCTATCTTCATCCATAATAAAGGACCTATCAAAACCTTATTATGCCGTAATTTCATAGTGCGCGTTTTTGTTAGGCTTTGATGTAGCCTTTTCCTTTTTGGAGTTTTAGTGTGAAGCTGTGTTTTCCGTTTTTGGTGTATTCTCTGTATTGTGTTTTGCAGTTGTTGCATGTGTAGGCTTGGACTGTGAATTGCCCGTATTTCCATGTTTTGGCGGGTTTGGGGTTTTCTTTTTTGCAGTTTGGACATTTAGCCATAATTATCCCGTGTTGTGTTTTTGTTTGCGTGAGTTTAAAACGTTTTATGGCTTGTTGGGTTATTTATGGCTTTTTGGATTATGAACCAGTAGGTTAGTAGGTCTTTTTCTTTGGTTTCGTAGTCTGGGTGTTTTTTGTTTATGTGGTGCCAGAAGTTTTGGTTGTGTTTTCTTTCTATGGCGTGGGTGGTTTCGTGGTAGATGATGTATTCGATTAGGTCTTGTGGCAAGTATTTTAGAAGTCTGTTTACTGTTAGGTTGTTGTTGCGGCTGTGGCTTGCCCATTTCGTTTTCATTTTTCGGTAGATGATTTTGTTTATGTGGGTGTTGAGTTCTTTTTGGTAGTTTTGGGCGAGTGTATTGACTAAAGCCTTTAGTTCTTTTTCTGTTCTGGTTTGGTTGATGGTTTTGGTTTTTGCTTCTTGGAGGGCTTTGTTTATGGTTTGCTGTTTGCGTTGTATCCATTTTTTGTATTTTTCGAGGGTTTGTTTTGGGTTTTTGTGGGTTTTTGGCAGTATCAGCAAGAGGGTGCCTGTTTTGAATTCGAGGCGTGGGTGTTTCACATTGCGGTAGGCAATTGTGTATTCTGTTTCTTTATCCATAGGTTTTCACGCTCTCGACTATTTTCTGGTAGAGTTGCTCCAAGTCTGCGAGTGTTAGGCTGTGTTGTTTGATGTATTTTCTTAGGTATTTGCGGATTTCGCGTTCTATGGTTTTTCTTGTGGTTCGTTGGTATTGCCAGCCTTTGAACATGTGTGGTTGCAATTGTGCGGTGAGTTCTTGGGTGTCTTGTTTGAGGTTTTTGTCCGTTCCGAGTGTTTTTTCCATGGTTAGGAGTATGCTGTATTGGAGGTCTGTGAAGGCGAGTTGTTTTTGGCGGCTTTGGAGTTCGTTTATTTGTTCTATTATTTTTGTGCCCTCGTTGTAGATTTTTTCGAAGTCTTTGGTTTTTTCTTTCCAGAGTTTGAGGATGCGTTCGACTTTTTCTGTTAAGGTTTCGTATATTGGGTTTTTTGTTTTGTCTACGATTATGAAGCGGTTTAGGGTGAAGAGGATGTTGGCGGCTTTTTCTTCTTTTGTTTTTATTTTTTCTTGGAGGTTTTTGAGGTAGTCTGTGTCGAATTGGATTAGTGGGTATTGTTGTTCTATTTCGCTTAGCTCGGTGGTTTTGTAGACATATTTGAGGGTTTTCTGGAAGTACTTTTGAACATATCTATATTCTTCATATTGTTCTTGTCTGAGCCAGTGGATATAGTAGCCGTAAACTTGTGTGAGCCATACGTATTCTTTTAGTCTTTGAAGTTTTATCTCGTGGGTTCCAAGCAATTCAAAGAGTTTTCTGAGGTGGCGGTAGTTTTGTTGGAATTTTTTGGCGTTTTGTTCATTGGTTGTGATGGTTTCGAAGGCTTTTAGCATGGTTTGCCTGTCGTATTGGTCTTTTGGGATGTCTTGGAATAGGGTCATGGTTTCGTTTATGGTTTGGGTGAAGTCTTGGACGAGTTCGTCTATGGGCAAAAGTACGCCTGTCATGTCTTCTTTGGTGTAGTTTTCGAAGGCTCGGGTGAATTCTTTTAGGATGCCTACGTAGTCGATTATGAGGCCTGCGGTTTTGAGGTCTTTGTATGGGCGGTTTGTTCTTGCTATGGCTTGGAGGAGGCGATGCTCTTTTAATGGTTTGTCGAGGTACATGGTTTGGAGTATGGGTGCGTCGAAGCCTGTTAGGAGCATGTCTGTTACAATCAGGATTTTGGGGTAGTCTTCTTCTTTGTATTTGTCGACTATCTCTTTCCTTATGTCTTCTATTTCTTTGCCGTGGTAGCGGGCGGTTAGTTCTTTTAGGTAGTTTTGGATTTCTGGTGGGTCATTTCGGGTGAAGGTCATTACGACTTCAGAGTATTCCTTGGGGAGCAACTTATCCAATTCACGTTTGTAGCGAACACACGCTATTCTGTTAACGGCAACGATGAGGGCTTTGAATTTGCCGTCGAGGTTTTCTTTAAAATGCTGTGCGATGTCTTGGGCTACGAGTTTTATGCGGTCGGTGTTTTCGAGGAAGACTTTGATGGCGTTTAGGCGCTGTTTGATTTTTTCTTCCACTGGTTCTCGGTATTCTTCTGGGATTTCTTCGATTATCTCTATTTGGATGAAGGCATCGAGCATTTCTTTTTTGAGGTGGACGTCTTTTTCTAATCTGGGCTGATAGGCTATTTTTAGGGTGAAGCCGTCTTGGATGGAGTCTGTTATGAAGTATTTGTCGAGGTATGGTTCTTGTGGTGGGTAGCTGAATTCTGTGTAGGTGTCTCTGCCTGTTTTTGCTATGGGTGTGCCTGTGAATGCGTAAGGTGTGGCGTTTTTGAGGGTTTGTTTCATTTGTGCGGCTAATAGTCCGTATTGGGTGCGGTGGGCTTCGTCTATGAAGAGGATGACGTTTTTGCGGTTTTGGATGGTTTGGCGTGTTTGGCTTAGGGTGTTGAGTTCTTTTTGGAGTTCGCTTAGTTCTTCGGGGCGGAATTTGTGGATTAGGGTTATGAAAATGCCGCGTTTTCCGCGGTTTTCGTCGTGCTTTATAATTGCTCTTAATGCGTTTATGGAGTCTATGGTTTCGGGTTTGGTTATGTCGAGGGCTGTGAATTCTTGGTAAAGCTGTTCTTGAAGTTCTTCGCGGTCTACGATGAAGAATATGGTTGGGTTTTCGAGGGTTGGGTGGCGGTAGAGTTTGTTTGCTGCGAATATCATTGTTAGGGTTTTGCCGCTGCCTTGCCAGTGCCAGATTAAGCCTTTGTTTTTGGTTTCTTTTCCTTGTAAATAGCCTAAAACGCGGTTGACTATTTGCTCAGAAGCGCGGTATTGCATGTAGCGGGCGATGACTTTTGTTGTGGTGCCGTGTTCTATGCGGAAGAATAGGTAATGTCTTATTATGTTGAGTATCGTTTGGGGTGTGAGCATTTCTATTGTGGAGTCTATCGGGTCTTTGTTGGGTTCTCGCCACATGTGGGTTAGGGTTTCTTCTTGCCATGGTGCTGTTGCGAAGTATCTGGCGGTTTCGGCTGCTGCTGTGCCTATTTGGATGTATTTGTATGGTTCTGGTGTTTGTTTTTCGTAGTCTTTTATTTGTTTGTAGGCTGTGTACCAGTTTTCTGTTAGGCTTGTGGGGTTTTTGCACTCAATATTGACGAGGGGGATGCCGTTGATGTAGAGGATTATGTCGTTTCGGATTTGTTTGTCTCCAGATTGGTGGATGACTTGGCGGCTGATGGTGAAGTCGTTGTTTTGGATGTTGTCGTAGTCGAATAGGCGTATGTATTTGACTACTCTTTCTTTTTCGAATTTTATGGGTATGCCGTCTTTGAGGTAGTTGAGGATTTTTTTGGCGTCTTCGCTTCCGCTGGTTCTGAGTTTTAGTTCGTTTAGGACTTGTTTTATTTCTTCGTCGCCTATGCTGATGTTTGCGTTTAGGCGCTTTAGTGCTCTGATAAGGATTGGAGTGAGGAGAGGTTCTTCAAGGCTTTCTCTTTCGAGGTTGTCAGCTGATATGAATTTCCAGCCTTTTTCCTGAAGCTTTTGTATGAAATAATCTTCAACAAGGGATTTCTCACTAAATAATGGCATAACCTAACTCACCGTACAAACCTCTTTAGCCTGAGAAATAATGTTATTTAACTGCTCCTCTTGTTTCTTGTCAACAAGTGAGTCGTCAACCAAATCTATGAATTCGTCTTTTCCCTTCCTACTGAGTATCATGACAATTATCAAAGTTCTAAGGTAATCAAGTACCGATAACAGAAGATTTTTTGCGTCGCCATACCTTGACTCTAACTCCTTTTTTCCTTTGTAGCTGAGTTGGCTACCATGAGCAAATAGACTTCTAACTTTGTATGCGTCATTGATTGTTTTCTTGACCTCGTGTGGGTCATGTCCTAATAGACTGAGCAGCTTGCTAATCCTAATCCCAAGGCGATAAGAAAGTTCCTGTGTTTCACCAGTGAGAACTAAAGTCTCTAAACCCATTACTGCATTTGCTATTCTTCGTTCTAAGAGACCATTTTCCAGTAATGCATCGCTATACCGATTGTAAGCTATAGTGCGATAATCAACTGGTGTCACGTCTGTCCAAAAGAAGCTCTCTGGTAGAAAATCGTGAGTTGTCTGCCAAAATTTCCTCAACTTTTGTATGTCTTCCTCTGTGACTAAGTAAGTCTCAAGCGCTGTTCCTGCTTTACCAGAGGTTAACGTACCAGAAGCCATTCGGTCGATAATTGATTCAGAGAACATTCTACTTGATATGTATTCTACACTTCCTACTTTGAAAAGTCTCAATATTGCAATTGCCTTTCTGAATCGTTTTTGTACCTCATTAGCTCTTCTCCCAAGGAACTCTATTCTCATGATTGCAGAAGGATGCGGCAAGAAATCGCGACCTAACATAAAACCATGTACCATGACCTCTCTTTCCATATCTTCAACCTTTGTTTGTCTCAAAGTAATTCCATAACTCAGTTCTAAGTTTTCAGGACGTAGCACAATACCTTGAAGTTCAACATCAGCGCCATATTTTACTGGCTCTTCACGCAAATCTTTCAAGAAGGTCGCTATAAGCGAATTTACATTTGCTTCTTCAATTGTTGGATTTTCTAAACATTGACGGATTAAGGTTATTATGAAGCAATCGAGGTTGTCGGAAAGTCTATCACTTTTGCCAAAAACGTTGACAAAACATTCCAACGCAGAAGCATATTCGCTACTCTTTTTGATGAGCTCCTCAAGTTTAATGATTGACCGGAGCCATAATTGCTTGGTGAAATATTCCCCACGCGCGCTATAATCAGTAACACCTTTGTCTGTGTATTGAAACTTTTCTACCTTCCAACGGAAGTACACTTCATCCTGTGGTTCTATGGTATGGTTGGAGATACCTTGATTCACTTGCTTCTTTATAGCCGAGGCCAATAGTTTTAATGTGTTAAGTAGTTGTTCGTTAGACATCAATCCACCTTAACCCTAATTTTTCCTGTAAGAAGCAAATCCATCAAACTCTGTTTGATTCTTTCTAATTTTGTTTTTTCATTTCTTTCCAGCTCAAGTTTTCTGTCGACTGACAAAAAGGCATCAGCGATTTTTTGTTGTTCAGATAGAGGTGGTAAAGGGATTCTTATTTCGGAAACTTGAGATTGGTTTAAGGCAGGATACTGTCCGCCCACCATCATTCTGTTGCATTGATTTATTATCTGACTTGAAAAGAGAACGTTCAAGAGAAAATACGGGAGAATATTACTTCCGCAACTAAGAACGGCAAAACCAGTTGAGCATATCTGACCATCCAGTTCTCTTGGGACTATGGCAAAGGCTTTTAGATACGGTCTTACAGTTGACATTATTACATCGTTTTCATGGATTACTCTTCTTGCTCTGGAAGGGGCTTTCTTGCCCAAGATTTGTTTGGGATTTCTGATTTTCCCAGTACCCCCATCTACGGAGTCAATGTCAACATAAAGGAAGGTCTTATCTGGAATTTCCCTCGAAGGGTCTCTTGATTCTTTGTCTATCTCAACAGCATCCTTGAGTCTAACGATTTGCCATGTTTTTGGTGTTTTTCCTATTGGTGTGTCTTTGTATTCTTTGTGTCCTATTCCTTTTGTTAGAAGCGTCTGCATCAAACCCTTCTTTAAACGTTCAGTCTTCGCTATAACCCTGTCAACCAACTCAATCGCAGAATCAACAACACCCAAAACCCCAACAATAGCTTTCTGTTCTGAAGTAGGTGGGAGAGGGATTTTAAATGACTTTATTTGTTGCTGTGTCAAAAGTGGTACAGTTGTTGAAGATTTGACCGAAAGAACTTGCTTCATTGTTGAAGTACTTATCAAAACATAGTAAAAGTAGAAATTATCAATTTTTATATCTCTTAACAAAACCACGTTTGGATTTATTGTAGCTTCTCGAACATCCCTATTAACTATCGCCACTTTTCCCAGAGAACCCCTTTGTGCCATTAATATGTCCAAAGGTTTTACATGGATTTCTGGTGATTCCCGATATTTTTCCCATGAAATATATGTGGGCTCTGTCAAGGTCAATCTGTTGTCTTCTGTGATGTTGTTTGCACCAAGAGAAAGAGCCCCTTTTCCTTTCTCCACAAAATCTGTTCTCTTGTATCCCCTCCAGCCTATTCTTCCTTTCACTCGCGCAATGTCTTCAATCGCCGCAACTTTCCATTCTTCAGGTATCTCACCAATAGGAGTAATTTGAAAATTAGTTTCTTTGTAGAACATTATTCTGAATCACCTAATGCTTGAGTCAGTTTAGAAACATATTGTTCCAGTCTGCCTACAACCTCTTGTCTCTGTCTCTCCAATTCCTTGAGTTCTGAAAACTCCTGTGCTATGTTGATTCCTTCGCCTTCTTCGTCATGCATCACGTACAATGTAACATTCAAATTGTAGTCATTCTGCTCTATCTCCCTCAAAGGAACAACCCGAGAAAACCCCTTTTCTTCGCTGAAACTCTTGTACGCATCCGCAATCTTCTTTAAGTTGCTGTCTCCAAGCCTATTCAGTTTCCGCACTTCAGGATGCTGCTCAAACTCCTTAGAGGCATTGATGAAAAGAACCTTACTCTTCCTCTCTGCAGGCTTATGCTTGTTAAAAACGATAATAGCACCCGGCGCACCCGTATTATAAAATAGCTTCTCAGGCAGCAAAATGACACATTCAACCAAATCATTCTTCTCACTCAAAACCGCAGACCGAACCGCCCTCTCTTTCCCACCTCTGAACAAGCAACCATTATCAATAACAATCCCCACCCTGCTACCATCATCCTTAGCAGAAGCAATCATATGCTGAACCCAAGCCCAATCCGCCGATTGCCTCGGCACAAAACCAAACCCAAACCGCTGCTTCCAAAACTCCCCCTTCTTCAGCACCTCCTCATCATAACCGTCCTGATTCCAAGGCGGATTCGCAACAACCACATCAAACCGCCTTAAGCCTTCGCCTTCCTTAAACTTCGGATAAAGAAAAGTATCCCCAAACTCCAAATGCGCATCCCGAATATCATGAATATACATGTTCATCTTTGCCAAAGCCAAAATATTCTGATTCGCCTCCTGCCCATACAGAAACAGCTTACCAGCCTCTTCCTTGCCATGCTTCTCCTCAACATGCTTGTATGCAGAAATCAACATACCCGCAGAACCACAAGCAGGATCATAAGCACTCTCCATAGGCTTAGGGTCCAAAACCTCAATCAACAGCCTAATCACTTCCCTCGGCGTGTAAATCTCGCCTTCTTTTGCCTTCGTAGGCGCAAAATACCGCAAAATCCACTCGTACGCATCGCCCAGAATATCCGCAGAAACATGCTGCAACTTCCGCTCACTAAACAACTCCACAAGCTGCCTCAAAATCTCCGCATTCTCACGGCTACCAGCAAACTGCACAAAATCAACGCTGTCCACAACATCCTTCAACTCAGGATTCCGCTCAGCAATCACCTTCAACGCCCGAGAAAAACGCTCAGTAAGCCCACTTACATCCTTCCGCAAATTCTCCCACAAAAACTCCTCAGGCAAATTAAACAAATGATACTCATCCCGCTTGGCCTCTAACTTCGCTTCTTCCTCGCTTAGACCATCAGCCAAAGCCTCTTTGTAAGCCTCGTCAAACTCCATCTCCCACTTGTCGCTAATCCGCTTCAAAAACAGCAAAATAAGAATAAACTTGTAATCCACCCGCGTCCGAATCAAATCCGCAGCCCGCTTCAACAAAGCATCAATATCGCCCCTTCCCAACGTCTCCCCAAACGCCTCATCCCCACTCTTCAGCCGATACAACTTCTGCCGAGCATCCCGCACATCAGACTCAACCAAAAGCAAACCCGCCTTCCGCAACTCGGACAAAAAAACAGGAACCTGTTCCCAAGCATCCTTATTCTTATCCATCAAAACTTTTGCGGCATCCTCAAACCGAAATGTGGAACCACTAAAAGCCTCCCATAAAATCTCATAACGACGCCCAACCCAACTAGGAATATCCTTACTCATACAACCAGCCACAGAAAATAATGCGATGACTGATTATATTAAGCTTGCGCTTATTAGATAAGCTAAATGCAATTCACTTATCTTTCTCCCAAAGCAACACATAATTGAGTACATCAGTCTCAAAAGCTTAAAGAGTAAAGTTATCAACCCAGATGTATTACGCTGCAGAGACGAAACAATAAACGAGTGTTTGGTTGCTTAAAAGGAAAATTGGGTCAACTGGATTTTAGTGTATTCTATTGGGGTTTGCTGTTTAATCAAATTGTTATTGATGATTTAAAATGAATGAACAGTTAGAGAGGAAGTTGAAACGTGAACGTGTTGAAGCTTGTTTGAATTGTAAGAAGTTTGTTGAGTGTGATGATGTTGGCAAGTTTGAAGGACGTGTTGACTTTGAAGAAGTTAAGGGTGAAGCTTGGGTTGTAAATAAAATCTGACTTTCCAATTTTACGTTTGCAAATTGGGGTATTTTTTGCCCAAACCTTTTTATTAGAAGTCTGAAATTCGAGGTTGTAAAACCATGATCTAATTGAGTGTAAAGAGGAATTGAACATGTCTTGTGACAGATCAAGCGAATGTGAACGCCCATCAACACATAATAAATGTTATGGATGTACGTATCAGTATCTTTACAAAAAAGTAAAAATCTGTGAAGAAGACAGTCCATTGGCGAGAAAGGCGAAACAAGAACTCCGTAACAGATGTTTCAACGATTGCAGCATTAAGGAAAGAAAAACTGGTGGACGGTATCGCATGGACAGAGTAATAGAAGACATATTGCTTGAGCGTGTGCGCGAATGGGATCCAACATTTCCAAAGCTGTACAAGCTTGAAACAGACAGATTAAAGGTGAGACTGGAAGAGAGTGGAAAGTGTTGGAATTTCACTGTTAAATGTGATGCAGCTTTTGAGACGGAAAGTGGGAAGCGAATTTTGGTGGAGGTAAAAGGTTATGGAGCAGATACGAATTCGATATATTCCGCTATACTTGCTGCAAAAATTGTTAAGAACGACACATCTCCAGAGGAAAATGAAGCGTTTAAAGATTGCCTTTTCTACTATTTCTGTATGGAGTCAAAAGCTCAATTGGAAAGCGCTCCGAACAGAGGCAAGATTATAGAATGGGCAAACCATACGCATATTATTGATGGATTTTTTGGCATCGATGACTTAGATGACTTCTTTGATAACATAAAACGAAATGCATAATCTTGTTGAAGCTAAAGGTGAGGTGTGGGTCATAAAAAAGATTTAGAAATCCAACTGTTTTCGTAATAACCGAAGAATTCTCTTGTCATCCTTAAGCTTATCTTTCCCGATCTCTGCATAATATACGTTTTCTGGTTTCAGAAGCAACTGGTTTGAATCATTACGAATGTGATTTAGGAAGATACGAACTAGTTTCTTTGCATAGTTTATGTCCCATGGATCTTTAAATTTAGGGTTATTTACGCAGATTATACTAAGGTTCTTAACATTGTCAACACATGCAGCATGAAGAATGTCAGAACAGGCTTCTCTTTCTTCTTCGGTGTTCCAGACCTCGTAGATATCGATTTCGTTAGTCCTTCTTATTTTTGCCCAGATATCTGGATGATATTCTTTGACGTCTTTCTTGAACTTTATATGAATGGGATTCCCTTTTGAATAACATTCTTTTTCCTTGTAGTCTGGATATGAGTCAACTAGTTTGAACAGCAAATCAACTATGTGATCATGGGTTTTATCTCTACTCTTGCCAGTCAAATGTGACCCTAATTACAACTTGCTGTTTGATAGTAAAAACTTTTGCAGTTCAATTATGTTTTATGTGCAGATAGATATGAATTTCCTTATTGACCTGTCATAGGTTTTTTCGATTTCTGGTGGGAAGTAGCAGGCTGGCAGCTCGTTGTGTTCTCTGTGGTTTCTCAAACACTCGCAACATCTACCTTTCAAGTCGCATGGATAAGTGCATGGGCAATCTTCCAAGTTCTTCTGTAGGTTTGGGCAGTCATTCATTTTCACATTACCTCGTTGTACATAACCTCTAGTCCTGTCAGTATTGTGTATTTACACTCGAGTTTTCTAAATTCTAATTTATAAATTGATTGATTTTTTAGAAATTCTATTTTTCTTCTCGGTTTAGAATTTAGAAATTTAGAAACTTAATTGTTACCTAAACAGATGATAGTACGAACAATGATAAGGTTGAGAAGTGATAAATTAACAGAGAGGCTGGGGAGAACTAAGAGGTTAGAAAGAGGTAGGCTTGCACACTTCATGTGCGCTATTTGAAAAGTAACTCATAGTTCAGAAATTGTTTCTTCGACAATCTTCCAACGATTCTATCGTTTCCTTTTTTCTCAGCATACAAAACAGTGATTCTTTGTTCCTTGGCAACTTCTTTCTCTATCTCCTCTAAGAAATTGTCTCGGTGAGCCCAATCTCTCACAAACA
>CAZNJT010000010.1:22322-27585 GCA_964573475.1 uncultured Candidatus Bathyarchaeia archaeon | reverse complement strand
ATCATTATTAGCCTAACATCATGTGTCGCTTCAACGCTTTTTCTCCTCCTTTTCAGCGAAAAAATAGGTTTCGGAATCTCATTAATGGCTGAAGGTAAGCTCACCGCTGGTTTTTCAACGCTTTTTTCCCGCTTCATAATATTCACTGGGCTTTTGATCTTTGTTGTTGGTGCAGTAATAATGTCTTTCATGGTTTTTGTAATGATGTCTCAAAGGGTTAGGGATATTGGGTTAATGAGAGCAGCTGGATGCCCAAACGACGTGATTTTCGGCTATTTCATGACAGAACTTCTAGTAGTAACGCTTGTCGGCTGTTTTCTCGGTGTGATTTTGGGTATATTCGCAGATTTTGCCTCAACCAGCCTCGTCAGCAGTTTTGGTTTTCAAATCTCGCAAAAACCGATTAATTTTTGGCTTGTTCTTCTAGTTTTTGGACTGTTTTTTGCACTGGCATTAATTTTTGGAGCAAAACCAATTCTTGACACGACCAAGGTTGCGCCGGCAAAGGCACTTTCACCATCATATCACTTCGGAGTAAGCAAAGAGTCCGGATTTAGGGTTACTTCAAAATCAGGTTTAACAATGAAACTAGCCTTAAGGAGCCTTTTCCGCCATAAATCAGCAACAATCAGAATTATCATATGCCTAGTAGCGGTTTTCTTATTAGCAACTGTAGGCATTGCAGGAGGAATAATCGCAGACCAAACCACGAAAAGCTGGATTGAAAAAGCCGTTGGCAGAGACATCGTTTTAATAGCGCATCGAGACATGTGCAACCAATACAAGCTGTTGTTATCAAAATTCTACGTAGCAAACGAGACTGCACCCATCAACTATACTGATGCAAAGTATTTAATATCAGAAGACATCCTCAACCGACTTAGTTCAATGTCCTCAAATATTAGCGGCATTGACCCGCGTTTAGTTTTGGAAATGCATGTAGAAGAACTTGAGGGCTATGAAATTGCCCCAGGAACAGCAGATACATATACAGTTGTTGGTGACAGCCACGAAGGTAATTCGCTGGTTATCGGTGTTGAACCTGAAAAGGTGTTAAGTGAAAGTTTCTTAGAAGGAGAATTTCTAAAAGAAAACCAATCATGGGAAGCCGTAATCGGAGACTCTTTAGCTCTGGGAATGTTTTCAGTGCCCTTAAGTCAAAGGATAAACCTACGTGGTGAGGATTTCTCTATAGTTGGTGTTTGTTTGGATCCGATTAACAACGGAAACGTCACTTATGTGTCCATAAAAGATTTACAAAACATCACTGGCGTGTCAAAACCAAACATTGTAATGGTTAAAACAAATCCTTCAGCTAACCGCACAGCAGTTTTAAACCATATACGAGCGGAAGTTAAAGGTTTAAACTCGGATTTTGAGGTTTTTGACCTTAATGAAGTATTGGACAAGAATCTCAGTGTTCTCGGTTATATTTGGTCTACCATAATGTTTTTGCCGCTAATCTCCCTATTTGCAGCGTCTTTATGCTTAATAGCCTATGTTTTGCTCACCATTACTGAGCAACGTCAAGAATTTGGTGTTTTAAGGGCTTTAGGAGCCAATCCTAAGACTATTGTTAAGATTGTTTCAGGACAAAGCCTTGTAGTTTTGCTTTCAAGTTGTGCCACTGGAATAGCGTTTGGAATAATCATAACATTGTTAATTTTGGTTCCAGAACCCCTTATTACAGGTTTTACTGTTGTTGAAATTAGTGGGTGGCTGCTGACGGCTTTGGCTGCAACATTCATCTTCAGCCTATATCCTGCCATAAGATTTGCAAAGAAACCAATTCTAGAAATTATGACTTAAATGGAAAATGGGTTCATGCCATGTTTACCCTTTTTCGAATATCAGTACACATGTGGCAAACATTGTAATATCCTGTTGAGTCGGGCTCCACGCCTTTTGTCCTTGCCAAATTTATCAATCCTTCCATGCCATTTTCGATTATTGTCTTTGCTTCAGGTATCTTGAATGGATCATAATTTTCTATGATGTCGATGATGTCTGTTTCAGAAGCGTTTCCTATGTAGAAATCCTTGCAAACAGCAATTTTTCCATCAGGCTCTACATATATTGTTTTAACCGAATCAAGCTCTTCCGTATATGGTACGTCGCCACATTTTTCTTTCGGACTTTTTATTCTTGGCGGAAGGAAATCTTTTAGCCATTTTGTGGCTCTTCCTTCTGGTTGAGCATTATTTCCTTCACCATCTTCTACTGGTAGATCTTTGAGTTGCTCCAAAATAGCTTTGGTCTTCCGATTATACGGGTTATCGTGGTCTTTAAACACGACCCAACATGGATCCCACGATATGTGTGCTATTCCTGCTTTTAGAAGTGATTTTGCAGCCTTTTTAACGATTTCAAGTGGAATGAATTCTTGATGAAAGCAATCAACAGAAATGGTGGCTTCATTCACGCCAGATTTTACTAGTTTTTCGGCTATTTCTTGTATTTCTATTGTTTTTCTCGACCAGAAACCATTCGTAATGACGTCTCGAACAGGAATTCCTACTTTCATTGCTTCTTTATGAATAGAGTACACAATTTCAGGATATAATAAAGGCTCGCCGCCAAAAGTCATAACTGATTTTGGATTGTATTTTTTGCCAACTTTTCTCACAATTTCTACTGCTAGGTCTTTATCAATGTGGCTGGGGAAATTTTTTCTTTCCTTTTCTTCACCTAATTGGCAATGTCTACATTTTGAGTTGCATAGGTACGTTATGGCGAATTCTATTCGATTTACAGGTAAATATTTGTTCACACTGTTTTCCCTTTTGCACTTACAATAATCTGAATCTGCACTAATAGTTTATCCATTAATTGTTGACTAAGGTTTTGTAAAATGTTTTAGCGAGTCTGCGTAGGCTGGCAGTTGACTTAGAAAATCTTGCAATTGAAGCACAGCAACGATGGGCACATTATCATAAAATTTGAATCTTCCTGTGACAAGCGATAAAACTGCTGGAACCAGCTTCACGTTATCCCAAGAAGCACATTCAATTTTGCCGAAAAGGCTTGGTAGTGATTCAGCTAGAGCGAATGTTCTTTCCACTTGTTCCTCAACAATTCTCTTTAACGCAGAAGGATGCAATCCGCGATGCCAATGTTTGCAGTCTACGCATATGGCTATGGGTTTTCTGCATCCAACAATATCTATTTCCAATCTCCGACCTGCATGCTTGAATCTCAAATTTTTCATGACATTGTAACCGTTCCGTTCAAAGGCAACTGCAGCCATGTTTTCAAACTCTTGCCATTGGAGAAAACTGCTTACATTTTCGATATCGGCGCCTAAATTAATGGCGTGAACAGCCAATTTAAGGCGTTGTAGGCTATTTGCTTCTACAACGTTTTTCTGCACATTAATCAACCCGTCATTTTGCAGTTTTCTAAGCAATTTTTCAGCAATTTGCTGTGGGATTTTTGCATCTTTATTAACTAGTTTGTTTGAAACTGGTCCATCTCTAGTTAATTTTAGAATGGAGATAATCAAGTTTCTTTCAATACTCATTCAAAGAATTCTCCAAATTATACATAAGAGTGCCCAAAAATAGTGGCTTTTAGCGAGAGCTTAAAAGCTTTTCTATAGAAATAAATGAACGTAGCATGAAGCTTATGGTTACGGAGTGAGTTAAGTGGTTAAAATAAAGGCTGTATTATTCGATTTGTACGGCACGTTGGCTTACGTAAAGAATCCCGTGACTGAAAGAGAAATTTCTGAACACCTCTTCAGCAAGGGCTATGAAGTCTCACCACAGCAACTTAAGGCAGCATGGACATTCGTCTCATTCATAGACTATCCAAAATATGGATACAAAAATTGGCGTTCCTATTTTTCGAAGATTTTCTGGAGGCTAAAAGTTAAAGTCAACGAAGAAACATTGAACACTATCGTTGGACTTCTTGAAGGCAAGCCATATCAACTATATCCAGATGCTGCCGTAGCAGTGATAAAAGCAAAGGAAAAAGGATTCAAAACAGCAATAGTTACAACAATCGCCTACTTTCAATTCGAAAAGGCAATTCAGCCAATTAGGAATTGCTTTGATTTTGTCATAACGGGTTATGAAGCAGGATGCGACAAGACAAACCCTAAAATGTATAGAAAAGTCCTAGAAATTCTGAATGTGAAACCAGAAGAAGCCGTTATGATCGGAGACGATGTGCCAATAGATATAATCTTGCCTAAAAAATTGGGCATAAACGCCATACTTTTGAGCAGGGAAGGAAAAAATGTAGAATGTCCACAGGCGGATGCTGTTATTAATAATTTAAATAAAGCTGTGGAAAGTATAATAAGAAAATTCGGCGAAAACTAAAGAATATGGAAATGACTTAACATGTTGAAAGAATACGTTTCCAAAACCTCCAAATCCAAAGCCTTGTACGAGCGAGCTAAAAAAGTCCTCCCAGCCGGAGTCTCATACGGGATAAGATACTTTGAGCCTTATCCCTTTTACACTGCAAAAGCGAAGGGAAGCAAACTTTACGATGTTGACGGAAACGAATACATCGACTTCTGGCTTGGACACACCGCGCTTATACTTGGCCATAGCCCTCCAGCCGTGGTTGAGGCTGTTAAGAGGCAGCTCGAAAATGGCACACATTACGGAACATCCCACGAATTAGAAATTGAGTTAGCTGAGCAAGTTGTGAAAATGGTTTCAGGCGCAGAAATGGTGCGGTTCGCAAATTCAGGAACAGAAGCAAACATGTATGCAACACGTTTAGCCCGTGCATGCACTGGCAGAAGCAAAATTGCCAAGTTCGAAGGAGGATGGCATGGAGGCTACGATGCACTTCACATAGGCGTTCATTACCCCTTTAACATTCCAGAATCGGCTGGCTTAACAGCCGGTGCTCTCCAAGACACGATTCTTTTGTCCTTCAACGACCTTGAAGGAGTTAAACAAAAACTAAAGAATGAAAAAGTGGCTTCAATTGTAATTGAGCCAGTTCTCGGCGCTGGCGGAGGCATCCCGGCAGAAAAGGAGTTTTTGAAAGGACTTAGGGAATTTTGCGATGAGAAAGAGATTCTGCTGATTTTCGATGAGGTAATCACTGGTTTTCGATTGGCTCCAGGCGGAGCCCAGCAATATTACGGTGTGACACCGGACATAACTGTTTTTGGGAAAATTTTGGGAGGAGGCTTCCCCATAGGCGCTTTCTGCGGATGCAGAAAAATCATGGAAAGATTAGACTCGCTTCTTCATAAACGCCCACATTACTCGTTTCACGGCGGAACCTTCGCTGC
>CAZNJT010000010.1:0-22222 GCA_964573475.1 uncultured Candidatus Bathyarchaeia archaeon | reverse complement strand
ACTCGCTTCTTCATAAACGCCCACATTACTCGTTTCACGGCGGAACCTTCGCTGCGAACCCAATAACGATGACGGCGGGCTTGACAACGCTAAAAATCTTAGAAGATGGCCAATTGATAAGCAAACTTAACATGCTTGGAGACAAGATAAGAGAGCAATTGAGAGAAATTTTTGAAGGAAACGGTGTGGACGTGCAGGTTACGGGCGCTAGTTCTATTTTTAACACTCATTTCACAAAAGAAAAGGTTAGGGACGCCAATGCCACCTTTAGGGCTGACAGAAAGAAACTTGTCGATTACAATCTAAAATTGATTGAAAATGGAGTTTTCTTTTTGCCAACCCACACTGGAGCCTTAAGCACCGCCCACTCTGAAGCCGACATGGAAAAAATGCTTTCAGAAACTGAAGAATACGCAAAACATCACGGGAAGTGATTTTAAGTGGGGCTCAATCCAAGGCACAACCAATGAGTCGAGAGTTTGAAAGCCGTCCTGACCAAGGTATAATGGTATCCCGGGATAGGTTTAAATATCGGTTTAATTCATCGGGGTTCAACTCTTCTCTCCAGCACTAAAGATTAGAATTTATTACGCGATGTACTGTTTCGAAGTCTGATTCATAAATGTGCGCTGAAATCGAGTGGCAGATTAATCTTCCTACCTCGGAATTCGTAGCGTCGCAAACTTGTTCCAATAACTGTCCGAGGACTATGAAATTTGGAAGAGCTTTCTTCTCGTAATCATGGCTCCTAAAAACCACTGTTAAGTTCAACTTGCCATTTCTTTTCTTGAAATCAATGAGGCTCATGCATGGAACATGTTCTGCTTTAGTGTCTCTCTCGGGCATTAGTATTCCGATTGAAACAGATTTAGATGTTGGGTTTTTGTTTAGTCTATCTATAGCCCACTGAATTTGGTTAATTCCCTTGAAATTATAAATTCTTTCTCCATAACTGTATCCTAATTTTTCGTCAGGCTGTTTTTCAAATGTCAAATCCTTGACTTCTTGGATGAACTTTCTCGGAATCAACTCTTCAATTTCTTTGCTTTCTGCTATGGGATTTCGAATCTCTAAAAACCAGATTCTGAACTTCCTTCAATCGTTCGTCCTTGTCATAAACAATTTTTCCTTCATTCCAAATGTACCTAACCGCTTGTATCCACGCTTGAGAGCGATTCTCTAATGTCATTTGATGCACTCTCTCACCTTCCCGATCGTCTCAAACTCCGAAGGACTTTAATTTGTTTTCGCTGCTATTCTTTCCTGGTGACAAAATGATCTTAAGCGACTTCGAGTTGAAGCACACGATTTCGTCGAAGAGGTTAATAGTCGAACCTTTGAGTGAGGATACTATCCAACAGAATGGAATAGATTTGAAAATAAGCAATGAAATTGCCATGGGGACCAAGAGAAATGATGTTGCCTGGATGGATGCTACATCAAATGAGGACATAAAGAGATTTTACGAAATAATAAAAAGCGAAGATGGAAGCCTTATTCTGTCTCCACTTCGCCATTATCTCCTAAGCACTCAAGAATACCTTGAACTGCCCAACGACCTGATGGGATTCTGTGGATTACGTTCTACTTTTGCTCGCCTTGGTTTTGTAAGCCCTCTCACAATAATAGACGCAGGTTTCAAGGGTGCCTTGACGATAGAAACGTTCTATGGTGGAAGCGCCCGAATAAAGATTCCAGTTGGCTGTAGATTTCTTCATGTTGTCTTCGCCAAACTGACAACTCAGGTCGACTCACCCTACAGAGGATATTATCAAAATCAACGAGGAATTAAACTACCTAAGGCAGTGATTTAATATTTGGAAACTTACAAATGCATACACTACATGAAGGATGCGCAAGCCAAGAATTTAAACCGAGATCTAAACTCTCTGTTGATAGCTGCAAAGACTAAAAGAATTCACAATTAAGTTGCAGGCACTAGTTTCGCGGTTCTTAAAATTTTGCTTACCAACTCCTTCCCAAGTTTTTCGATGCATCCAATATTTCTATCCCTATAATGCGCCCGCTCTTGTCGAGGTCTATGATCACGTTTTCTGCAAGCTCTTCGCTTATCTCGTATCTGGCTTTCCTAAGCCAAACATACATCGCATCTGCCTTTGGGTCGTACTCAACTCTCACCATTATCGCCTCATCCTCCTACTCCAATAAACTGTAACAACTGTTATTTTATCACTACTCTTTTCATAAATCACCTTAAGAAACTTCGTCATACTTCTTCAATGCCGCTGACCTACCAAGGCGCGTCCTAAAACTGAAATCCGGGTTTTGAACAGTATCCATGACCTACCTTTAAATATTCTTCTACGCCTCATCAAACATGGCTGTTCCGTGTACTCAATTACCATCTTGATTCAGTACATGTTCTTTAACGGCAAGCATAAAACACTTACTAGATGTTAGTACAAATTCCGAGATTCTTAACCGATGTTTAAACCTAACCCCCCGCACCATCCATTAAGGTTCAAAGAGAAATCCCATTAAGATGGAACTGTAAGGTTTGCCTGTTCGTTTCTTTCCACCGGTTTGCCGCTTCCACTTGCAAGCTTCAAGCACTCTCTGTGTGATTTCCAGCTCGTCTGCCACAGCACCGCGGAGTTCATCCAATTTGTCCCGACAAAGAGATTTCCCGCTGTCCAGACAAATCAGCACCGATTCCTCACTCCTTTGCGTCACAAAAGAAAATTTTCCCCAGCACGCAAACAAGCAAGGAAACCGACCACAAAAACCTCCCTGTTCACCGCTTTATCATATTTGGATCATATACTAGACCCGAGGGGGTAGGCTGTAGAGCACAAGAGCACAGCCAAAACCGGACATCCTTGCCATCACGTTATTATCATATTCGACTTCAAATAGAGGGGCCTGCAACAGTTGCACGCACACGCAAAAGGAAGCCCACCTATCCACGTCTAAACATCGACTCCGCCCTCCTCAAATCCAACAGCGTGTTGACGTTAAAGAACGTCCTCAACTCCGGATCCAACTGCTGCAGAACAAGCGTGGAGACATAACGCACACTAGGCAGTCTATCTACCATAGACTGCATATTCAATTTTCCTTCACTTAAGGCATTTTTAGCAGCCTCATACGCTGGTTTTGCACAGTAGACAGCCTGTAAAGGCTCTATGTAGCCGTTTGGCCAACGTGGAATAACCGCATTTCTATTTATGCACACTTCAAACAGAAGCGAAACAACATCATTAGAAACGAAAGGCGTATCGCATGAAAGGAGAAGCGCATATCTTCCATGTGCTTCTTTGAAGCCAGTTAATGCGCCTACAAGTGGACTCTGAGTATCATCCACATCAATAAGGACATTGACATCTGAACCTAAGACGTTTGCATAATTTTCAGCTTGAACCTTTGAACTAGCAACCACCATTTTTTCATCAACAAGAGTGCTAATTGCATCTAAAACATACTCTATGAGAGGCTTATTAGCCAATTGCAGTAACCCCTTATCTTGCCCAAACCTGCTTGAAAATCCACCTGCAAGGATAATTGCTGACTTATCCAACAATCGGCAATCTCCATATTGTGACAAAGAATTAGAAAACTCTGTATCCTATAAATTTTGTCAGCAACATGACTTTCTACTTAGCTTTCATTAGTGCTCTCACTGCTTCTGCAATTATGAATAGCCCTATTAACACTATTATCGTTTGGAACAAATCCAACCTGTAATTCATCAGTGCTGCTCCGCCGAAAGCAAATGCCACTATCCCAATGAACAAGCTAAACTTGCTTAACCTCATCCCTAAACCTGTCCGTGCGACATTAAGCCCAATTAAAATAATGCCCGCTCCTAACGCAACATAAGGAACCACATCTACAACATTGCTTACAGCCCAGCTTAAGCCAATTAAAACAAAAAATAATCCCCAGGCTAACGAGGTCAAAGCCACATTCCTATTCAAACTAAACCACCACAAGCAAGATTTACCATCATAAACCCATATAAAACTATTGCGTGTCATCTTTTTTACCTAATCTTGCATATTGCAGCATCATTAGGCTTCCGTAAATATTACGAGATCGGAATATAGTATATACAAGAAATCAACATTCTTTTACTGAGAGAGGATGAGAAATGACCAATGAAATTAAGGAATTAAACCGAATAATATGCAATCAATGCGAAGAAAAAGAATATGAAAAATGCAGAACTTGCAAAGTTTATCAGCTGGTAAATAAAATTGCGACGCAATAGGGAAATTATGTTTTATTGTTATCTATCTTATCTGCTATTTCGTCTAAAATTTTTGCGAACGGATGCTCTGGTCTTTCCTGAGCGAAAATGATGTTTCCTTCTCCCTTTAAAACTTCGCAGAAACATGGTATTATGCCGATGAGTGGAACTTGATATATGTCCTTAATTTTAGTTTGTAACTCTTCTTTTCCCGATTTCGAAGAAACATCGTGCAAAACTTTGTTCAAAATTATGTCAGTCTTCTTTTCAAATAAGTCATAAAGCTCGCGTAGCATACGTTTTGTCCCGTCAACATCTGATCTGTCAAAAGTTGTTGCTACAATTACTAAATCAGCACTCACTATAGCATTTATAGAAGAATATTGTAGTCCCGGACTCGTGTCGAAAATTAAATAGTCAAAGCCTTTATCGTTTAAAAGGGAATTTCTAAGAGCCAAAAGTCTTCCTAAAGCCCGCATCTCCCACTTTCTATCCTTTGCAGACATTTCTCTCATTGCTTCTGTTGAGGGATTGGCTAACCCCACAAAAAGTTGACCCTTGTTTTGAATTCTGCCACTTAAATCTATCAATACTTTATCGATTTCGCATGTCCCATTTAAATAGTCATTAAGCCAGTACTCTGCCTTTTCAATTTTAAGAACTGTGGAAAGGCTTGGAGCTCGGAAGTCAAGGTCCAACAAACAAACCTTTTTGCCATGCTTAACAAAGGTTGCAGCCAAGTTTACTGAAAGGAGAGTTTTTCCTGTTCCGCCTTTGTACGAATGCACAGCTATTATTTTGCCCAAAGTTATCACCCTTGACTTTCCCTATCTACATAGAAGTAGGCTTTCCTTCCCTTCCTTTCTTTTTTCAAATGTCCCATAATCACAAGCTGGTTCAAGTAGGCGCTTTCAACAGCCCTAGCTCTGCGCGTTTGTTGAGCAGTCTCTTCTGCTGTGACGCGGCCAAGTCTGCACACAATCATGGCTGTTTTTCTAAGGTGATCAGGCATAGAAAGCAACGTCATAACGTCTAGTGGTGTTTCTGGAAGCAGTTGAATGTCTTTTCTGCCATGTTTCTGCAACTCAATCATGACTTCCATTTTTTCGTTTAGTTTCTCAAGGTTTTCTCTGATTTTCTCCAGTATGTGCAGCGGTTTTTTCCCTAGAACCTCTTGTTTAGACACCATGGTTCCCCAATGTGTTTTACGTGTGCACAATAGTGTAAAGAAGACAGCGTTTATTAAGTCTTACGAAACATGTATAATGATTCGTAAAATAAATATTAACTTACTAAGAAGTGCTATTGTCGGTAAAAGCTGGTCTTGGCCCAGAATATGCTTATAAATATCATTGCTGATATTATGAGGATGAATAATGTGGCGGTGTATCCTGCGGCAAGTGTTGCTGTTTGTTCGAGCATTTTAATCATTAAGGTTAAAAGAATTTTATAGAATAAAAGATGTGTTTCGATGTCGAAAATATTACGGGATATGTAAGGTAGGTTTTGTTAAAAAAGTTGAGGATGATTAGTACGGTACTGGCATTCTGTTTCTTGCTTCTTCCACTAATGGTAATACTTGTTTTAGTTCTCTGAAGTATTTGAGCACTGTTATGCCCCTCTGGGTTACTGCGTAAACAACTCTTCGCTTTCCAACGTTTCTTTCTTCAACTAGGTTTTGTTTTATTAGAAACTCCAAGTATTCCTTTAGTACACTGCAGTTCACGTTAGCCTTATACATTATGTGAGTTAGCTTTAATGGACCACGATGGGCTAATACCTTAAGGATGTCTATATACATTTCAAGTTTGGATCGTCTCATTGTCCAAACCTCTTGGGCATATTCTCAACCTCTTTATATAAAGCTTTTATGGATTCCAACTCCGTCTTTTTCCTATTTAGTCTGCGTTAGTAGCTCCTTTTCTTCTGTGCTCTGATTAACACGTTTATTCTATTTTGGAAAGCTGTGACTAGGTCATCTACCAATATTTTTTGCAATTCCGTCGAAAGCCCCTTAATGCTTTCTTTAAAAACCTTGGCCATTTTGGTTTCCAATTCTTTTCTCTGTTTAAAGGTTATGTTCTGTTTCAAGGATTTTCCTCCAATCGTTACGCAGAGAATAGGTTGCGGGTATTTAACTAACTTATGAATCCTAACGAAACATTTAAAATCTAGATTGTGAATCCATATTATGGATACACATTGGATGGTTAGAGACATGGAGAGTCTTAATCAGAGAATTGAGGATTGGCTTTGTCAAGTCTGTGAGAGTCCAAAGACAAGAGGAATGTATGTTTTTGTCTGGGGAAACTTCACTAAGTTCTGCAAGGCTAGAGGCAGGGATCCTGCAGTTCTTGTTGATGATTATAGGGCTGCCAAGTATCAGGGAGAGGTTCAGAGAGAAAGATTCCTTGAAGAGTGGCAGGATCTCCTTAGGGCTTTCAACACTTGGCTGAAGCCCAAGTTTGCTCCCTTGACCGTGAAAAATCATCTTGCTGGAGTCAAGAGCTTTCTGCGTTATTGGAAGATCCCTCTTGACGTGGACCTGCCTAGGCATCCTTGTGTGATTTGGCACAACAGAGATATCAAGAGAGAAGAGATCAAGCAGATTTTAACCTTCGCAAGTCCAAGGGATAGAGTGATTTGGATTGTCATGGCTGAAAGCGGAATGAGGTCGGATAATGCTGTTAACATGAAATATGCACAAATCAAGGAAGATTTCGAGGCTTCCAAGGTTCCCATGAAGATTATGCTGTACAGTTCAGTTTTGAAGGATCATGTAGGCGATAGATGGACATTCATAGGTGAAGATGGATATCGGGAACTGAAAGCCTACCTGCAAGGCAAGAATCTAAGAGATGATGATTACGTTTTTGCTAGTGAGAGAAAAGGACAATGCAAGCATGAACAGTTCAGTCAAGCCTCTTTGAGCGTCAAGTTCAACAGGCTAGTTCAGAAACTTGGAATTGACCGGAGCCTTGGCCCCAAACATCCCAAACAGGTCAGGCTACATGGACTCAGAAAGTATTTTAGAAACAACATGAAGGCGGATTCTAGCTACGTTCAATTCTGGATGGGCCATTCACTAGGCGTTGATAGCCACTACATCTCTAGAGACGTTGAACAACACAGAGAAGAGTACAGAAAAGGCTATGAAGCTTTAAGAATTTTCGACCCTGGTTTTGTCGATCTTAGAGACCTCACCGCGCAACTACGAAACAAGGACAGCGAAATCAAGGAGCTTAAAGAGCAGCTTTTGGAGTTCAAAGTAGCCCAAGAAAGACTTGAAGAAGCAATCATGAATCCGAAGTCAGAGTCGTTCGAAGCGCTAACGCGCAGGATAGAGGCCTACATTGATGACAAGCTGAAAGGTTGGGAGAAGAACATACCAGGAACGGAGCCGAAGGAAAAGAAACGAAGCGAATCCTCACAATCATCGCCTTCGTAAAGCTAAGCACCCTAGGGACCTTCGGGTCACCGCTAAAATCGTCTTTCTGCCCCCGTTTCTTGAACGCGCACTGTAGAAACCCCGCAGGGCTTCAAAGGCTAGTGGATGCTCGAGTTTCTAGTGCATGTGCTAGGCTCAAGAGTATGAAGAGAGCAGAAAACAGAGGGCTTTAACGTGCTTTAATGCGAGGTAAGTTTTATGTACTTTCGGCGTTAGGAACACTATGGCTTTAACGCCGTTAGGAGCGTTTAAATCATGGATGAGGAAGAACGCATTATCGAGTATCTGAAGGCGTACGTTAAGAGAGAGGGTACGACGCCGAGCATAAGAAAACTTTGCAGAGAAATCAACACGACTCCGCCAACTTTCAAAGCACATTACGGGTCGCTTCCTGAACTGATGGAGAAAGCAGGTCTAGAAGTTGATGAGGGAACAAAGATTAGAATGAAGTTGACAGCGAAGGCGACTAGGAAGCGCATCAAGAAAGCCGAGAGGAAACGTGCCAAGGTTCAAACCTCGGCGCCACCCGTTGAAGGTGTAAACGATGAACCAGCGCAAATGTCTACCTTCGAGAAGATTGAGCAGGATAGAGAGGACGAGAAGGCAGCACATGATAGTATCGTGGAAAACGCTCAACGGTTCGCTGAGGAATTAAAAACTCTAGTGTTCAACAGCAACGTTGAGGTTAACACTGCAATCCTAGAGGCGTTGAACGAAGTCATGCCGGCGATCTTGTTCTACAAGTACGACATCGCAGCCGACATTCCAGACCTGTTATCAGCCAAAGATGTTTTGAAGCAGGTTAAAAAAGAACAAAAAAAGCTTCGCAAAGAACAAATCCAGCTAGATGGCGAACGCCTGGAGATCCAGCACGAATGGGAAGAGGTGAAGCGAGACAGTGACAAAGCGTCCTTGCTGGAACACGTTGAGAAGCTGGAATGGGAAAAGAAGGTTAACACCAACCGTTTTAACGAGACATACGACGCTCTCAAGCGGTTCCGCGTTCTATTCCGTGGCTTATGGTCAATCGCCTCTAAATGCCCTAATTGCCCGAAGACTTTCATGCAGAATATGATGGCGTCTCGCGGCGACATCTTGGAGTGGCTAACCTCGGGGAAGTACACGAGGTTAAGTTTCGAAACCGAAGGCACGCCTAAGCTCGGCCACCAAACATGAAGCTTTTTCTCAGCTTGTCTTTTGGAACGTATTTCTTGCATTTGGGGCAACGATAAAGCCTCTTCCGAGGTTCGGGGCTTATGTAAACGGTCATGGACTTTTCAGCTTATATAGATTCAACCATCAAGGACAACAATATTGTTTTGCTAACAAAATCTGATATACCATCAAAGCTAGGGAGACATCAAGCACAATCACCATTAACCATAACTGTTAATGGACAAGTGCAACTCTCCCGAACCCTTCTAGGATAATGGCATAGGGTCGTTTGACTAGGCTCCACGATCTTGAAACGGATAGATATGTTATGGATGTTAGGCTATCCTGATGTCAAAATGCGAAGACTTTTTCGGTTTCTCCGAAAGGTTTAATTCGAATCTACGATTAGATTGAAAATCATGTCCGAGCACGACTATAGGGAAGAAGCCAAAGAGTTGGTCGAGAAGGCTCGGCAAATGAAGTTTTTTTGGAAAGGTGTGTTTCTTGGGCTTTTCTATGGCATTATCGGAAATATGCTCGTTTCTCATTACTATGGGTTTTTCACAGGTTTTGTAATGGGGAAATTTGATAGCCTTTTCTGGTGGAATCTGATATTCTTCTTCATCATTCTTTGTATCGCCCTATTTGTTTCATATAAAGTGTGGCAGTCAATGTCTAAGATTGAGGGTTTTCTAAAAGCCGTTGATGAAATCAAAAAGAAATATCACCTTGATAATAGCTTCAAGACCCCTAAAGAATCCAAGCGTGAAGATAAGGTAACTACCCCTAATGCGGAAGACTGGAAAAAGCGAATAGAAAATCTGATTAGAAAAGTTGACTGTGAATGCAAGAGAAAATTCTTTACACCGCGTAGAACATTATCAATACTTATTTCCGTAGCCACTTTCTCGATTATTGCTATTCTTCTAATATGGCTAAACTTGACGGTTTCAAATGCGATTCTTTCATACGCAAAAACGCTACCTTCTGATAGTCAATTAAGGTTCTTAGTGGAGCAAATGCCGTCTTATGCAAATCTCAGCATTAGTATTGCAGCATTAATTATTGCAATGGTAGTTTTCTTGCCTTCTTTGAGAATGTTAACACCAGAAGAATTTGCAAACTGGTATTATGGTAAACTCTCAAAGGGTGTAGAGGCTAAGGATAGACCGTATCTGAAAGCATTAATTAACGTGAAGTGCAGGGAATTTGACTTGTCGTTATGGGAAAACTACCAGAATTGCATTCGCATTAACTGTGACTTGTTCACAGAAGAATCATTGCTTCAAAGTCTATTAACTTAGTAGATTCGCCTTTTGAACCTCAAGTGCGTCTTCTGTTGTCATGCAGATTTAAGATTTCTGTCTCGGTCTTGTCGGTAAACATTAATACGGCTCTTTTCACGAGTATTAAAGGATAGGTATGGCTAGAAAAAGTGCCAGAACAGTCAACAGAGAGTTTCACAGCACTTTTGCAACAATGGCAGTAACTGTTCTATCGATTATGTTGGCATTCTATGGCATAATGGTAATCAATCTTGCACAACAAGCACAAGTAATCAAAGAAAGCGTGCAGGCAAACAATGAGAAAGTGCGAGCAAGTGAGGAAAACGCAGTTAATTATTTGAGGCAAACTGATGGTGCAATAAGAAACTTTGTCTACACTACTGAACCTGAACCAGCATCTGCCAATTGGAGCATAACTATGGACCAAGAAAATAATCTTCGTATGCTTCTTGACCCTTACAAGAGCGAGTATATACCATCAAATGATGTCGTCAACGCTGATGTTAACTCAATACTTGGCAACTTTTCAGAAGGCTTACAGATGGATGATAGTGTTAGAGATTGGCTGAGCCAAAACAACGTTACGTATTTTGTGGCTGACTACGTTCCAGCCATTATTAACTTGAATGACCTTATACACGTCTTTTACGAACAGTTTCCGTCACCCCCAGCCAAGCAGAATGCGTCATTAACGATAATTTTCATTGATGATAACTTCTCAAACGTTCAGCCATTTTTGAATTGGTTCCAAGAATATCAATCATTTTATCAAGGTGTCGTAGATGCACATTCAAGAATGTTGTGTTGACAAATGCCTTTTAACTGTGAAAAATCGCGTTTTCCATTGTGGCGAACCTTGCGAAGGATCTGATGTGAATGGATCTGGAAGACGTGCTATGTCCAGAGACGCAGATTAAGATTCTCAAATCACTGTTAGGAAATGTGCAGCTTAACCCTTCGCAGATAGCCGAAAAAGTCGGCGCCAACTATGAGACTGTTCGCAGGTACCTTGCCATTTTGGAAGCAGAAGGCATATTGGAGATGAGGCCGTTCGGCCGCAGAATCTGCTTGTACCGATTCAACATGCAATCACCGAGGGCTACGACAGTCCAAGCCTTGCTAGAAGCTTGGAAACACTAAGCGCATGAGCCATGCTGTTCCACCAGCAAGAGAGAGAAAAATGGATTGATGGCCATGATTCGTCGTTGGGAAGTCTTTATAGACGTTTCAATTCTTTGGCTCTCTTTAGTACGGGAGGGTTGAGTCAATATTGTTTCCCTCCATACATGTCATAGTCAGAACCTTAAACGTACGGAAGATGTGAATCAGCATTTTCTTGACTTCTGGATCACAGAACAAAAAAAGGGAGAGTTGAAAGTCGGGCGTGAAGTCGTTGGCGTGTTTTTTGAGCCATTCTTCGTGTATATAAATAGCTGTCGGAGTAATATCAAGTCAAGCAAGAATCATGATTTTTCGGGGTTTAGGTGAGGCAGTCGCCTCAAAATGGTGAATTTCGTTTTTTAAACATAAAACGCAAACAAGATGTGATACTGCGTTTTTGTAGGAATCGTTTCTCAGCCAAACGCAAATTATGAAGAAGCTGCAGAAATCACTAACCCCCTAGAGCAACCTAGTCATTGAACTATCGTGGGGGGTGGGTGATCGTCTAGCTTGGACAAGGATACTGGCCTTATTAGATCCAATTTGTGTTGCGGTTTCTTTCTTAGATTCCTGCTTATTCTTTTCCAAATACTTGTTCTCCATTTAAGCAGGCTAGCCTAGGTTCAGCAACTTGGATATGAACTCTAGCCTAAGATGATCCTAACACAATAACAGATGTATGCATGGTAACAACGTACTCAACAAGACCTTATTCAGACTTCGTTTTCGATATTTTCAAAGCGTTGGATGACGAATAGGGCAACCTTTTCTCCAAAACTCGATTTTTTGTCAAAGTTGATGGCAATCTCAATTGCCATATGGTTTATTTGACGTTTCGTTCCTTCGCAGATGCCTCTAGATCCGACTCTTTTCTTAATAAGATCATAAAAGAATCTAGAGAGAATCCCGGAAACAATTCCTATCACCAAAGGTGTTAATAGCGAGCCAATAGTTTCTGGCAGGACGGTCAAACGTTTTTCTGCGATCTTTCGCTCCGTCATCCCTCTTTCCCAGTTTTTAGGCAATCTGTCAAAAGCCTTCCATACCAGTTCATAAAATTCTACTTCCTCAGGAATTTCTTTTTCGACGAAATCTTTGCATATCTCATATGCGAGGTCTTTACGTTTTTTGTTTAACATTTCTTAGAGGTCTCCCAAACAAGTGGATATCTTTTCAGATTTATATTTGTAGTACGCTCGAACAATTGTATAGGTGAGCATGATTAGATAATAGGAAAATACGAAAACAAAAAATATGTTTTCGACGAAAAATTGAGGATCTGGTGTTGCAAGAGTGAGCATGCTGAGAGGTAAGTTTTCGAACCACCCTAACAATGGGGACGTTAACCACCAAACCCAGGGGAAGTAAACCACCGAGAAACACACTACAGCAACTGCGATTTTTCCTGACGCTTTTCTTAAGTAGGGTAATAACGCTTCTGCAGTAGAGCCCGAAAAAGTACGTTTACGAAAGAATATACAAAAAAACAGGCAAATGAGGAAAGATGACGCCAGAAGTGTTGAAAAGACTACGGAATAGTCCAGAATTTGTGAAGGAATACCTACAAATTTCAAAAAATCATTTGCTGCAATGCGAAATTCGTTTAGAAAACCTAAGAGAAGCGCTACGGAAAGGCCGATCCACACTGCAGTTTCCCAATTTGGTGTCAAGTTTTTCCTTCCTACAAACTTCCGTTCCATCAATGATTTAAGCCTGGTTTTTAGATCAGGATGAGTAGCCGTAAAATACGAAAAAATCCGCCTTATTTTTGACTTGGGCGAGCGCATAGATTTTGATTCGGCAATTGTCAGCCTTAGTGGAAAACGTGTTTTTTTGGGCGCGTTGAAAGATGATATTTCTATTAGAGCTAATGCAAGAGGTTCCGACGATTCCATAGTGATACTAGATTCCGCATCAGCAAAGAATTCTCTTGTTCTTGAAACGGAATTAATTAAGGCGATGGGTACAATCAAAAGAAACACAGTAACAAATAAGAGGCGAAAAGCTAATGTATCAAGTGGCGGACCAGACCAGACCGGAAGTCCTAATGAACCTAATATAGACGAACCTATTTCATAGAGAACCAGTACAGGAACATAAATCTTTAAAGCTCCTATGAATGTTTCTCCCCATGTCATAAATGTCACATCTTTGTGCAAAATATGACCTAGTTCATGGCAAATGACGGACTTAATTTCTTCAAGAGGAAGTTTAAGAAGTCCACTGGTTAGTACAAGTTTCGCATCACTATTTTTTCCGAAAACGAAAGCCTGAGGTTCATTCGACTTCAGCACGTAGCATTCAAGTTTCTTAATCCTAGTCGATGCGGTGATGTCTCCAACTCTAGCAAGGGTTCCTGGAGAATATTGAGACAGGGGAACCAGTTTATATTTACTCTTTATTCTAATGGTTCCATATAAGAAAACTGTGATTATTAGCAAAATCGGGATAATGTCTCTAATAGTAACGTCAAGAATTAGAAGCAACAATACCTGCAAGGGAATAACTCCATCTGCCCATGTAGTATAATACCCAAAAATATGTCCAATCCACGGGCTACCAAAAACTCTGGGAATTAGTTCATAGCAAAAATGGTAGACCATTAACACTGACAATCCGAATAGAAAACAAAAGAGAATCAGCATTCTTATCGTCGTTTCTAGTGTGTCAACGGAATTGTTTAACGACGAATGCCAATTGCTTCGCTTCATATTCAGTTTTCCATCTCTTCATTCAAAGATAATACTTGCACTTACGAAGTAGTTTAACCAATTTTATTTGCGAAGTGTAAGTTAAAATATTTTAGGCATGCCCTTATGCATAAAATGTAAGGCTCTATCTCAAAGAAGCTAAGAATACCAATTTTTTCCACCTAAGATTCAACGCATATGATGATTATACACACTCGTTATACGAGAGTGATGCAATGCATGCATATACCTGTAGGTCGCAAAGAATTGTTCGTGAGCACCTTGGAATACACATTGAGAAATACGGATCTATCCGTTAAAGAATTTCTAGACTTGCGAAATGCTTGCTAAGGATGAAGGTAATCTTGGGGCGCACTTATTACAGTTGCCGATTTCTTCTTGGTTGGTTTGAATTCTTTTTGCAGTCTCCACAGCTGCCTTCCTAAACTAGTTTCAATATAGTTTTGATCAGGAGTCTTGTATTCCTCATTGCGTTTTCCCAATGTGATAGAAATGGGCAGTTTGTCTTCAAATTCAGGCAATTTCATTAGAATTATAGTAATCGCAATAGCCATCGTAATTGTCTTCGCTATATTCTCAAGAATGTTTGGCAATCCCCCACCTTTAGTTGAAGTAAAGGAATGTTCACTAACTTCCGATACTATTGTGAGCGGCATGCAAACATCGATTGCAATTACATTACAGAGTAATGACGCTCAAAACGCCCACTCCATTAAGATCGAGTTCTCATCGCATTACTTGGTGAGTTTTTTAATTGGTTCCAGAGAACTTGAGAAGACGGACACAATATGGCACACTGAAGAAACACTCGAATCAAAAGCAACTCATACCACTGTCATAAACGTTCTGCCCACACTAGAGAGTGGTGTTTCCAAAATCACCTATAGAATTAGTGTTGTCATCTATAGAGATGGGGAGCAATTCTTCAGCAAAAACCTTGACCTTGTTGTACAGCTTCAATAGGAGGTGAAGGAGAATGGGAAGAAGAAAATATAGAAGATTAATTCCGAGCGAAGTATATGTTGGCATATCTGGAAGAACTGGCCTTCCTTACGGCAGAGTGAAATGGAAAAAAAGAAGCTAAAAATAATGGGTTAATTCTGCGATGTCCACGCAATAACTAAGCACGAATCCCGCGACAACAAAGACGTTTGGCTTTCCGCCAAACTCCCGCCCGATACGAGCAAGGCCGTTTGCCCTGAACTGCTACCCAGACCAGTGTGACTAAGAAGCATAGTCAGGCACGCCACTGAGAACCGTGTCCTGTTCTGGGAGCTGTTCACGATTGAGTCAAAGGTTGCTGACCTTCGAGGTAAGGTTGTCGATTTGACTAACGATGATTCTAGACGGGCCTTCACGGAAATTGAGGTTTAGATCATAATCAGCATCGTTTCTCTTAGACCTAAAGTTCTTGAACTGGAATGCGATTGTTGTGTGTCCAAGATCCATAAGAGTCAAATAGAAAATTCGGTGCAAGTTGAAAGAGCGTAAATATTGCCTGTCAAGCCTATTCAGCCTTCTTTGGTCTATTCTTCTTTTCGAGTACATTTTTTGGATTTCCTTGATAAGCTGGAGGCTGTATTTCTTCTGAAGAACAGAGCCAGTAACATGATACAGAGAATAGTAGGCACGGCTTATTGCGGTTCTAGACTCCTCTTCCAGTATTCCATGCTGACGCATTATCTTCTTTGCATACTCGAGAAATCTGTCTTCGGTTATCATTCTTCTTCGCTCATCCAACATCTAGAGTTATCCTGAACCGTTTCATTTCCCTCTTTCGAACACTCTGCAATGCATAGTTCAGTAGTTCGTCAAAGAGAGTGTAAGCACGCTCAAACTTCGCCTGCTCTACTAGTATCTTAATCCTTGGCTCTGTCCAATCATCAAACTCGGTGTCGGTCTCAGTGTCTATTAGTATCTTTGCCGTTATCCTGTGTTTCTTCATGAAGTCAGAAACCCGAGTTGAAACCACGTCCAAGCTTCTGTTCAGATCTATCGGTCTCTTCTGCCTGTTGATGAAATCGCGCGCAACTTCGGTCATTTCGTAGGGTTTCTGGACTGGAATGTGATTGATGAGACCAGGGGTAACGAACGCGCTCTGATCCAGTATCGTGCGCGATTGATCATCGCCAAAAGGGAATCTAGCAAGAGTCTTTGGCTCAAGCTGCCTAGTTTTCCATTGAGACTTCTCAAACTCTGCCAGCCCTTGAAGAAGACCGCGCCTTACATCTTTTGGAATAGTCTCCTTGTAGTAGCTTCTAGTACCAGTGAAAGTCTCGCAATAGGGTTGCTGTACGAGCTCTATGGCAGTTGATGAGTTGAGTTCAGGGGTAGCTATCATCGAGTCCTAACATCCTTTTCCAACTCGTCAAGTATCTGCTTTAGCTTGCTGTCTAGATGCTTGACTAGCTCCTTCACTTTGTGCAGCTCATCTCTATAGACTATCTGGATACGATACCTTTTGCTATGACTGACAAAAAACGGCTCAATCGTGAGATTTAGCCATTTCGTCGAAGTCGGATTGCTTCCTTTTTGGGCGATTCGAAGACCAATAGAAGAGGCATCTACGCCAAGAACATTACCTATTCTCCTAACCTCTTCTACCCTCTGGCTGACTTTGGCTAGGACATCCATAGGATTGGCTCCTGTTGAAACGGTAAGATCTCCAATGAACTCATGAAAAATGATGTTCGTGGGATCAATACTCAGCACATCGATGTTAATACTCATCAACTCCTCATAGGCTGTAACAACGTCGGTTGACGATGTTTGGCTTCTAACCCCTAAAAGTCGTCTTTCGGGGCTTGCATACACTTCGACCGTGCCCTTTACCGCAAGCAAATCAGGGGCGCGTTGCATTTCAGGCCCTTTTACTGTATACCCTTTCTCCTCAAGCTTATCTCTCAATCCAATAAAGTCTGGGCTCAGCATCCAAATGGAAGCGAGACTAAGACTAAAGGGAACGATCTCGACTTTCGGTTCCATCTACGTCCACCTCTAAAGCTAATTGCACTAGGTTATTTAAAATTGTTGTGAATTTCTGCTGTCGGTTTAGCATGAGCCACGCTAGGCCTTATTGCAGAGCAACATTTATCTTAGGGAATCGCCTTTGCCTTGCATGGTATATCAAAAGCGCCAAAAAGCCAATTAAAAGTTTGGACTACGGAAGATATCTCCACTGCACTCACCTAGCGCGTCGCATCTCCCTTGCTTTTGCGACTGGTCAAGGATTGCCAAAGGGAAGTTTGCTCAACTCGCTCTGAAGCCATGTGAACCAGGAGCGAATGATCTGAGGGGGCCCCTCAACTATGACACGTATATCTTCAAGCAAAGTTTTGTTTGCATAGTAGTTAATCTCCGTGAGGAGATTCCACACGTCTTTTTCTGCAACATGCCACTGTTCTTTCGGGTAGACTGCGCCGCAGAACGGGCATGTCACGGTTTCCACATAATCGCTCGGATATGGGAGTTCGCTGTCGCAGTGGCCACAGAGGGCTAAGTTGCCAATGATGCTTGAGAACAGAACTAATTTGTCTTTCGGACAGCCGAGCATAAACGCTTTAACTTCTTTGAGGTGACGTTCTCTTGCCATACGATCTGTGTATATGTCGACATAGTTGTAGTTTACACCAGTGTCTCTCGCTATCCTGTTCCGTGTGACCACTTCGCCTTTCATGTAAGTGCTTTCCATCTTTTTCTTGAATGCTTGATAGCCTCTTTTTGCGGTGTTTATGTCTATGGTTTCCATTTTGAAGGGCATCTCCATGAACTTTACGGTTTAATGAAGGGAGTCAGGCTCAAATAAGCTTTACCATAAAAATGGAATTAAAAAGGAGACAAACAGAAATGGCTGAAACCATTCAAACAAGTGACGAAGACGTAATCATAAAACGCTACAAAGTTCGGTTAACAGGAAGATTCGGCAGCACAATCGAAACCACAGTTCCCAAAGAAGTTTTTGAGCGAGAAGCACGGCGTCTAGGTTTAACGGTGAGAGAAGCCCTCGAAAAACTCGTTGCTGTTTGGAGATATGACTCTTTCATAGGTTTACATTTAACGTTTGAGACGAAGAAGGCGAAAGTATGAGTGTGGCGCACGCGCCATTTTCAGGAGAACCATTCCCACGGATGGTGACCACCCATGACTGAGCCTTTATTCGATTTGGTTAGGTTAAAGAAGCTGGGGGGCTTCAAGGCAGGCGACCTTCTCGCTGTTGACCCAGAGCTAGAAAGCAAGTTCATGCTGTATATTGGGCGAACCGTGAAGCACGACAAAATTACAAGCAACCTAATCCTGAAAGCTGGCCTTAGCGCGTACACAAAAGAGCCTTTAAACGTGTTTTTGAGAGGCGAGCCCAGCATAGGAAAAACCTATGTCGTAGTCAACAGCTTAACCGTCTTTCCGAAAGAGGACGTTTGGTTTCTGGGAGGCTTATCGCCTACAGCTTTAGTGCATGACAGAGGTATGCTTGTTGATAAGAACAACGAACCTATAGTGTATGTTAGCAAGCCAGAGAAAGACGCTACACCTGAAGAAAAAGAGGCGTATCAAGCATACAGAGAGAAAATGAAAACCGCGCACTACTTGGTTGACCTTCAAGGCAAAATTCTGGTTTTCCTAGAGGCTCCAAACCCCGAAACATTCAACAAGCTCAGACCAGTATTGAGCCATGACGTTTGGGAAATCAGCTATAAATTCACTGATAAAACCTCTAAAGGCGGGCCGCTTCAAACCATGCACGTTATTATCAGGGGGTGGCCAGCAACGGTTTTCTGTAGCACCAGCGAGAGATTCGTTCAAGATTTGGCCACTAGGTCTTTCACGTTCACGCCAGAAACGACAGAGGCCAAGTACAAGGACGCTAACATATTGTCAGGTTCCAAGGTTGCTTTTCCATGGAAGTTCGAGCAAAACCTAAACCAAGGACTCTTGGAAAGCTACGTTAGATATTTCAGAAACCACATGAAGGAACTGCAAGCCATAATTCCATATGCCGAAAAGTTTGGGGCATTGTTTCCAGCGAAGTTTCCAAGGAGCATGAGAGACTTCAAGCACGTGTTAGGCTTAATCCAAGTTAGCGCGTTGTTTCACCTTGCGCAAAGGCCCCTTCTAGTTAGACAGTTGAAGTTTGAAGTTGAAGGAAAAGACCCGGCGATACCTGAGTACAGAGAGGAACAGCACGTCTATGTCATGGCCGTTAAGCAGGACTACGACAACGTTATGAATCTGTGGAGGGCAATAAGGGAAACTACAGAGACAAGCGCGGCAGGACACCATTTAACATTCTTTCACCAAATCGTAGAACCAATGGCTAAGAAAAACCCAACATTCACTATAGCAGACTTAACGGACGCCTGGAACGCAAAGTTTTCCGATCGTAAGAGCAGCGACACTATCAGGAAGTGGGTTGATTTTCTATGCGATGTAGGCTACATGACTAAGGAACCTGACCCAAACGACAAACGCCACAACCTACTGAAGGTCATACAAGAGAAAAAAAACGGAAATTACACGCAAAACGATTTATCCGTTTTTTTCACGCTTGATTCGCTTAAAGCGTGGCTAAATGAGGCCAGATCGATAACCGCGGAAAACCACATTTCACTTAGAGAAAATCTTATCACTGACGCTGAAACAACGCCTGAAGCCATATTCACCAAATATTTCTATAGTGAAAATGAAGATTCCGCGGTTATCATTCCAAGCCCAAACGAAAGCCCTACAGCCGAAAGCTACCAGAAAAAAACGGAAAACGAGAAAAGCCTGCATTATCTGCATTTAAATCACTCTGTTCCAGATGTCCTAGAAAGTAATGGTGAAACCAAAGACTATGTGCAACAGGACCAAACCGCTTACGTCAGCCATGTGAAAACTGCTGAGCCATGCTATAATAATTGTGGCCTAGCGTCAGAATGGCAAGTCAAAATAGAACCTGACTTCCAACAATGTTTTTGCAATAGCTGCTTTGACAAGGCGAGAAGGGATTTAGAAAAGAGCGGTTTCAAGGTTGAATTTAAAGAGGCTGGGCAACCATGACTGAGATTAACGTAACTGATTCCTCTGTTGTGTCACTACACCGACATCGATTACCGTGTTGTGCTACTAAAGTCAACATAATAATCCATGAATCAACAGATAAGGATTCATGGGGTACAATCGGCAAATTCACACGTAAAGCTCGAAAGCATACTTATGTTTCTCCACGCTTGTTATTGCCACGTGATTATTCTGAGCATATTGGCAAAACCGTGAAAATCTATAAGGCTAAACTTTCAGTGGAAGGGCTCGGATTTTTGGAAGAATAAAGACGCTTTAATTTTAGTTTTAAGAGAACCATGCGAAGAACCTAAGGCGCGTATGATTTTGCCAAAAGGTGAAGGCTGATGAGGCAAGCTGAAGCTGTGGAAGCTACGACCTTAGTGGTAATGGACGAGTTTCGGCTTGTGCCTGTCAGCACGGTTTATTGGAAGACTAAGATTCGAGACTTCACTGTTGAAGACATCGAAAACATGGCTGCTTCTCTTAGAGTTCACGGACAGATCGAACCCATCATAGTCAAGCCAGAGGACGCTAGCGGTCTACACGAGGGGGTTTGTGGATACTTAAGATTTGAAGGCGCCGTACACGCAAAACTCGCTGAAGTGCTCGTCAGGATCCACAGGTTCACGGATGAAGACGAGGTTGGAGAGTGGAGGCTAGCTGAAAACCTTCACAGAAAGGAACTGAGCGCCTTAGAAAGAGCTGAAGCATACGCCGAACTAGCCGAGTTGCGGAAGAAAAGCTTCTCCGAAGAGAGTATTCTTCAAGGAATAAGCATGAGCATTGAAGCGTTGACTGGAAACAAGCCGGGCGTGGAATCCGTCAAGAAATACCTCAAAGTAAGCTGCAAACTAGGAAAGAAGGCTAAAGACATGTGTACCCGAGTACCCCCCAACAAAGACTTCAACTTGGGAATCAAGCACCTAGAGCAGATCAGCCGAGTCGCCGATGAGGATGTGCAGGCCACGCTTGCTGAGAAGGCTATTGCAGAGTCATGGACTGTTCAGAGGCTCAAGCGGGAAGTCGACAATGCGCTAGGCATCAGCAAGCCCAAGCCTGGACCCAAACCTGGAGCGTGCCAAACCATCATGTGCCAAACGTGTCGAGCTAGCTTGATATTGGTTCATGACAGCGAAGGGAAACATGGGCTTCTAGTCAACCAGCGAAGACCAGCAGCGTAGGGGGCGCGTGATTGAGTGAAGAATGGCATCCTAGAAAGGAAAGCCAGAAAATACTAGATTTTGCCATGGCTAAAATCCGTTCAGTCCCATACAAAGTTAGTAGTCGCTGGACGTTTTACCGTCTTGTTCAAGCAGGCTTCATCTCCAAAAACACACAAGGACATGTCCAAATTTGATTATCTGTTGTCGAAGGCTAGAAAAAGCTTCTATGGACAGTGGCGGCCAGACACCTTGACAGACTCGATTAGGCAAGCCGACTTCAAAGGCGAATTCTACGCGTCCTATCGGCTAGACCTGGACACTAACAAGGAACAGGACTGTTATATGCAGATCTGGTTTGAAGCCGAAGCCATGCACTAGCAGTTTGAGTACCACACCAGAAACTACCGCGTTAGCCTCGTTCCCTTCCGCGGAGACTGCAGCATCCCCCTAAAATGGGAAATCGCCAAGAAACTAGAAGCTGTCCACAGCAAGTACCAGAAACCCATCCAAACACTGTATTTTGGGGACTACGACAAAAAGGGTTTTCAAATCTTAGAGGCCGCAATCAAGGACATTCGCTCATGGTGCAAAGTACCCTTCAACATTGAACGTGTCGGCTTAACCTTAGAACAGGCTAGAAATTATGCCATCCCCGAAAACCCTGAAAGGCCGGGCGCGTTCCAATGGGAAGCCCTTGAAGACGAGCAAGCACGCAAGCTCATCCTTGAAAGTCTGTCTAAACATCAAAAACCAGTTTCGACGTCACTGCTGGAAAAGGAATCTTGCCTTCGAGAGAAAGTGGCGGAAGCCTTCAGCGCCATTCTGAAGAATGTCTAGGCTTGGAAGGCTTTAAGAAGCAGAAACGGAATAGTGTTGAAAGCTGCTCCTAGGCGGCGCTTTTCCCGCTGATAACGTCCAATCGTCACACAGAGAACCCGTGTTCAAATCCGGCCGGAGCACTAATTTACTAGCAGGCGATGCTTTTTGCGATGTTTTTGAAGAGACTTTTTCAAAACAGTGGACAATGATGTGGTCTTCATTCTTGGGAT